>NZ_CP021361.1:3562500-3862500 GCF_002157145.1 Acidovorax carolinensis
GGACAACAAATTCACCGAAGCTCTTTTGCCATCTCGACCTAGCTGCGATCAGCTGAGCCTTAAATTATATCAGAGTTTTTACAACCCCGTCAACCCGAAGGTCTTTGCACTTACCTGCAAGCCGCTATCACCAGCAGCCCGCTCTTTTCAGCGCAGCCTTGAATTATATACCGGGTTTTTACCCCGTCACACCCAAAACCGAAGCTTTTTGCAAATCTTCTTGCCTCACCAGCCAGGGCATCCACAAGGGACGCCTCCGAGTAGCGAAGACTAAGACTATAGCATGGAAACTTGGAGAAAGTAGTCGGGAGCTGACGACGCGACATTCAACCATCTACATCTGAACCGTCAAAGCCGGTACCTCAGATCTTCGTTGTGACGAGGGAAATGCGGGCAATGCACTTCGGTTCCTACCGACCCCATCCACCAATGAACCTTTGGCGCCCCCTGATAATCAGCGCCACCATGGCACTTATCACCTTACTGGACGCCCAACTCGCATTTGGGCATGTCGCATTGCTGGATCACGCCGGCTTTTCCCTTGAAACCGCCGAGCGCATCGGGCTGATTGGACGCAACGGCGCTGGCAAGTCGTCGCTGCTCAAAATTCTGGGGGGACTGGCCAAGCCAGATGACGGCACCCTGCAAGTACAGCAAGGGGTGCGCATCGCTTATGTTGCCCAAGAGCCATCCCTTGATCCGCATGCCACCATTTTCAAGGCAGCGTCCGAAGGCTTGCAGCGTGTGATTGCTGTCAGAGACCAGTACCTGTCTGGAGCAGAGGGGCTCGATCTGGACGCGCTGCAATCCGTAATTGAAGCCTATGACGCCTGGAACTGGGAGCAGCGGGTCGAAGAGACGCTGCAGCGCCTGCACCTGGATCCGGATGCCGTCGTCGGCACACTCTCAGGAGGCACCAAGAAACGCGTCGCCCTGGCCCAGGCTTTGGTGGCACGGCCGGATGTACTGCTGCTCGACGAACCCACCAACCACCTGGACCTGGACTCGATCGAATGGCTCGAAGACCTGCTGCTCGACTTTCCGGGCAGCGTTATCACAATCACCCATGACCGGGCCTTTCTCGACCGGGTGGCCACCCGGATTGTGGAGCTGGACCGGGGCCAGTTGCGTTCCTATCCGGGCAACTTCGCCCAGTACCTTATCCAGAAGGAAGAGCAACTCGCACAAGAGGCCGTCATTTCCGCCAAGGCAGACAAATTGCTGGCGCAGGAAGAGGTATGGATTCGCCGGGGCGTGGAAGCAAGGCGCACGCGCAGTCAAAGCCGGATCACGCGGCTTGAGCATCTGCGCGCGCGCCGTGAAGCACGGCGTGATGTGGTGGGAAGCGTCAAGATGGACGTTGCCACGGGTTCGCAAAATGGCTACCAGGGCAAGATCGTGGCCGAACTGACCGGGGTCAGCAAGGCGTTCGGCGACAAGACCATTGTTCGCAACTTCAGCGCGACCATCCTGCGGGGCGACAAGGTCGGACTGATTGGCCCCAATGGCGCCGGCAAGACCACCCTGCTCAAGCTCATCCTGGGGGAACTGCAGCCCGATGCAGGACAGATACGCCAAGGAGCGAACCTGCAAGTGGCATATTTCGACCAGATGCGGCATGCCATCAATCTGGATGCCACTCTGGAAGACTTCATCAGCCCCGGAAGCGAATGGATCGAAATTGGCGGACAGCGCAAGCACGTCAAAAGCTACCTGAGCGACTTCCTGTTTTCCCCCGCGCGCGCGCATTCACCCGTGAGGTCTCTGTCTGGTGGAGAGCGCAACCGGCTTTTGCTGGCGCGCCTTTTTGCGCGTCCAGCCAATGTCCTGGTGCTCGACGAACCCACCAATGACCTGGACATCGACACACTGGACTTGCTGGAAGATCTGCTGGAATCCTACGACGGCACCGTATTTCTGGTGAGCCACGATCGCACCTTCCTGGACAACGTGGTGACCAGCACCATCGCTTTTGAAGGCGATGGCAACTGGCGGGAATACGAGGGCGGCGTGCAGGACTGGCTGATTCAGTCCAAGCGAAGCCGGGCTTTGGCTGCATCTGCGCCACCTCCGAAGGAGAGTGCGGCAGATAGTTCAAATAAAAACAGCCCTGAGCGCTTATCAGACAAGCCTGAACAGCTATCAAAAAAGAAGCTTAGCTACAAAGAGCAGCGTGAACTGGACCAGTTGCCACAACAGATTTCGGATCTGGAGGCCGAGCAGAAATCCCTGCAGAACGCGCTGGCCGACGGCACGCTGTACAGCCAGGACGCCGCCCGAGCCGCCGCACTCCATGCACGCGAGAGCGAAATCGAGGAACAGCTGATGGCTGCACTGGAACGCTGGTCAGCGCTTTCTGCCTGAACTCCTGGCAGCTTCTCACCACGCGCGCGCACCGCCGCGCGGTTTGATTTGTTCAGATGCGATGGTGCAGGCGATCGGTGGCCCCGCGCAGACGGGCAATCAAGGCGGGGGCAATCTGGTTCAAGGGCAGCACCTCGTCTGCCGCACCATGCGCAATCGCTTCGCGCGGCATGCCGAACACGATGCAACTCGCCTCGTCCTGCACGTAGTTGTAGCTGCCTGCATCCTTCATCTCCCGCATCGCCACCGCCCCATCGTTGCCCATGCCGGTGAGCATGATGCCGAACGCATTGCGCCCCACCACGGCCGCCGCAGACTTGAAAAGCACCTCCACCGAGGGCTTGTGTCGATTGACCGGAGCGCCATCGTCCACCACCGCCACATAGTTGGCACCACTGCGCGCCACATGAAACTGCGTGCCACCCGGGGCGATATACGCATGCCCCGGCAAGATGCGCTCGCCATTGACGGCCTCCTTGACCGTGATCTGGCACAACCCATTGAGGCGCGCCGCAAAACTGGTTGTAAAGCCAGGCGGCATATGCTGGGTGATCACAATGGCGGGCGAATCTGCCGGCATCTGCACCAGCACTTCGCGAATCGCTTCCGTGCCCCCGGTCGAGGCGCCGATGCAAATCAGTTTTTCTGTCGACAGCCGCCCCAGCAACGCCCCTGCAGGTGCGTGGTGTGCCACCCCGGAGGTTGCTGCTGCAGCCGCGTCGCGTGGCGCGGCACGGCGCACCTGTGCCACCGCTGCCACGCGAATCTTGTCGACGATCAGGGAGGCGAGTTCATTGATGCCGTTCGCCAAACCCACACGCGGCTTGGCCACAAAATCCACAGCACCCAGCTCAAGCGCCTTCATGGTGACCTCGGCGCCGCGCTCTGTCAGGGTGGAAATCATCACCACCGGCATGGGACGCAAACGCATCAGTCGCCCCAGAAAGTCAATGCCGTCCATGCGCGGCATTTCCACGTCCAGCGTGATCACATCGGGGTTCAGTTCACGGATCATTTCACGCGCAACCAATGGATCATTGGCCGTGCCAACGCACTCCATGTCTCGCTGGCGATTGATGATTTCCGCCAGCAAGCTACGCACCAGCGCCGAATCATCCACCACCACCACTCGAATTTTCCTGCTCATTCCCTCACGCCTTCCTCAAAACAGATCCACGGACCCGCCAGATGTAGTCTTCGCCACGATGACCGCATTTCCGCGAACTTCCTGGGCCACGAGCGTTCCGGGGTGGGTATGTGCCAGCCGCTTCACCATGACTTTACCGGTCACCGGGAAAAACACCACTTTGCGTGGATAAATATCCAGCACATCCTCGGACATGATGGGAATGCGCTCGGTCTGGAGATAGTTCAAGACGAAATTCGTGTTGCGCTCTCCGACGTTCATCGTGGTGAAGTTGTGCATCACCTGGGCGCCGCCAAAAATCTTGGCCTGCAGCGTCTCACGCCTGGCACCCAGCTTGAGCATTTCGTTGATCAGCAACTCCATCGCGTAGGAACCATAGCGACCCGAGACATCCGCCAGATCCCCGTCTGGAAGCATGAAATGGTTCATTCCTCCAATCCGGGCCCTGCTGTCCCACAGGCACGCAGAAATGCACGACCCCAGCACCGTCATGATGACCATGCTCTCGTCCGAAACGAAATATTCACCCGGCAACACTTTCACGGCGTTGTGCTGGAAGTGGTGGTCGAGATAAAAGAACGATGCCTCACCGGGCTTGCGTGCCCGGGCCTTCAACTCCTCCAGGGAAGACTCTTTGGCGACCGACGCGCCAGTGGCGTAGATGTCTGCGCTCAAGGGGGCAATGCGCGGCGCACGCCGCCGCTCGGTGGTGTCAAACGCCATGGAAAGAGATCCCGGAAAGACCGCTGGCGAAATGGCGCCGGATCGTTACCTGGTCACGGAAATTGCAAGACATAGCAGATACGGTCAACGCCGTTCGTAAACCGTTTTGCCGCGCAGGGTGAAGAGGTCTCGGGACTCGCTGAAGTTCTCCGCATGACCAACGAATAGCATTCCACCCGGTTTGAGCACCCGGTGAATTCGCTCCAGCACCTTGCGCTGGGTCGGGGCGTCAAAATAAATCATGACGTTGCGACAGAAGACCACATCGAAGGGTTCCCGGAACGGCCAGTCATCGCGAATCAGGTTCACGCTCATGAACTCGATCGCCTTGCGCATCTCGGGTTTGGCGCGGACCAAGCCCTCATTGCCCGCCTTGCCGCGCAGGAAAAAATGATGAAGACGCTCGGGACTGAGTCCTTTGACATTGTCCAGACGATAGACACCTTGCGCCGCCGTTGCCAGAACACGAGAGTCAATGTCACTGGCCGTCAGTTTGAAGGGCGCACTCGAGCCGAGCGCTTCCAGGGCTGTCATGACGATGGAATAGGGCTCCTCCCCCGTGGAGGCGGCATTGCACCAGACACGCCACGGCGTGCCGGAAGGCTTGCTTTTCAGATGTGCGGCCAGGATCTCGAAATGGTGCTGCTCACGAAAAAAAGCCGTCAGGTTGGTGGTCAGTGCATTCACGAACTCTTGCCACTCGGGTCCGTCGTGTGTTTCGAGCCAGCTCAGGTACTCGTTGAAACTCGAATGCCCCGTCTCCCGGAGGCGGCGCGATAGCCGGCTGTAAACCATGGCGTGCTTGCCGTCATGCAGACTGATGCCGGCACGCTGGTAAATAAGCCCCTGGACGCGCGCGAAATCGGCTGTCGTCCAGACAAATTCGCGCCCTTGCGACAGGGGGCCGGATGCCGCCGGTGCCCCGCTGGCAGTATCGGCCCTGCTGGAAAGTGTGCGCGTTCGCGCGGATGATGCAGTGCTGGTGGTCTGGGACATGTGTTGTTCCAACGGGAGGTCCTGTTCGCTCCATGGGCCCCGTGAAGCGTTTCACGGGCCTGTACTTGCCTGCGCCACCGATTGAGCGATGCGCCCGTGCTAATCGTCGGCAGCTACCAGCCCCATGTCCACACTGGACATCAGTTTCTCGATATCCAGCAGGATGAGCATGCGCTCGCCCACCGAGCCCAGGCCGAGGATGCAGCTGTTGTCAATCGCGCTTTCGATATCGGGAGCAGCCCGGACACTGCCGGACGCGAGTTCCATGACATCGCTGACCGAGTCCACCACAATTCCGACCACCCGCTGACGCAGATTCAGAATGATGACCACCGTGAAGGTGTTGTAGTCCGCCTGAGCGCAGTTGAACTTGATGCGCATGTCCACAATGGGGACGATCGTTCCCCGCAAATTGACCACGCCCTTGATGAATTCGGGCGCATTGGCAATGCGGGTGGGGGGCTCGTAGCCGCGAATCTCCTGCACTTTCAGGATGTCGATTCCGTATTCTTCCTGGTCCAGCCTGAACGTCAGATACTCCCGGGCACCGGACGCAGTGGTTTCTTCTGATTTTTCCATCACACTCATGGTGATCTTTCCTTTCATGACAGAGCCTGCGACGATCTGCGCAGGCGCTCGAACCTAGTGGCGTGCGCGCCGCACCAGCCCGCCGGTATCCAGAATCAGGGCCACGGTGCCGTCGCCCAAAATCGTGGCACCCGACACATTGGGGACTTTGCGATAGTTGGACTCGAGGTTCTTGACCACCACCTGGTGCTGGCCCAGCAGCTCGTCCACCAGAAGGGCCACGCGACTGCCATCGGCTTCCACCACCACCATGATGTTGCTGGACTTGCTGGCGTCGAAGCGGGGCACCTGGAATATCTTTTCCAGCGCAATCACAGGCATGTATTCGTCCCGCACCTTGACCAGCTGCGAACCCTGCGCCACCGTGCTGACGTCGTCGGCATTGACCTGGAACGATTCCACCACGGACGACAGCGGAAGGATGTAGACCTCATCACCGACACCCACCGACATGCCATCCATGATGGCCAGCGTCAGGGGCAGGCGCACGGACACCCTCATTCCGTATCCTTCTGCCGAATCAATTTCGACCGAGCCGTTGAGCGCCGCAATGTTTCGCTTGACCACATCCATGCCCACGCCCCGGCCGGAAACATCAGTCACTTCCTCGGCAGTGGAAAAACCCGGGGCAAAAATCAGCTGCCATACATCGGCGTCACTCATGTGCTCGGACACATCGAGGCCACGCTCCAGCGCCTTGCTCAGGATCTTTTCGCGCGACAGTCCTTTGCCATCGTCGCGCACCTCGATCACGATCGAGCCGCCCTGGTGCGAGGCTGAAAGCGTGATGGTGCCATGCTCCGGCTTGCCTTTTGCCAGCCGCTCAGCAGGCATTTCGATACCGTGGTCACAGCTGTTGCGCACCAGATGGGTCAACGGGTCCGTGATCTTTTCCACCAGCCCCTTGTCGAGTTCGGTGGCCTCACCCAGGGTCACGAAATCCACCTTCTTGCCAAGCTTGTTCGCCAGGTCGCGCAGCATGCGCGGAAAGCGGCTGAAGACGATGGACATGGGGATCATGCGAATCGACATGACCGATTCCTGCAGATCACGGGTATTGCGGTCGAGATCCGCCAGTCCCGCCAGCAATTGCTGGTAGGCACCTGCGTCAAGACCTCGGCTGTTTTGCGCCAGCATGGCCTGGGTGATCACCAGCTCGCCCACCAGATTGATCAGCTGGTCGACCTTGTTCACCGCCACACGGATGGTTGTCGATTCCATCTGGGCCTGGCTCTGTACCTTGGGCTCGGAGGCCGCTTTGGGTGCGGCCACCTTGGCAACGGTATTTACAGACGCCGCAGCAACAGGGGCTGTGACGCCCTGGGCGGGTGCACCGGGTGCATCGGCAAAGAACCCGTAGGGCACTTCTGCGGTATCCCCACCTTGCAAGGCCGGCTCGACTGCCGCAACACCTGCCGCCACCCCGTCGCTGATCACCACCTGCTCCTTGGCGACGTGGAACGCAAAAAGGTCCAGTAGATCGTCATTGGTCGACGTAGTCTCTACGGCAAACCGGCGCGTGGCAGGCTCCACCCCAGGCAAATCGCTGATCGACCCGAGACCGGGGATGTCGCGGAACAACTCCTTGATGGCATCCGCCTGCTCGGGACGCTCCAGCGGACCGATCTGGATTTGCAGCGTGCGCGGCTGGCCTGGCACCACTGCGGGCGCAGGCACGAACGCAGGTGCTGGCGCGACTGCCACCACCGCAGGAGCGGGCGCTGGAGCCACAGGTGCGGGCACAGCCCCCCCGGAACCCGGCCCGCAGCCAGTTCACTGATGCGGAGCACCAAATCCGTGGTGGAAACCGCCTCGCCCTGCTCCCCCGCCTGGTGGCGCGCCAGCAGACTGCGCGATGCGTCTGCAGATTCGAGCAATACGTCGACCATTTGCGGGATCGGCTGAAGCTCGTGGCGCCGAAGTCGGTCCAGCAGCGACTCCATCTGGTGCGTCAATTCCGCCACGTCAGCAAACCCGAACGTGGCGGAGCCGCCCTTGATCGAGTGCGCGCACCGAAAAATGCCGTTGAGTTCTTCGTCATTGGCATTGACCAGATCCAGATTGAGCAGCATGTGCTCCATCTGATCGAGGTTCTCGCCTGCTTCTTCGAAAAAGATTTGATAGAACTGGCTCAGATCAAAATCTGCACCAGAACCCGATCCTTCTTGATAGGTTTCCGCCATGGAGGCTCCTGTTGTCTTGCTTTCCCCTGTCCAGACGGATCAGCGGATGACTTTCTGAATCACTTCGATCAATCGGCTCGGATCAAAGGGCTTCACCAGCCATCCCGTAGCGCCTGCAGCACGGCCGGCCTGTTTCATCTGGTCACTGGATTCAGTGGTCAGAATCAATATGGGAATGGTCTTGAATTTTGGGTGCTCGCGCAGCTTGCGAGTCAGGCCGATGCCATCGAGTCTGGGCATGTTCTGGTCCGCGAGCACCAGATGGATGTCGTGGGTTTCCGCCTTTTCCAGGGCATCCTGCCCATCCACGGCTTCCACCACATGGTAGCCAGCACCCGTGAGGGTAAAAGACACCATTTTTCGCATGGAAGGTGAATCATCTACGGCAAGGATCGATTGCATGTAAGGCTCCAACAGACTTGAATGTATAGGTTAACCAACGCGATAAACGTCAAAACAGATCCACAGAACCCGCATCCATCTCGCTTTGGGTCACAGGATTGGGGCGGTCAGGGGCCATTTCGGCAAATGGCGCCGCCTCTTCACCCTCCTCATGGCCCATGGCTTCCGAGGCAAGCCGAAAGGCGCAACCCTGGAGCACCTTGGTGGTATGCCAGATCAACTGCGACGCCATGTCCTGAAACTGCAACTCGGTCACGGCCCTGCGCAATGCTGTTCGTGCAGCCATCAGCTCCGGCGCATCGGCGACCACCACATCGGACAAGGCCGCATTGGCCTCTCCAAAGCGCTCCAGCAAGTTGTCCGTGGCGTGGTTCAGCAACCCCTCAAGCCGATGCAAGTCGTGCATGACCACCAGCAGAGAGTCCTGCAGCTCCGCCGCGACCATGACGGGAACCTGCACTCCGGGTCCTCCGGAGGGTGTGAGCGTAGATTGCATCGTTTTTCCATCCCGGCAGATATTGCAAAGCACGCACAAAAGCAGATCCCGCGGAATCCGCCACCAATCACCAAACGCTCACCCTACACGGTGTTACTCGTCTGGCGCTTCGCGCCGCTTACCTTCCGCGAGATAACACTATTTGTTCCAATATGTATCCTATGATAGCGCCCCTATGGTCAAAGCAATACCCGACCATCCCCTAAAGATCCTTCATCTTGAAGATTCTCTTGCCGATCACGGACTGGCGAAGGCGGCCTTGCGCCGCTCGGGTATGGCATTCACGCTCCAGCATGTGGATACGCTGGAGACCTTCAAGACCCTGACGGCGAACGAACCTTTCGACATCATCCTGGCCGACTACCGCTTGGCTGGTTTTACAGCACTGGATGCATGGCGGCATGTTGCGCAATTGCCGCAACATCCGCCCTTTGTCCTGCTCTCCGGGGCCATCGGGGAAACAGCGGCCGTCGACGCCATGCGGCTCGGAATAGCGGACTACCTGTCCAAAGACGACATGGTGCGCCTGCCCCACGTCATGGCCCGCGCCATCGAGGTCCACGAGGCGAGGAAGATGCGTGAACACGCCATGGCCGAACTGGCCGCATCCCAGCGCCGCCTGGCCGATCTGACCGAGCATCTGCAAACATCCATCGAAAAGGAGCGCGCGGCAATCGCCCGGGAAATCCACGACGATATCGGTGGCGCCCTCACTGCCGTACGCTTTGACATCGCCTGGATCGGGCGCCATACCCACGATCCGGCGATGCAGGAACATGCCTCAGCCGCGGCCGACATGCTCCAGCATGCCATTGGCGCCAGCCAGCGCATCATGATGAACTTGCGCCCGCCCATTCTCGACCAGGGTCTGGTCGCCGCTGTCCAGTGGCTGGCCAGCAGTTTCGAGCGCCGCACGGGTGTCCCGACAGTGCTCCGTGCGAGCAGCGCAGTCGTCAACATACCGGCCGAAGTGCAGTTGGTCGCCTATCGCACCGCCCAGGAAGCGCTGACCAACGTCGCCAAATATGCGGCACCACAAAGAGTCCGCATTGACCTGGCAGACAGCGAAGGTGTGCTGACGCTGGAGGTCGCCGACGACGGCTGCGGAATCGAACCCGCCATGCGCGACAAACCCAAGGCGTTTGGCCTGAAGGGCTTGCTGGAGCGGGCTCGCACCGTGAACGGCTGGCTGGACATCAGCAGCCAGCCCGGCAAAGGCACCAGCGTGATTCTCTCTGTCCCTATCGCATCGCGCGACAATGCATCCGCCGAAGGAGAGCCCCAGTGATTCATGTTGTGTTGTGTGATGACCACGCTGTCTTGCGCCGCGGCATACGCGATACGCTGGCCGAAGCTCCCGACATCCTTGTCACCGGCGAGGCGGGGGGGTATTCGGAGCTGCGCGAGGTGCTGCGGGCCACCCCCTGCGATGTGCTGCTGCTGGACCTGAACATGCCCGGACGCAGCGGACTGGAAGTGCTGGCCAGCGTGCGCGAAACCCACGCCAGCATCAAGGTGCTGGTGGTCTCGATGTATCCAGAAGACCAATATGCGCTGCGCTGCCTGCGCGCCGGTGCGCAGGGATATGCCAACAAGGCCAGCGATCCGGTCGAGCTCATTGCCGCCGTGCGCACCGTGATGCAGGGGCGCAAATACCTCACCCCTGAAGTGGCCCAGATGCTGGCGGAAAGCCTGGCACAACCTGCACCCGAGGCGCCCCATGCCGCGCTCTCCGAGCGTGAGCTGCAGACCCTCGTCAAGATTGCCTCGGGACGCAAGCTGTCGGACATTGCCGAAGAACTGATGCTCAGCCCCAAAACCGTCAGCGTCTACCGCTCGCGCGTTCTCGAAAAGCTCAAGCTCTCCAACAACGCCGAACTGACGGTCTACGCCATCCGCAACGAGCTGGTTTGACTACCGCTGAACCTCAAAAAGATCCATGACCTGCTGCATCAATGCCAGCACCGGCTGCTCCAGCATGGGCAATGTCGCGGCGATGCCGAGCAAGCCGACCGTCAGGGTCACCGGAAAGCCCACCGCATAGATATTCATCTGCGGGGCCACACGGGAAATGATGCCCAGGGTCAGGTTGACAAACGTCAGCAGCGCGATCATTGGCAGCGCAATCCACAAAGCACTGGAAAACAGCGAGGACCCCAGTTCGTGCAGGTGCATCTGCCCCAGTGCCTGCAGGAAATTTCCGTCGGCGGGAAAACTGTCAAAACTCTTGACCACGGCCATCAACACCATCAGGTGCCCATTGATGACCACAAAGAGCAGGGTTGCCATGTTTCCGAAAAACCGCGCGACCGCACTCACCTGCGCATTGCTCGTCGGGTCAAAGAACGAAGCGAAATTCAGCCCCATCTGCAAACCGATGATTTCACCCGCCAGTTCCACGGCAGTGAACACCAGGCGCACTGCAAACCCAATGGCCAGGCCCACCACCACCTGCTGGGCCACTGCCCCCAGGGCCTCGCGCCCGTTCACACTGATCACCGGCTGGTTGGTCAAAACCGCCTGCGCACACAGTGCGACCAGAAAAGCCAGCCCGATCTTGACCCGCATGGGAATGGCACGCATCGAGAACACGGGCGCCACCGTAAAAACGGCCAACACACGCAAAAAGGGCCAAAGAATGGGCGAAATCCAGGCAACGAGTTGCGCCTCGGTGAAGGTGATCACGAGAAATCCACCATCCAATCCGGGCTCAGGGCGCGACCCGAAAGAAACCAGCCACCCGCGTTGCAATGCACCCGCTGCCCGCACAGTGCGAGTGGATCGCCACATAGCCGACCCATTGGCGCGGCATTCTCACCATCCCCAAGCGGTCTGCCACATCAGGCAATCACCGACGGTATCGATTCAATGGTCCGGCGGATGTAATCCACCAGGGTACTGATCATCCATGGGCCGGCCACCGCAAAGACCACCATGGCCGCGATGAGCTTGGGAACAAAGGCCAGGGTCGCCTCATGGATCTGGGTCACGGCCTGAAAGATGCTGACCACCAAACCCACCGCCATCACCACACCCAGCACGGGCATGGCGATCATCAAAAGCAGGGTGAGCGCTTCGCGCCCCATGGTCAAAACCAGCTGAGAGGTCATAAGACGGCGTCCTCAGGTCACAAAACTGGCCGCCAGCGAGCCAATCAGCAGATTCCAGCCATCGGCCAGCACAAACAGCATGAGCTTGAACGGCAATGCCACCAGCACGGGCGACAACATCATCATGCCCAAGGACATGAGGATGCTGGAAACCACCATGTCGATGACCAGAAACGGGATGAAAATCATGAATCCGATCTGGAATGCGGACTTGAGCTCACTCGTCACAAAGGCAGGCACCAGTACGCGCAACGGTGCGGTTTCGGCGGTGACTGTCGCTTCCAGCCGCGCCAGGCGGGAGAACAGCGCAAAGTCGGACTGCCGGGTCTGCTTGAGCATGAACTCCCGCATCGGTGCCTCGGCTTTTTCCAGCGCCGCCTCGAAGCTGATGGCGTTGGTGGTGTAGGGCACATAGGCATCCTTATACACGCGGTCCAGCGTGGGCCCCATGACAAAGAACGTGAGAAAGAGCGACAAGCCAATGATGACCTGATTGGGCGGGGCCGACTGCGTCCCCAGGGCCTGGCGCAACAGCGACAGCACAATGACGATGCGGGTGAAACCCGTCATCATCAGCAGCACCGCCGGCAGGAACGACAGTGCCGTGAAAAACAGCAATGTCTGGATAGGCACCGAGAAACTGGTGCCCGCGCTGCCCGATCCCACAAGCAAAGGCAAGGAGCCACCGCTTTGTGCAATGGCCGGCACATGCACCATGGCCAACGCAGCAAATCCCACCAGCCATGCCAGCGGGCGCGATGTCCCCTCCACCCTGTGACCGCATCCGCCAGCCGCATCAGACATGGGAAGCCTTTTCGGGGGGTTGTGCGGCCAGCGCCATGGCACCGGCAAAGGAAGCCACAGGAGTGCCCTGAGCAACAGCAGTAGGGGAACCCATGACATGCAGACAGGTGATACTCTGGGCCGTCACGCCCAGCACCAGACAGGCGCGTGCCCCTTCCGGCCCCACCTCCACGGTCACCACACGCTGCTGGGGGCCCACCGCCAAAGCGGACAGCACGCGAGACGCAGCGCCTCCAGTGGCCCCGCCCGCCGCATGGCGCAACTGCACTCGCCGCACCAGCCACGGCAGGGCCGCCATGGCCACCACGAACAGCACCACAATGACAAGCGTCTGGGTCATGCCGGCACTATCCACGGCTGACCCGCCGCAGGCGCTCCGATGGCGTTACCACGTCGGTAAGTCGAATGCCGAACTTGTCATTGACCACCACCACCTCGCCCTGTGCAATCAGGTAGCCGTTGACCAGCACATCCATGGGCTCGCCCGCCAGCGCGTCGAGCTCCACCACGGACCCCTGTGCCAGCTGAAGGATGTACTTGATGGGCACCTTGGTACGCCCCAGCTCCACCGACAGCTGCACGGGAATGTCGAGCACCATGTTGATGTCGTTGACCGTTCCGTCACTGCCACCGGAGAACGGACGAACCGGCTCGCCAGACAATGGCCCCCCCTGCTCCGCGTCACCAGGCTTGTCATCGGTGCGCTTTTGTTCTTCCAGCGCTTCGGCCCAGCCTGCAAACGGATCGTCCGCGCTGTCTTTGCCTTCGTTATTGTCGTCAGTGGACATCTTTTTCTCCCATCCAGCTCATGTCCGCATTGCGCAGGCATTCTTCAATGCGGATCGCATATTTGGAATTGTGGGTGCCATACTGGCACTCAAAAATAGGCACTCCACCAATGGAGGCCCGAATACGGGGTTCCCGGTCCAGCTCAATGAAATCGCCGGGCTTCATGGCCAGCAACTGCTCCACGGTGGCATCGGCCCGCGCCAATTCCGCCACCAGGGTCACTTCGGCCGCCTGGATTTCGCGCGTCAGGACACGCACCCACCGGCGATCCACCTCGATCGAATCACCCTGCGTGGACGAATACAGCACGTCACGAATCGGCTCCAGGGTGGCGTAGGGCATGCAGATATGGATGGCGCCCGAGAGGTCGCCGATCTCCAGTTGAAAGGCCGTCGAAACCACGATTTCACTGGGCGTTGCGATGTTCGCAAACTGGGGCTGCATTTCCGAACGCTGGTATTCCAGCTCCAGCGGATAGATACCGTGCCAAGCCTTCTTGTACTCGGCGCAGATGACATCCACCAGCCGATTGATGACGCGCTGCTCGGTAGGGGAAAAATCCCGCCCCTCGATCCGGGTCTGAAACTTGCCCACGCCGCCATACAGCGTGTCGATGATGCCGAACACCAGCGAGGGCTCGCACACGATCAGACCACTGCCACGCAACGGCCGGATGGCCACAATGTTGAAGTTGGTCGGAACCGCCAGTTCGCGCAGGAAGGCGCTGTAGCGCTGCACCGAGACGGTGCCCACCGAGATTTCGGGACTGCGCCGGATGAAGTTGAACAGCCCGATGCGGAAATTGCGCGCAAACCGTTCGTTGACGATTTCCATCGTCGGCATGCGGCCACGAACAATACGTTCCTGGCTGGAAATGTCGTAGTTGCGGACAGCCCCCGCCTCGGCGACTTCCTCGACCGATTTCTGACTCTCTCCGGTGACCCCTTCCAGAAGGGCGTCAACCTCTTCCTGGGATAGAAATGAATCACTCATGGGAAAATCCTTGCCAGCTCACTGGATGATGAAACTGGAAAACAACACCCGCTGCACAGGGTTCTTCTCGACCTTGCGGCGCGCGGCAGGCTCTTCCGCGTCGTCGTCCCGCACCTCGCGGCGAGGCTTGGCCGACGACACCGGGTAACCCAGCGGACGGGACACTTCGCGCAAGATGTCGGAGGCCAGCTTTTCCTTGCCCTCGCGCTGCAGCAGCTCTTCCGAGGTGCGCTGCGAGGTCAGCAGCAAAATTCCACTGCGAATGCTGGGCAGGTATTGCTTGATCTGCTCGGCGGTCTTGGCGTCCGACACTTCCAGCGTGATGCCGATTTGCGCAAAACGGTCGCCGCCAGGGTCGGCGAGATTGACCACCATGTTCTCCATGGGCAGGAACGTGGGCACCACCTTGGCCGCCTCCTTGCGCTCGGGCGCCGAACCATCGTCTTCCTCGGCATGGGACCGGCTGGCAAGGAACCATGCGGCGCCAGCGCCCACAAGGACCAGCAAGACAAGCACGGCGCCGATCACGATCAGCTTCTTGCTTTTCGCCGGGACCGGTGCGGCAGCGGGAGTGGTGGCAGACACGTTGAAAATTCCTTGCGGTAGAAAGCATGCAGCGTCCGCGTCCGAAGGAACGCACGATCAACTGGAAGCCCATTATTGGGCGAGGTGCCAGCCAATAATAGCCAGAATAAAAGCCCAAAACCCCGGCATTCCGCCACCTCACGCCTAGAGTTCAGTGGGACCATTCCGTAAAAATAAGCATTCCCCCTGCCTGCGCGCCCCAGTGTCGGGGGGCCAAGGCATCACACAAAGATGTCCACGGCCCGCTCAGGCGCATCGCCAGGGCGCCGCACCGTTGCCACGGCAGCCGGCACCGACGCCACCACCTGTGTGCGCCGCTCGCCTTCCCGGCCCTGGCGCTGTCCGGAGTCGTTGGGCGAAGCGCCATCGCG
The DNA here is from genome assembly GCF_002157145.1 of Acidovorax carolinensis. Lineage (NCBI taxonomy): Bacteria > Pseudomonadati > Pseudomonadota > Betaproteobacteria > Burkholderiales > Comamonadaceae > Acidovorax > Acidovorax carolinensis. The sequence goes on from NZ_CP021361.1 coordinate 3,578,052, forward strand.
CGCCGTGGTTCCCACCGTGGTGCCCGACAACAGCAGACCCTCGTCGCGCAGCAGATCCCGCAACTGGGACATGCTCGAATCCAGCAACTCGCGGGTCTGCGCCTGATCACTGCGAAACGTCACATGGGCCTCGCTGCCCGAGAGCGAAACGGTCACCTGCACCGGCTGCCCGTCGCGGTCCAGTGTCATTTCGGCGTTCTGGGTTTTCTGGTTCACCCAGTAGGCCACCTGGTCCGCGACCTGCTCTTCGGCCCCCACCTGCGCTGGATCCGCAAACGCGGCCGCAGCGTCGACGCCCGCCGCCTCCGGCCCGGGGTGGGCTACTCCCCAGTCGCCCCATGCGGCTTCTGCGGAAGGGCGGCCACCTGCGTCACCACTGGAAGCACTGCCTGCGCGTTGGGGCACCCGGCTTTCAGCAAAGGCGTCCAGTGAGAACGCAGGTGCAGCGCCGCCCTGCCCGCCCGCCAACTCGCGCCCGTCGCGCAAGCCTGCGTCGGGCAACGGACCACCCAGGGCACGCGAATCCACGACGGCCTGAGCACCCTGTGCGGCGGCAACAGCAGCCATCGTCAATGCCTGCTTTTTTTCTGACCCAATGACGCCAGCCACCGAACCCGGCAGCTCACCCCCTTGCGACAGTGCATTCTGAATGCGCGAAAACATGCGGCTGTAGCCCGCCACGGCGCCGCCGGGCGGCTTCACGCCCGACACGTCCGCAGCGCCATCGAGCATCGCCGTCTGCGCCACCAGGCCATCGGCGGCGGGCAACCAATCGGAACCGGGCACCCCCCCAGCGCCAAGCGTTGCCGTAGACCCGGGCGCCGCGGTCGCGGGCACAGCCCCAGGCGCCAGCAGCCCCTGCCAGGCGGCCAGTGAAGCCGGGTCGGCATTCAGAAGTGCGGGGTCTCCCGCACCGTCTGGGGCAACCCCATCACCCGGTACCGCGCTGTCCAGAGACGCCAGCAACGCCATAAACCCGCCCTGGGCCGAGGGGTCCACAGGGCCACCGGCTTGCTGCACGTTTCCTTTTGCGCGCGTGGACTGGGTACCCTGGGCGCCCTGGCTGCCTTGCGGGGCAGAGATGCGTGTTGGTTCCATTTTCAGTACTCCTGGCCATGCGGGCCATTGATCGCATTGCGCACCTGCATCGAGGCGCGCTCATCGGTTTGCTTCTGCTCGCGGCGCATCTGCTGGCGTTCGTGGTCCTGCTGGCGCTTTTCAACCACCTTGCGCAAGCTGGCCAGGCGCAACTCTGCGTCGAGCAAGTTGCGGGTGGCGTCCTGCACCCGGCTGGCGTGCTCACCCACCACCGTGGTCTGCAGGCCCGCAGCATGGCCCAGGCGATCCATGAACTGGTAGTGGTGGAACATCACCTCGGGCTGCACGGCGGCGTCCGCGCGCATACCCCAGCGCCCTTCGGTTTCCCGGGCATAGCCCTGCAACTGGTCCAGCTGGTCCTGCGCGGCTTGCTGCGCACCCTGCGCATCCTGCAACAGCCGCCGGGCCTCATCGCGCTTGCGCGAGGCCACTTCCACGGCCACTGTCAGGGCGTTCAGGGTTGACATGATGATTCGCTTCCCGTCCGTCAGCGATCAAGCACCGCAGCCATGCCGCCGAGGCATTGCTCCATGGAGGCCGCATCGAACATGTCCTGCTGCAGGAAGGCGGCCATCTGGGGTTGCAGGCGGATCGCTTCGTCCAGCGCCGGATCGGAGCCGCTCATGTAAGCACCCACCTGCACCAGATCCCGGCTCTTCTGGTAGCGCGAATACACCGCCCGAAACCGCCGCGCCAGGTCGAAGTGCCCGCGCGACACCACGTTGTGCATCACCCGCGAGGCCGACTGCTCGATATCGATGGCCGGAAAATGCCCCGTTTCGGCCAGCGCCCGCGACAGCACAATGTGCCCGTCCAGAATGGCCCGCGCCGCATCGGCAATGGGGTCCTGCTGGTCATCCCCCTCCGACAGCACGGTATAGAAAGCGGTGATGGATCCCACGCCATGCAGCCCGTTGCCGCTGCGTTCCACCAGCGCAGGCAGCTTGGCAAAACACGATGGTGGATAGCCCTTGGTGGCCGGTGGCTCGCCAATGGCCAGCGCGATCTCCCGCTGGGCCATGGCATAGCGGGTCAGCGAATCCATGAGCAGCAGCACATGTTTTCCCTTGTCCCGAAAATGCTCAGCCACGGCCGTGGCATAGGCGGCCCCCTGCATGCGCAGCAGCGGCGGCGCATCAGCCGGCGCCGCCACCACCACCGACCGCGCGCGGCCATCCTCGCCCAGAATGTCTTCAACAAACTCCTTGACTTCGCGCCCCCGCTCGCCAATCAGCCCCACCACAATCACATCGGCCTGGGTGTAGCGGGCCATCATGCCCAGCAGCACGCTCTTGCCCACGCCCGAGCCCGCAAACAAGCCCAGCCGCTGCCCCCGCCCCACGGTCAGCAGGGCGTTGATGGCGCGCACACCGGTATCCAGCGGTTCGCGCACCGGGTCCCGGTCCATGGCATTGATCGGGCGGCGGTCCATGGGCTCGGAGACCACATCCTGCACCGGGCCGCCATGGTCCAGAGGCTGCCCCTGCGAATCCACCACGCGCCCAAGCAATCCGTCGCCCATGGGCAACCGCAGCACACCGGCGCGATGCACCGGGCGCGGTGGTTCGCCCAGGCGCGGCATGGGAATGTAGGGCGCCGCAGGCACCACGCTGGCGCCGCTGGACAGCCCATGGATGTCCCCGGCGGGCATCAAAAAGGCCCGGTCGGCAGAAAACCCCACCACCTCGGCCAGAATGGGTGTGTGGCCCGGCATCTGCACCATGCACTGCGAACCCACCGGCACCCGAATGCCAGCAGCCTCCAGCACCAGGCCCGTCAGGCGCGTGAGCGTGCCCCGCGTTTCCAGCGGCGCACCGGCCCGCACGCGCTCACGGGCGTCGTCCATGAAACGCGCCCAGGCAGAACCCGTCTCAGTGGTCGTTGCCATCGCCATCACCGCCGTCCTGCCACGCAGAATCGAGCCCCAGCGCCGCCACGGCACGCTGCCAACGCTTGTCCAGGCTGCCGTCCACCACCGTGCCGGCCGACTCCACCAGGCAGCCACCAGCCGGCACCGCGGCGTCCGCCATCCACTGCACGGCAGCGCCATCAAACTCTTCGCGCAAAGACCCTGCCAGGCTTTCCATGTCCACAGGGTTCAGGCGCACCAGCGCCGGGCGCCCCTCGGACACCAGCATGCCCACGGCCTCGCGCACCACGGGCTGCAAAGCGTTGGGGTTGACCGACAGCTCATGCCGCAGCACCTGGCGGGCAATGTCACAGGCCAGGTGCAGCATGTCCTGCGCCATGTGCTGCTGCATGTCGGCCAGCGACGCCTGCAGCGACTGGACCACGGCATTCAGCCGCTGGGCCGCTTCCTGGCCTTGGTTCGCCACGTAGTCGTCCATGCGGCGCTGCCATTGCAGCGAGGCCTGCGCCTCGCCCTGGGCCACGCCCTTTGCGTAGGCCGCATCGCAGGCCTCCTGAATCAGGGCCTGCTGCTGCGCTTCGTCGAGCGCGGGCGGCAGCCCTGCTGCGGCCTCGGATTCAGGTACGGGCTCCTCCAGGTCAGCGCCATCCATCGCACCGAACTTCCAGTGGGTGACATCCCCCACCTCTTCGCTGGGGATGAAGCGGGAATACACCCGCTGGTTAGACGAAGGCATCGTCACCGCCACCGCCAATCACAATCTGGCCCTCGTCGGAGAGACGGCGCACCGTCTTGAGGATTTCCTTTTGCTGGGCTTCCACCTCCGACAGGCGCATGGGGCCACGCGATTCCAGGTCTTCGCGCAAGGCCTCTGCCGCACGGGTGGACATGTTGGACAGGAATTTCTCGCGTAATTCGGGCACCGCGCCCTTAAGGGCCACGATCAGCGTCTCCGACGCCACTTCGCGCAGCACCGTCTGGATGGCCTTGTCATCGAGCTTGAGCACATCCTCGAAGATGAACATCTTGTCCATGATCTTCTGGGCCAGGTCGGGGTCGTATCCGCGAATGGATTCGAGCACCACGCTGTCCATGTTGCCGCCCAGCATGTTGATGATCTCGGCCGCCGCCTTGACGCCGCCCAGCGAGCTCTTGCGAATCTTGTCGCCACCGGCCAGCACCTTGAACAGCACCTCGTTCAGGTCTTTCAGCGCAGTCGGCTGAATGCCTTCAAGGGTGGCCACGCGCAGCAGCACTTCGCTGCGTTGGCGGTCGGTGAAGTTCATCAGCACGGCAGCGGCCTGGTCGGAATCGAGGTGCACCAGAATGGCCGCCACGATCTGGGGATGCTCGTTGCGCAGCAGTTCTGCCACCGACAGCGGGTCCATCCACTTCAGGCTTTCAATGCCCGACACATCGCCACCCTGCAAAATGCGGTCGATCAGCAACCCGGCCTTGTCATCGCCCAGCGCCCGCTTGAGCACCGCGCGCACGTAGTTGCCGGTGTCGGACACCAGCAGGCTCTGCGCCGCTGCGGCGTTCGAAAACCGGTTGATCACCATGTCCACCTTGTCGCGCGACACCGAACGCATGCGCGCAATGGTCTCGCCCAGCTTTTGCACCTCTTTGGGCGAGAAGTGCTTGAACACTTCGGCCGCCTCTTCCTCGCCGAGGGACATCAGCATGATGGCGGCGTCGTTGAGGCCCTGCTCATCCATAGATAGGTTGTCCGTTCAGATCCGGGTTCAGACGGGGTCGCCGTTCACCCAGGTTTTCAGAATATTGGCCACGGCCATGGGGTTCTCCTTGGCCAACCGGCGTGCATCTTCCAGCTGCATCTGTTCGGGCGTCACCGGCAGCAGCTCATCCTTCCTGGTCGGCGCCGGCAAGGCGGGCCGCTCAGGCTGCTCAGCCTCCAGGGCATCCACCGTGCCACCGGCCACCGGAATGGCGCGGGGCCGCGCCGCGCCCTTGAGTGCCGGACGCACCAGCCCCAGCAGGACCAGGGCGGCAAACAGCACCGCACCCACCGGCCAGGCGAAGGTCTTGGCCAGGTCCACCATTTCGGGCTGCTTCCACAGCGGCACATCGTTGACCGGCACCACATCCACCTGGAATGGCGTGTTCATCAGGTTGACCGAATCGCCACGGTCCTTGTTGAAGCCGATGGTTTCGCGCACCAGGGCCGTCATCTGCTCCAGCTGCGCGGGCGTCAGCGCCTTGGCCACGGTCTTGCCCTTGTCTTCGGCCGACTGGTAGTTCACCACCACCGCCGCACTCAGGCGTTTGACGGCGCCGCTGCCACCCCGCGTCACGCGAACGGTCTTGTCCACTTCGTAATTGATGACCGACTCGCGCCGCCCACCCGCGCCCAGCGTGCCCTGCTGCTGGTTGTTGGCCGCCGCCAGCGGCGGATTGGCGCCGTTGATGGGCGCGGCAGACGGTGCGGGCGGCTGGTTCGAGGCAGCGCCGGGCACGCCGGTGGGCAGCGGATTGCCCTGGGGACCATTGCTCTCCACCACCTGCTGGCTGCGGATGGCGCTGGCATCGGCGGCCAGATTGGGACGGTGCTGCTCGGAGGTGGATTCGGTCTGGCTGAAGTCCACCTCGGCAGACACCTGCGCCTTGACGTTGTTGCGCCCCACCACGGGCTCCAGAATGTCCATGATGCGGCGCGCATATTGCTGCTCGATCTGCTGCACATACAGCAGCTGCTGCGCATCCACACCATTGCCCGAGGCCGTGTCGGGCGACTGCGACAGCAGCTTGCCCGTGTCATCGAGCACGCTCACGGCCGAGGGCGCCAGCTCGGGCACGCTCGACGCCACCAGATGCACGATGCCCGCCAGCTGCGCCCGGTCGAGCACGCGGCCGGGGTGCAGGCTTACCAGCACCGAGGCCGAGGGCTTTTGCTGCTCGCGGAAAAACCCGTTCTGGTTGGGCAGCGCCAGGTGCACGCGCGCGCCCTGCACCGACGACAGCGCCTGGATGGAACGGGTGAGCTCACCCTCCAGCCCGCGCTGAAAATTCAGCCGCTCCTGGAACTGCGTCATGCCGAACTTGCTCGACTCCATCAGTTCAAACCCGGCCACCGACCCCTTGGGCAGCCCCTGGGTGGCCAGGCGCAGGCGCACGTCGTGCACGCGGTCGGCCGGAATCAAGATGGCGCCGCCGCCATCGGCGTGCTTGTAAGGCACGTTCATCTGGGACAACTGGGCCACGATAGCGCCCCCGTCCTTGTCATTCAGATTGGCGAACAGCACCCGGTAGTCGGGCTGGCGGCCCAGCACAATGGCCGCAATGGCCACCGCCACCAGCAGCGCCGCCCCACGCCCAGGCGCATGCGCTGCGCCCGGTCGAGCGCCGACAGACGCTGCAGCCAGCCAGAGCTTGCGGGGGAGTAACGGGGATTTCAGCAACTGCAGACATTTCGCTTTCCAGTATCGCAGGCCGGTTAGACGGTCCTGGCGTTGGGTCGATTATTCGGGCGCATCACCCGGACGTTCGCTGGATAAGCCGCGCATTTGACCATCAATTCCCCCGGATGGCCGGCGCCCCAAGGCCTAGTATTGCGCCATCCCCCTTCCCGCACCACACCGCCATGGACCTCCGCATTTCAAGCTCTACCGCCCCCCTGACGGGTGCCGGCCTGGCGCGCCGTGCTGCAGCGCCCCAAGCCCAAGGCAACGAGGTGGGGTTTTCGGGAGCACTCAAAGGCGCGCTGCAATCGGTCAGCGCCGCCCAAAACCACGCCACCGGCCTGCAGCAGGAAGTGCAGATGGAGAACCCCTCCGTCAGCCTGGAGCAGACCATGGTGGCCATCCAGAAAGCGCAAATCGGCTTTCAGGCCACGCTGCATGTGCGCAACCGCATGGTGCAGGCCTATACCGACATCATGAACATGCAGGTGTAAGAACGTTCCTGGCACCGCACGCCAGTGCAATTGCGGCGCAGGGCCAGCGCTCAATCACTATGAGTTTAGTAGCTGCCAGCGCTTGACAAAAAAGCGCTTGAGGCCAATTTCAGTAAAAACCGCCGCACAGCGAACTCCCCAATCCCACCGAATCCGCGCAACCAAGAATCAAGCCAATTCGTCGGGCTGCTGCATCCATGCCGGGATATCGCGCTGACCGTGCAGCACGCGCCAGACGTCAATGTGGTCGGCGCGTTCAACATAGAACACCACATGGGGACACCCGTGCCAGCGGCCAGGAACGCAGCCCTGGAAAACTCAACGCGTGTGCATAGCGGGGCGAACCCGTCGCAGGGTGGAGGCTGATGTGGGCGTAGGCCTGCTCCAGGGCATCGATGAATCCGAATGCGGCTTGCTCGGCATCTTCGCCCAGGTCATACGCGATGGCGGCGTCAATATCGCGGCGGGCCTGCTCCCGCGCAATGACGGGCTTGGCCGTCACCCCCGAACGCCACCCGCTTCGCCCGGCTTGCGAACCCGATCGCGCAGACCGTCAAAGTAAGCCACATCAGCCGGGGCCGTGGGTGCAGAAGCTGCACCCGCCAGCAATAAACCACGCAGCTGAAGCCGGTCCTGGTCCTTTCGGATCAACTCCCGCATGTATTCACTGCTGGTGCCATAGCCGCGCTGACTGACCTGTTCGTCCACAAAGGTCTTGAGGGCGTCGGGCAGGGAGATGTTCATCGTGCTCATGCCCACAGCATAAAAACTTTGGCAAAAATTGACAAGGCTACATGACAAGCCGCACGTAGCTGCATTTTCTGCCGCAGGCAAGCGGTTGTTACGCTACCGAAAAACTATCGAATCGATAGCTGCAAGCGCTTACCCCATAAGCGCCAGAGCCAAAAACACCCTCAAAACCACAGCAAACCCCATTGCAGGGCCTGCCCTTCCCAAACTCAGTGTCAATGCACCATCTGCGGCTGGCCTTCGAACATGTGTTCCACCTGCGCCAGCCACGGCTCGGCCAGGCAGCGGATCTGGGCATCGTTGCGCAAGATGCGCTGCATGATGCGGGTCTTTTCGCGCTTGTGCTCAGGCAGCAGCTCGTGCTCTTGCGCCTTGAAGCGCAGCTGCTCGATCAGCACCGCGCAGGCGCCTTCGTAGCGCACCACACCGTCCCAGTCCTTGCTTCGGGCCGCTTCCAGCATCTTGGCGCTGCTGTCTTCGATGGCTTTGTAATAGTCGATCAGCAGGGTGGTCATTTTCATGCTCCCGCGCCTTGGGCGGTTGCGCCGTTGTTGGGGCCGATTTCGCTCCAGCTTTGCGCCACGGGGGTGATCAGGTGCACCACTTCCTCCACCAGCGCCAGGTCGTTGCGCATATTGGCCAGGGTGAGGCGGCTGACGCAATAGTCGTACAGCGCGGCCAGGTTGCGGGCAATGTCACCGCCCTGCGCGGGGTTGAGGCCGCCCTTGAGGCCTTCTTCCAGAATGCGCACGGCCTTGCCGATCTGGCGGCCTTTTTCGGCAATGTCGCCGCGCTGCAGCGCACCGCGTGCGGCGTTGAGCGACTGGATGAGGCCATCAAACAGCATTTTGATCAGCATGTGCGGCGAGGCGCCATCCACGCCGGACTGGACGCCCACTTGCCGATAGGCCGAGGCTGCGCGAGAACTGACGGGGGTGTACATCAACGGCTCCTTCATGTGCTACTTGTTGTTATTCATATCGGCAATTGCGGGGAAAACTCAAGCAAATTTCATAGCACTTCAGGACCACGAAAGGCGGTTTATTCCGCCCTTCGAAAACTTAATTTGATAGCTACTAGCGCTTATTCCACAAGGGCCAGAGCCTTAAATCACGCCAATTAACCCTTGGTATTGTTCCACTGGGTGACTTGCTGGTTCACGTAGCTGCTCAACGCGGTCAGCTTGCCCATGCTGGCGTCGAGCCGGCTGTATTGCGCCTCCAGCCGCGCCTGGGTTCTGCTGATGCGGTCAGACACACGCTCTTGCTCCTTGGTGTTGCGGTCGGACTCCGACTTCAGCGCACCAGCCCGGGTGCTCAGCGTGCCACTCGTGTTCAGCAAGCCGGCCGCAAAATCCTTCAGCCGCAAGGCCAGGCCATCAGCCCCATTGCTGCCGCCATCGGCCATGAAAAAGGTTTTCACATCGTCGGGCTTGGCCAGCGCGGCATCGAGCTTGGTGGCATCCACCTTGAGCGAGCCGTCTTTCTGAAACTCAACCCCCAGGTCAGACAAGCGCCCCACCGCCGTGCCCGCCGGCCCGTTGCCCCCCACCAGGCGCCGCAACGCAGCCTGCAAGCCGACGGCGGTGGAGTCGCCCTGCAGCGTTCCGCCCTTCTTTGTAGCGGCGTCGTACTTTGTCATCTCGGCCAGCGCATTGCTCATGGCGTTGTACGAGGCTACAAAATTATTGATGCTGGTTTTGGCCGCCGCAGTGTCGCGCTTGATGGTCACCTCCACCGGCCCGGTATCGGTCGTCACCTTGGACACCGTCAGCTTCACGCCCCCAATGGCTTCAAGCACATTGCTTTGTGAAGACACCGCCACGCCGTTGATGGTGGCCTTGGTGTTCAAAGCCGACTGGGTAAGCCCCAGCCCCCCCGTTGCATTGGCCGGGTCGTAAGCCAGCCGCCCCAGGCCTGTGCCATCGGTGATGGCCACACCCTCGGTGGCGGGCGCCACCGGCTCGGCCAGCGCCTGCACCCGAAACGCCGAAGCCTCGCCTGTGACGCTGGAGCGCATCAGCAAGCGCTCGCCCGCGTCATCCTTCAGCACCGTGGCAGTCACCCCGGCGCCAGCGGCGTTAATTTTGTCGGCTATCTGGCTGAGGGTGTCGGTAGCGCTCACCGCCACATTCACGGCGGCGCCACTGCCCTTGGTAAACGTGGCCGGCCCGCTGGTACTCCACGCGCCCAGTTCAATGCGCAGCGTGCCCGCCCCAACAGAGCTGCCCGCAGGCGCCAGTGGCGCCGACCCCGCCATTTGCGCCTGGGCCATTTGACTCACACCCACGCTGAACGCCGTGGCCGCAGCCGCCGTGGTGGCGGTGCCGGTAATGGCGGCGTTGCTGGAACTGACCGACATCGCATCCCAGTTGCTGGCCGTGGCCAGCTTGCTGGCCATGTCCTGCAAATTGGCCATTTGCGACTGCAACTGCCCATAGGCAGACAGTTTGGCGCTGATGGAAGAAGCCTTGACCTGCAGCTGCGACAGCGGCTTTTGCTCCAGCGCCACCAGCTGCGAAACAATGCTTTTGACATCCAGGCCACTGCCAATACCTGCAGAAGAAATTGCCATGTAACACTCCAGTTTTTCTGGCCTGGATTCTGAACTCACTCATACCAAACCACAACCGCGGCGCGAGGCACAACATCACCCCAGACCGAAACGGTGAACCTACCTACATATAACTGTATCGGCCGGTAGGCGCACAACTTGAGGCCCAACGAACACACCGCAAGGCGCGCGGTTTGCGCCAAATGGATTACTGCAGCAGCTTGAGCACGTTTTGCGGCAATTGGTTGGCCTGGGCCACCATGGCCGTGCCTGCCTGCTGCAGGATCTGCGAACGGCTCAGGTTGGCGGTTTCCTGGGCAAAATCGGCATCCATGATGCGGCTGCGCGAGGCCGAGAGGTTTTCGCTATTGACGCCAAGATTGGTCACAACCGCCTCGAAGCGGTTCTGGATGGCACCCAAATCGGCGCGAGATGAGTTCACGGCTTTGAGCGCTGCATCCATAGCCAAAATAGCATCGTCCGCACCCGCTTCAGTAGAGATATCCAGATCTGTGAAGCCGGTCTTATTGGTTGATGCAACGGCTGTTGCCGTGCCCGCCGTCGTGCCTGCAGTCACGCCACCAACTCCGGCAAGACTGCCGATTGTGAGATTTTTATCCGTGGACGTGATTTTTCCAGCCGCGACATCAAAAGTCACGTTATTTAGGGCTGCATTGGCAGTTTTTGCCGTATTAAAGGATGCTTCCAACTCGGCAAGGGTGCCGTTTGCGCTGGAAATTGTGATGCCGTTGATGCTCAAAGATGCCGGAGTAGCGGCCGTCACAGTGATCGCGTTGGTGGTTTGTGTATAGGTGTTTTTTGCCGCTGTAGCCCACTCACCCAGCGAAGCTATCTTTGTGTTTTGAATCGAATCAATGGAAATTAATTGCCCCTGATCCGGCCCCACCTGGAATGCCTTTTCAGTGAAAGAGCCATCCAACAACTTGGTACCGTTGAAAGAAGTGTCGCCGGCCACGCGGTCAATTTCGCTCTTCAATTGCGCCACTTCTTTTTGCAGTGCGGCACGGTCATCGGTCGAGTTGGTGGCGTTGCGTGACTGGACGGCCAGCTCGCGGATGCGCTGCAGGTTGTTGCCAATGGTGCCCAGTGCGCCTTCGGCAGTTTGCGCCAGCGACACACCGTCGTTGGCGTTGCGGGCAGCTTGGTTCAACCCACGGATTTGGGTGGTCATACGCTCAGAGATTGCCAAGCCAGCGGCATCGTCCTTGGCGCTGTTGATGCGCAGGCCCGACGACAGGCGTTGCATGGACGTGGAGAGCGAGCTTTGCGACGCGCTCAGGTTGCGCTGCGCGTTGAGCGACTGAATGTTGGTATTGATGATGGCTGCCATGGCGATAGCTCCTCGGGTTTAGCCAGAAAACCGGCACTGCAGTGGCCGTTTGCAATGCCAACAGCAACGCTGACATCGGGGACCGGGATGATGGGGGACCCCCACGTTTTCCGGGTGCCCAATTGTTAAAGCGCACACTGGGCGGCATTGCCTCGATAAAGGGCAGGAATCCGGAGCTTTTTGACGCCACACACCTATGGCGCAACACAAGAAGGCGAAAAAAAACCGGGTGCAAACCCGGTTTCTTGAAGAAGGCCCCGAAACCCGGGCCTGCGCTGCGCTTGACTCAACGCAGCAGCGCCAGCACGCCTTGTGGCAACTGGTTGGCTTGGGCCACCATGGCCGTGCCCGCTTGCTGCAAGATCTGCGAGCGGCTCAGGTTGGCCGTTTCCGAAGCGAAGTCGGCGTCCACAATGCGGCTACGTGAAGCTGACAGGTTTTCACTGTTCACTCCCAAATTCGATACCACAGATTCAAAACGGTTCTGGATAGCTCCCAGGTCGGCTCGGGCTGAGTTCACGGCTTTGAGCGCTGCATCCATAGCCAAAATAGCATCGTCCGCACCCGCTTCAGTAGAGATATCCAGATCTGTGAAGCCGGTCTTATTGGTTGATGCAACGGCTGTTGCCGTGCCCGCCGTCGTGCCTGCAGTCACGCCACCAACTCCGGCAAGACTGCCGATTGTGAGATTTTTATCCGTGGACGTGATTTTTCCAGCCGCGACATCAAAAGTCACGTTATTTAGGGCTGCATTGGCAGTTTTTGCCGTATTAAAGGATGCTTCCAACTCGGCAAGGGTGCCGTTTGCGCTGGAAATTGTGATGCCGTTGATGCTCAAAGATGCCGGAGTAGCGGCCGTCACAGTGATCGCGTTGGTGGTTTGTGTATAGGTGTTTTTTGCCGCTGTAGCCCACTCACCCAGCGAAGCTATCTTTGTGTTTTGAATCGAATCAATGGAAATTCTTTGCCCCTGATCCGCACCCACCTGGAATTCCTTTTCAGTGAAAGAGCCATCCAACAACTTGGTACCGTTGAAAGAAGTGTCGCCGGCCACGCGGTCAATTTCGCTCTTCAATTGCGCCACTTCTTTTTGCAGTGCGGCACGGTCATCGGTCGAGTTGGTGGCGTTGCGTGACTGGACGGCCAGCTCGCGGATGCGCTGCAGGTTGTTGCCAATGGTGCCCAGTGCGCCTTCGGCCGTTTGCGCCAACGACACACCGTCGTTGGCGTTGCGGGCAGCTTGGTTCAACCCACGGATTTGGGTGCTCATACGCTCAGAGATTGCCAAGCCAGCGGCATCGTCCTTGGCGCTGTTGATGCGCAGGCCCGACGACAGGCGTTGCATGGACGTGGACAGCTGGCTTTGCGATGCGCTCAGGTTGCGCTGTGCGGTGAGCGACTGAACGTTGGTGTTGATGACTGCCATGGTGATAGCTCCTTGTGTAACTTAAAGCCCGAACGAGCGGTATTGCTTTCGGTGTCTCAAATGCCAGCACACGCTGGCTGCCCAACCCGTTGGCGCTCCACTTGTGTGTTGTGGTTTGCCTTCGGGGACAGGGCTTTTGTTCCCTGTTGCTTTGGTTATCGGACCCATGTGCAACAAACTTTAGGGCTGGCGTAACTTTTTGTGTTTCACGTAAGTTGCGATCCAATCATTTGCGCCACCAGTTTGGAGAGTGGCATACTTTTTTGATAGCGGGTGACGCATGACTGGCAAGCGCTGGAGGCGAAAAATGCCTGAATATCAATTTCCTCGAAAGCATTCGACCGTTCGGCCTGGTGAAGGCTTGGCTGCAGGCCTTCGACAGGCGCAGGGTGAAAGGGGTGGGGTTGCCGGCACCTGAAGCCACGGCCCTCTGCAAACGCCGCGTCCCATATTGCGGCCTGGGGGCCAGAGCACGAGTTTCGCTGCGCGAAATCGTGATCTGACCCGCAAGCGTGCGCAGCGCCGGTCTCCGCCCCCTATGCCTGTGCCGTGGCATGCACCAGCGGTGCAATCTGGCAGCCCAAGCCGGCCCTGTTCGCGCTTATGGACGCCAACGACTCTGCCAGAATCCACCCCTATGCTCGTCATCATTGGTTACATCATCTGCCTCGGCTGCATCTTCGGCATGTATGTGCTGCACGGCGGAAACATCTCGGTGATCCTGAAGGCGTTGCCCTTTGAGCTGGTCACCATCTTGGGCGGCGCCATGGGGGCGTTTGTGGTCAACAACCAGCCCAAGGTGCTCAAAGCCACCGCGGCCGCCATACCCATGGCGCTCAAGGGCTCCAAATACACCAAGGCACGCTACATGGAGCTGATGGCGATGCTCTATGACATCCTGCAAAAGGCCCGCAAAGAGGGGTTGATGGCCATTGAAAAGGATGTTGAGGCGCCCCACGAATCCGAGATTTTCAAGAAATACCCCACGGTGGGCAGCGATCACCATGTGATTGAGTTCATGACCGATTACCTGCGCATGATGGTGTCGGGCAACCTCAATTCGCACGAGATCGAGGCGCTGATGGATAGCGAAATCGACACCCACCACCAAGAGGCACATGCCCCGGTGGCCGCACTGGCTCGGCTGGCGGGCGCGCTGCCGGCCTTTGGCATCATTGCCGCCGTGCTGGGGGTGGTGAACACCATGGGATCGGTGGGTCAGCCGCCTTCGGTGCTGGGCGGCATGATCGGCTCGGCCCTGGTGGGCACATTTTTGGGCATTTTGCTGGCCTACGGGGTGGTGGAGCCCCTGGGCGGCCTGGTAGAGCAAAAGACCGAAGACGCAGCCAAAGAGTTGCTGTGCATCAAATCCACCCTGCTGGCGAGCATGCAGGGCTACAACCCGGCCACGGCTATTGAATTTGGCCGCAAGGTGCTGTTTTCAGGCGACCGCCCCAGCTTCTCCGAGCTGGAAGGGCATGTAAAGGGCAAGAAGTAAGCACCAAGCGCGCACCGCGCCACAGCACCACGCCATGGCAGAAAAAAAACTCCAGCCCATCATCATCAAGCGCATCAAGAAAAGCGGCCATGCCGTGCATGGCGGGGCGTGGAAGATCGCCTACGCCGACTTTGTAACGGCCATGATGGCCTTCTTCTTGCTGATGTGGCTGCTGGGCTCCACCGCCAAGGGCGAGTTGCAAGGCATTGCCGCTTATTTCTCATCGCCGCTCAAGGTGGCCATGGCAGGTGGCGATGGCTCGGGCAACAGTTCCAGCGTGATTCCGGGCGGGGGCAACGATTTGTCCAAGGTGCATGGGCAGGTGCGGCGTTCTGACAACGAGCAGGACAAGGAGCGCCGCATGAGCATTGACACGGCCCGTGCGGAGCGGGCCAAGCAGGACGCTGCACGCATCAAGGCCTTGCAGTCCAAGATCGACGCCATGATCACGGAAAACCCGCGGCTCAATGAATACAAGTCGCAAATCCGCATCGATGTCACTCCGGACGGCCTGCAGATCCAGATTGTGGACAACCAGAACCGCCCCATGTTTGACAGCGGCAGCGCCCTGGTCAAGCCCTACATGCGCGACATTCTTCGCGAAATTGGTGCGGCGTTGGGGGGTGTGGAAAACCGCATCAGCCTGGCTGGCCACACCGACTCCGCGCCCTACGGCAACAGCGACCGCGGCTACAGCAACTGGGAATTGTCGGCAGACCGTGCCAACGCCTCGCGACGCGAGCTGGTTTCTGCAGGCATGCCAGACGCTAAACTTGGCCGGGTTGTAGGCTTGGCCGCCAGCGACTTGCTGGAACCCGACAACCCGCGTGCCCCTGCCAATCGGCGCATCACCATCACGGTGTTGACGCGTGAGGCCGAAGAACGACTCATGGGCAAAGGCATTCCGACGGTGACTTCCACGCAGTTGATGGAAGAAAAGCAGGAAAATGCCCAGCCCGGCAGGTAAACATTACGACATGCGTTACGAAGTGCGTTACGACTTGTCACACAACCTGCACTCCATGACAATACCCCCAGCCAATTTCGACCGAAAGGGTCCCAAGTGACCACAGCCCTTCGCTTTTTGATCGTTGACGATTTTTCCACCATGCGACGCATTGTTCGCAATCTGCTCAAAGAAAGCGGATTTGCCGACGCCGATGAGGCCGAGGACGGCGTGGCCGCGCTCAACAAGTTGCGCAACAGCAAGTTCGACTTTGTCGTGACCGACATCAACATGCCGAACATGAACGGCTTTCAGTTGCTGGCGGAAATCAAGAAGGACGAAAAGCTCAAGCACCTGCCTGTGCTGATGGTGACGGCAGAAGCGCGCAAGGAAGACATCGTGGCCGCCGCCCAGGGTGGCGCCGCGGGCTACATCGTCAAGCCGTTTACCAAGGCAACCCTCGAGGAGAAGGTCACCCTGATTCTCAAGAAGATGGGGTTATGACGCCATGGTGCCAACCGAGAATTCATCGGCAGATGCGGCCGATGTGCACCACAAGATCGGGCAACTGACACGCCAGCTCCACGACTCGCTGAACGAGCTGGGTTATGCCGAGAAGCTGCGCGGCTCCATGGGCGAATTGCCCGATGCGCAGAGCCGCCTGTCCTATATCGCCCGGCTTACCGGGGAAGCGGCCGAGAAGGTGCTCAATCGCGTCGAGCAGGCCAAGGCGCAGCACGATTTCATCGCGCAAGAAACCCGCAGGGTGGTCACGTCGCTGGTGAAAGACCCCGTGGCGGCGGTGGCCAAGGGCGAGATCATGAACTTTCTCACCGATGTGGAGCGCGTGACCACCGAGGCCGACGTGCACCTGACCGAGATCATGATGGCGCAGGACTTCCACGATTTGACCGGGCAGGTGATTGCCCGCGTGGTGAATCTGGCGGCAACGATTGAAGAGCAACTGGTGCAACTGCTCATCCAGACCGCACCGCCCAATAATGTGCAGGCCGCACCGATCGAGGCCCGCGCACGCATCTGGCAGGACCGGTGGTAGACCCCGAGCACACGCCCGACGTGGTGACCAGCCAGTCGCAGGTGGACGACCTGCTGGCAAGCCTGGGTTTCTGACCTGCGCCACCCGATAAGCAGGCCCGGCGGGCCTCTTATCGGGCTTTAGATTTCCAGGTCGCTCACGACAATGGCATGACACCCGCCGTCATGCCACCATGGAATCCAGCCAAGACAAAAGCCTCCCTGCGACCGAGCGAAAGCTCCAGAAGACGCGCGAAGACGGCCAGGGCGCCCGCTCGCGCGATCTCTCGCACCTGGCCATCCTGGGCGCAGGCGCCGGCTGCCTGATGGTGCTGACACCCGAATTGATGGACCACATGCAGCGGGCCATGGGGCAGCAGCTGAGTTTTGATGCTGCCACCGTAATGGCCACGGGCAGCATGCTCACCCGCCTCAAAGACATGGTGTTGGTGGGCCTCGTGGCCAGCACGGTGTTTGCTGTGTTGACCGGCGGCGCCGCGCTGCTCAGCGCCATTGGCGCGGGCGGCTGGATTTTCAGCGCCAAGCCCATCACGCCGCAATTCAGCCGGCTCAATCCGATCTCCGGCGCCGCCAACCTGTTCTCCAAGCAGCAGATGGCCAACGTGGCCAAGATGGTGCTGATGACCGCGATCCTTTCGTTCGTGGCGTGGAATTTCATGGGCAACAGCATCCACAGCGTGGCCATGCTGGTGCTGCAACCCTCGCCGCTGGCACTTCGCCATGTTGCACAGTGGATGATTTCCGGCACCAGCCTGCTGCTGCTGGTGGTGTTTTTGGCGGCCGTGATCGATGTGCCGCTGCAGGCGTATTTCTTCAAGTCGCGACTGAAGATGTCGCACGAGGAAGTCAAGCAGGAGCACAAGGAGTCGGACGGCAACCCTCACACCAAGGGCCGCATCCGCCAGCGCCAGCGCGAGATGGCCGACCGCGCCAGCGTGGGCGCCGTGCCCAAGGCCGATTTTGTGGTGATGAACCCCACGCACTATGCCGTCGCCCTCAAATACGACGAACAGACCATGAGTGCCCCGCAGGTGATTGCCCGCGGCACCGACCTGATCGCCTTGAAGATCCGCGATCTGGCCGGCACCCACGGCGTGCCGGTGCTGCAGTCGCCCATGCTGGCGCGCGCGCTGTATGCCCACGCCGAGCTCGACCAGGCCATTCCCGCCACGCTGTACACGGCGGTGGCCCAGGTGCTGGCCTATGTGTACCGCCTCAAGGCCGCCATGCGTGGCGAGGGCAAGATGCCCGACGCGCTGGTGCAACCCCATGTCCCCCCTGAGCTCGACCCGCTGAACCGGGTTGCACCGCAAGGCCCCGCCGTATGAACACCTCCGTAAAGTCTCTTCAGCAATGGGCGGGCACCAACGCAGGCGCGCTGCAGGGCCTGTCGGCCCCCTTGCTGGTGGTTGCCATCCTGGCGCTCATGGTGCTGCCCATCCCGCCATGGATGCTGGATGCGTTCTTCACGCTCAACATCGCGGTGGCGCTGATGGTGATGATGGTGGCGGCGTACATGCTGCGCCCGCTGGATTTCGCGGCCTTCCCATCGGTGCTGCTGCTGACCACCCTGATGCGCCTGTCGCTGAACGTGGCCTCTACCCGCGTGGTGCTGCTGGAGGGCCACACCGGCCCCGGCGCGGCGGGAGCCGTGATCGAGGCGTTTGGTCACTTTCTGATCGGCGGCAACTTTGCCGTGGGCCTGATCGTTTTCGCGATTTTGGTGGTGATCAACTTTGTGGTGGTGACCAAGGGCGCGGAGCGCATTGCCGAGGTGTCGGCCCGCTTCACGCTGGATGCCATGCCCGGCAAGCAGATGGCGGTGGATGCCGACCTGAATGCCGGCCTGATTGACGAGAAAGAAGCCAAACGCCGCCGCGCCGAAGTGGCCGAGGAAGCCAACTTTTTTGGCTCGATGGACGGCGCATCGAAGTTTGTACGTGGCGATGCCGTGGCTGGCATCCTGATCTTGCTGATCAACATCGTGGGCGGCTTTGCCATCGGTGTGTTGCAGCACGATCTGTCGGCCAAGCAGGCCGCCGACAGCTACATCCTGCTGGCCATTGGTGATGCACTGGTGGCCCAGATTCCAGGCCTGCTGATTTCGGTGGCGGCCGCCATGGTGATCTCGCGCGTGGGCAAAGACCATGACATGGGCCGCCAGATCGTGGAGCAATTGTTCATGTCGCCGCGCGTGCTGGGGGTGACTGCGGGCATCCTGCTGCTGCTGGGGCTGATTCCCGGCATGCCGCACGTCGTGTTCCTGACCATGGGCGGGCTGCTGGGCTATGGCGCCTGGATCCTGCATGAGCGCCAGAAGGTGCCGCCAGCCGTCGAGGCACCGCCGGCACCCGTGAGCGATGGCGAAGCCACCTGGGACGACCTGCAGCCCGTGGACTTGCTGGGGCTGGAGCTGGGCTACCGGCTGATCACGCTGGTGGACAAGAGCCGCCAGGGCGACCTGCTCACCCGCATCAAGGGCGTGCGCCGCAAATTTGCCCAGGAAGTGGGCTTTCTGCCGCCCGCCGTGCATGTGCGCGACAACCTGGAACTCAAGCCCAGTGGCTACCGCATCACGCTGCGCGGCGTGGTGGTGGGCGAAGGCGAGGCGTTCCCCGGCATGTTCCTGGCCATCAACCCGGGCGGCATCACCACGCCGCTGATCGGCACACCCACCACCGACCCCGCTTTCGGCCTGCCAGCGCACTGGATCGACGAACGCCAGAAGGAAGCGGCACAAATGGCGGGTTTTACGGTGGTTGATTCCGAAACCGTGATGGCCACCCATTTGTCACACTTGATGCAAGTGCAAGCCGCCAAGCTCCTCAGCCGCACGGAAACCCAGCAGCTGGTGGAACATGTGGCCAAGCTGGCCCCCAAGCTCATCGAAGAAGTGGTCCCGAAAATGGTTTCTATCGCAACGTTCCAGAAAGTTCTCCAGCTGCTGCTGGAGGAGTCTGTGCACATTCGCGATATCCGCACCATCATCGAGACGCTGGCCGAGCATGCCGTGGGCATATCGGATCCGGCAGAGCTGGCGCGACGGGTGCGCATTGCGCTGTCGCCCGCCATCGTGCAGCAGATCTACGGCCCCACCCGCGAACTCAACGTGATTGCCATCGAACCCGGTCTGGAGCGCCTGCTGGTGCAGGCCCTGGGCAATGCGGCCGGCCCGGCCCTCGATCCGGGCGTGGCAGACATCCTCACGCAAAAAGCGGCCGAAGTGGCGCTGAAGCAGGAAGAGCTGGGCTTGCCCGCCTGCCTGCTGGTGCCCGACCAGATTCGCACCGCCATTTCCCGGCTGGTGCGTCGCGTAGCGCCGCGCCTGCAGGTGCTTGCGCACAGTGAAATTCCCGAGACCCACACCATCCGTATTGGGCCCATCCTCAAAGGTGCATCCGCATGAACATCAAACGCTTTCACGCTCCCACGTCACGGGAGGCCCTGGCCAAAGCGCGCATGGCGTTTGGCGAAGGCACGCTCATCCTGTCCAACCGCCCCACGGCCAATGGTGTGGAGGTGGTGGCCACCGCAGAAGACACGCTGTCCGCACTGGACAGTGGCGCCGCCGCCTCGGGCACGCAGGCCCTGCTGACACCGGCCCGCAGCGCGCGGCCCGCAACGCGCCAAGCCCCCCCATTTCTGCCAGTCGCAACCCGGTGGAAGAAGACACGGAACAGCTGGCGATGAGCACGCTCTCCTTTCAGGACTATGTGCGGGAACGCATGCTGCGACGCCGCCATGAGGCCCTGAACGGCCCGGCCGAAACGCCCACGCTCACGGATCGCAGCCGCGACCCCACGTCCGATCGCGAGCGTATGCCCACTGCGCCGGTGCAAGTGCAGGTGGCCCGCCACAACCCGCTGCGCACGGCTCCGGTGGAACGCCCCGCAGAGCCCGCGCCCCGCCGCCGCCCTGAGCCCCAGGTGGCCGTGCCCGCATCCTCGGCAGGCCAGCAAAGCCTGATGAACGAGCTGCATGCCATGAAGGAACTGATCGAAGACCGGTTCAACATGCTCTCGTGGCTGGGCCAGGCCAAGCAAAATCCGATCCAGTCCAATCTGATGCTCAAGCTGATCCGCGCTGGCTATTCGCCCGCACTGTCGCGTGCCATCCTGGAGCGCATGCCCGAAGAGCTTTCTGCGGCCGAATCCGTGCGCTGGCTCATGGAAGTGCTGGAGCGCAACCTCAAGACCGACATGCATGCGCCACCGCTGTATGAAGAAGGCGGCATCTTTGCGCTGGTGGGTTCGACCGGTGTCGGCAAGACAACCACCACGGCCAAGCTCGCTGCCCATTGCGCACGCATCCACGGGCCTGCGAGCGTTGGCCTGATCACGCTGGACACCTATCGTGTGGGCGCCCATGAGCAACTGCGCACCTACGGGCGCATGCTGGGCATCGTGGCCCACTTGGCCCACGACCGCGCCGCGTTGCAAGACCTGCTCGGGCTGCTCAGCGGCAAGAAGATGGTGCTGATCGACACGACGGGCGTGGCGCCGCGTGATCCGCGCAAGCGCGACATGCTGGACGTGCTGGACCTGCCCAATGTCAACCGGCTGCTGGTTCTGAATGCAGGTTGCCACGGCGACACGCTCGACGATGTGCTCTCCGCCTTCAAGACCAGCGGATCGCAGCAGGCCATCCTTTCCAAGGTCGACGAAGCTGTCAAGCTCGGCCCCGCCCTGGATGCACTGATTCGCCACCAGATGGTGCTGCGCGGCATCACCAATGGCCAGCGCGTTCCCGAAGACTGGGAAACCGCCGATGCGCACAAGCTGATCAGCGCATCGATGCGCGCGCCGACCAAATCGGCCTTCGACCCCCGGGCTGCCGATCTGAACTTCTTTTTTTCGCATTCGCCCGACACCATGACCGAACGGGGACTTGTGGATGCTTGACGCCAGCTTTCACCAGGGCGCCGGCCTGCACAGCTTCACCCCGCAGTCCGAATTGCGCGTGCTGGCCGTGGCCAGCCACGGCCAGGCTGAAAGCGGCATGGAGGCGCTCTGGCAACTGTGCGCCAGCCTGCAACGCCTGGGTTACCCGGTGGTGGTGCTGGATGGCACGGCCGATGAGACCGAGGCATCCCCCGGGCTTCACCACCTGCTCAGCCAGGCGCCGTGGCAGGAGGGCGCGAGCCTGGATCTGGGCGCCATTGCCTCGTCCCTGGCCGTCATCCCTGCGGCCCAGGGCCTGCCCGAACTGGCGCGCATCGCCCAGGCAACCGACACCGCTCCGCTGCAAGCGCTGCTGCCCTATTTCCGCGCCTACGGGCTGCTGGTTCTTCACGCGCCAGCCAGTGTGCTCGGCCCGCTGCTCACGCACACGGCCACCACGCCGCTGGTCATGATGCCGCCGGGGGCAGCAGGTGTGCTGACGAGCTACCAGACCCTCAAGCAGATCGCGCTGCATGCCGGCCTGCCATGTACCGTGGCTGCGGTATTGCAGGGAAATAGCGCACCGGAACGCACAAAAGCAGCAGGTGCACTGCGTACCTTGCAGCAATGCGCAGACCGCCACCTGGGCGGGCACATGCGCACCACCACCCTGTCTGCCCACAATGGCCAGGATATGCAGCGCCTGGCCTTGCAACTGCTGGAAAACGCGGGCACCATCGGTGGAACGATGTCTGCAATGCCTACCCACAACCTGACCGGCCTGCCTTCGCATGGTGTTCGGAGCCACTGATCTGATGTATACCGCCAAAGGCCAGCTCGACCGTGATGCGCTGATCCGCCAGCACGTACCGCTGGTTCGACGGATCGCCCACCACATGATTGCCAAGCTGCCTCCCAATGTGGAGGTGGACGACCTGATCCAGGTGGGAATGATGGGCCTGGCAGAAGCGCTATCGCGCTACGAAGCCACCCAGGGGGTTCAGTTCGAAACCTTTGCTACCCAGCGCATCCGCGGCGCCATGCTGGACGAGTTGCGCGAGGGCGACTGGATGTCCCGCAGTTCCCGCAAAAGCCAGAAAGACATCGAGCACGCCGTGCGGCGGCTGGAACAGAAACTGGGCCGCAGCCCCCTGGAGTCGGAAATTGCCGCCGACATGGGCATGCCACTTGCCGAATACCAGAGCCTGCTCGGCAAGGTGCGCGGCACCCAGCTGGTGTATCTGGAAGACATGGCCCACGGTAATGACGACGAGGATGGTTTTCTGGACCGCCACGTTGCCGACAGCGACGCCGATCCCCTCGAACTATTGCGCGATCACCGCCTTCGCTCTTCCCTGGTCCAGGCCATCCAGAGCCTGCCCGAGCGCGAGCAATACATCATGGGCATGTATTACGAGCATGACATGAACCTCAAGGAAATTGCGGCCGTGCTGGGCGTCACGGAATCACGGGTTTGCCAGCTGCACAGCCAGTCAATTGCCCGCCTTCGCGCAAAGATGCGCAGCCACTGAGCGCGGGGATTTCGGTGGGGAAAGGTTGCAGCGCTGTTTATTGCGCCGCATGCGCTTTAAGTGCGCGATTATTCAGCTGGCAGACCGGTAGATGCGGGCCACGCTCCCCGCGTTGCGCCCCCCCATGGCGCTGCCATAGGTGGCTGCTGCATCTGCCGGGGGCAACAATCCTGCAGCTTGCCTGTTGGTAATGGCCGCCAAGCGTGCCAGGCTCTCACGCTGGACAGCCAGCATGGCACCGACGTCCTGCAAACGCTTTTGCAGGGCAGCAGGCAGAGCACCTTGCCGTTGAATCTGCGCCATGACCTGTGAAAGCTGCGCGGCTGCGTTGCGCAGTTGGGTGCTGCCCGACTCCAGCGCTTGCGGATCTGCAGACAACAGCGCTGCTGAAACGCTATCCAGATGTTTTTCTACCGTGGAGAGTGCGTCTTCCAGCTGCATGGTGCCTGAGTGCGTGTGAAAGCGCTGGGGATGAGAAAAAACGGGTTAACCGCGGGAGCGGGAGAAAATTTCCTGGGCATTGGACAGCATTTTGTCGGCAATGGCCCCGGCATCCACGGTGAAGGTACCTTGATCAATGGCGGCTTTCACAGCCTTGACTCGGCCGGCGTCAAAGTCTCCCACGCTGCGTGCCGTCTGGGCAAGGGTTCGAGCGCTCATGGAAACCGTGACGGGCACGCCAGCGGCAGACGCCGAGCTGGCGCCTTTGGCCGCTTCTTCCGCTGCGGCGGGGGCTTTTGCCTGTTTGGACAGCCCTGACTGCGCAAGTGCGCCCGGGAGTTCCGGTTTTTGACCAATCTTCATCGCTCTCTCCACCACCCCGTTTGATGTGGGGCACAGTAGCAATGTTTTCGACCCATTTGAGCGAGACTTTAGCCATTTCTGGCGAAAGACGCATCAAAGCGATGCGTTGATCGTCCCATCTTCATTGACAATGCCGGAGATTAGACGACCATTACCCATGCGAACGCGCACGTTTTGGCCCACCGCCCCGTTCGACATTGCCTGGCCCGATGATGTCACCGCGTAGCCCGGGCCTTGCGCCACCACCCGCACCTGCGCGCCCGCGCGGAAGACGCTGGGCGCGCGCACCATGGACTGGCGCACTGTTTGCCCGGCCATCAACTGGCGGGACGCCACCTGCCCGACCCATTGGTCTGGATTGGCCATGACAGGCGCGGCTTCAGCCGCCCAGTCCACCTCGGCTTCGCTGGCATCTGCCGCGGTCAGCTCGACGCCGGACGCCACATTGCTGTTGAGCACCCAGGCCGGGCCAAAAGCCTTGATGGTTACCGGCAGAAAAACATTCCAGGCGGTGGTCCCTTCCACGCAACGAAGCCCCAGGCGCGTGCGCCCCCACAGGCGCGAGCCCGCCGGCAAGTAGGGCTCCACACGGGCGCAGGGCGCCAGGCGCAGTCGGCTGTCCAGCGTGCCCACGCTGACTTCCATGCGCAAGGGCAAGCCACCAGGCTGATTGCGCGCCAGCGCATCGTCCAGCCAGCGCTGCGTGAGCGGGCCCAGATCCGCCGCCGGATCTGCCGCTGCCTGCGCCCGGACGGTGCCGCCGCTCAGCGCAGCCCCGAGCCCCGCCAGCACCACCGTAGTGCGCAGCATGCTGCGCCACAGCGGTGGCAGACAAGCCCGCTTCAAGCGGGAACAAGAGGCAACGGGGGTAAGGGGCGACATGGCGATCTCCGGGGGGCGGGCGCATGGACTGCCAGCCACTGGGCAGACCATTTCACCGCTGCAACTATAGGCAGACCCACGCACGATGAACCCGGAAACTGCGCGCCAATGTCTGCGTTCTTCGCGCTTTAGAAAAATCCGGTGATTTCCATAATCAAGCCACGCCGGAAACCCCCTGCAGGGCCCGGCGCCACTGCAACCCAGAGTGTGAGGCACACATGCTTGACAAGATGACCGACCGGCTGGACTTTCACGGCAACGCGCTTTTGCTGCGTGCCGAGCGCCAGCGTGCCATCGCCAGCAACATTGCCAACGCCGACACACCCGGGTACGTAGCCCGCGACGTCAACTTTGCCCAGGCCATGCGCGAGGCCACCGGGTCTTCCACCAGCGCGGGCGCAGCCCGCCTGGCCAGTGGTGGCGCTGGCGCTGCGGGCGCCACCGACCCACGCCACATTCCGCTGCCCGCATCAAACACCGGCATCGGGTCGAGAAGCACGCTGGGCTACGCCGTGCAAAGCCAGCCCAGCCTGGACAACAACACCGTGGACCTCGACCGCGAACGCGCCAATTTTGTGGACAACGCCGTGCGCTACGAGGCCACGCTGCGCTTCATCAACGGCAGCGCCAAGACCATGCTCAGTGCCATCCAGGGCCAGTAAGCCCGGGCGCGCAGAAAAAGGGAAACCACCATGTCCATGTTCTCCATCTTCAGTGTGTCGGGCAGCGCCATCAGCGCCCAGTCACAGCGCCTCAACGTCGTCGCCAGCAACCTGGCCAACGTGGATGCCGTGGCGGGCCCGGACGGCCAGGCCTACAAGGCCCGCCAGGTGGTTTTCCAGACCGCACCCATGGGAGCAGACAGCTCCGCCGGTGTGCGCGTGAGCGCCATCAACGAAAACAACCAGCCGGGGCGGCGCATTCACGACCCCAGCCACCCGTCCGCCGATGCACAGGGATACGTGACCCATTCCAACGTCAACGCCGTGGATGAAATGGTGAACATGATTTCCGCCTCGCGCTCCTACCAGAACAACGTCGAGGTCATGAACACGGCCAAGTCGCTGCTGCTCAAGACCCTGCAGATGGGCCAGTAACACCAGGAACCCGCCATGATCTCCAACGTCACCTCCTCCACGGCCACTGGCAGCACCGGCGCCAGTGCAAAAGCCGATTCGGCCACCGACCCGGCAGCCGCCCAGGACCGGTTCCTGAAGCTGCTGGTGGCCCAGCTCAACAACCAGGACCCGATGAACCCGCTGGACAACGCGCAGATGACCTCGCAAATTGCCCAGATCAATACCGTGACCGGCATCCAGCAGCTCAACGACACCGTCAAGGGACTGGTCAGCCAGTTTTCTGCCCAGCAGATGCTGCAGGGCAGCGCCATGGTGGGCCGCGAGGTGCTGGCCGAAGGCAACACCCTTTCCGTGGACAGCGCGAGCGGACAGGCGGCCGGCGCCTTCGACCTTGCCGGATCCGCCGCCAGCGTGAAGGTCCAGGTGCTCGACGCCGCCGGCAAAGAGGTGGGCACGGTCGACATGGGCGCCCTGCCTGCAGGCCGCTACAACTTTTCCTGGGATGCCTCCAGCTACCAGGGCGACAGTGCCCCGCGCTTCAAGGTGCTGGCCGCCAATGGCGAGACGACCGTGGCATCGACGGCACTGATGATCGACAAGGTCACCGCCGTCAGCATGGACAGCGGCAGCCTGCAGCTGCAGCTGTCCCGCGGTGGCATGACCACCCAGACAGGCATCAAGGCCATTCTGTAATTTCACGATTCATCAGGAGCACACACCATGGCTTTCCAACACGGCCTCTCGGGCCTGAATGCCGCCAGCAAGAACCTGGACGTCATCGGCAACAACATTGCCAACTCCAACACCACCGGCTTCAAATCGTCGCGCACTGAGTTCGCAGACATGGTGGCGGCGTCCATGGGCGCCGGCGGCGGCAGCAACTACGGCATCGGCGTCGAAGTGGCGGCGGTAGCCCAGCAGTTCTCTCAGGGCAACGTCACCGTGACGGGCAACAACCTCGATGTGGCTATCAACGGCAATGGCTTTTTCAAGGTGCAGCAGCCTGATGGCTCGGCAGCCTACACGCGCGGCGGCAATTTCAAGCTGGACAAGACGGGCGACCTGGTGACCAACGGCGGTGCCCAGGTGATGGGGTTCAAGGTGGACCCCGCCACAGGCCTCAGCACTTCCGAGGCACAGCCCCTGAGCTTCCCGACGGGATCCCCCATCCAGGCCAAGCAAACCGAATCGATCAAGGCCACGCTGAACCTGGACGCACGCGCCACCGGCAACCCTGCCAAAGCGGGCCCGCCAGCCGTTGCAGCCGTTGCGCCCGCAGATCGTTCCACCTATGGCACATCCATCAACGTTTACGACACGCAAGGCGTGCCTTTGCCCGTGAACGTGTATTTCCAAAAATCCGACTCCAACCAGTGGGATGTGTACGACAAGCTTGATGACCGGAGCGCCAATCCACCTGTCATCGGAAGATTTGTGGGCAAGCTGGAGATGGACGGCAACGGCAACATCAAGGGCATGACACAACCAAGCACGTGGGACCCCCTCACCGGCAATCCCCTTTCGGGCCAAAAAATAACGCGCAAGCCCGACGGCACTTTTGAGACAACAGCCATGTCATGGGCGTGGACCGCCGTAACAGACACATCCACCCCCCCCAAAACCATTGGCTGGAATTCGGTAGAGACACCCGGAGCTGTTACTGCAGGCCCCTCCACTTTCGACTTCAACCTGGCACTGACAGTGGACCCCAAGGGCACCAATCCCAATAATCCACCTGTGCCATTTTCGGTGAGCCTGAACCTGAAGGACGTCACCCAATTCGGCAGCAAATTCGCCGTGGCCGACCTCTCGCAGGACGGCTACGCCTCGGGCGACCTCACGAGCATCAACATCTCCAATGACGGCATGGTCATGGCCAGCTACTCCAATGGCGTGACCCGTGCCGAGGCGCAGGTGGCGCTGGCCAACTTCCGCAACCCGCAGGGCCTGCTGGCCGTGGGCGGCAACAACTGGGTCGAATCATTCGACTCGGGCCCGGCCGTCATGGGCAAGCCCGGCGACGGCAACTTTGGCGCGCTGCGTTCCGGCGCGCTCGAAGACTCCAACGTCGACCTCACGGCCGAGCTGGTCAACATGATGACCGCCCAGCGCGCCTACCAGGCCAACGCCCAGACCATCAAGACGCAAGACCAGGTGATGTCCACCCTGGTGAACCTGCGCTGACCCCCGCAACCGCCACTGAACCCGGAGCGCCGCAATGGACCGCATCATCTACACCTCCATGACGGGTGCCAACGCCGCCGCCCACCGGCAGGCGGTGCTGGCCAACAACCTGGCCAATGCGTCCACCAACGGCTTTCGGGCGGAAATGTCCACGTTCCGTTCCGTGCCCATCCAGGGCGAAGGCTCGACGACGCGCGTGTTTGCGCTGGAAGCCACTTCGGGCCACTCCGAAGCTTCCGGCCCGGTAACGCGCACGAGCCGCAACCTGGATGCCATGGCCATGGGCAACGCCTGGTTTGGCGTGCAGGGGCTGGACGGCACCGAGGTCTATACGCGCGCTGGCTCGTTCGAGGTCACCGCCGCCGGCCAGCTCGTCACCAGCAACGGCTTGACGGTGCTCTCGGATGGTGGCGGGCCCATCGACGTGCCGCAGGACGCGCAGCTCGCGCTTGCAGCCGACGGCACCGTCATTGCCACCGCCAATGGCCAGCAACCGCAGGCCGTCGCCCGCATCAAGCTGGCCACACCCACCGCGGACGACCCGCTCAAGCGCGGTGACGACGGCTTGTTTCGCACCCGCTCTGGCGACCCCATGCCCAGCGATGGCAACGCCCGCATGCTGACCGGCGCCATCGAAGGCTCCAACGTGAATCCGGTCGAAAGCATGGTCGGCATGATCGCCGCATCGCGCCAGTTCGAGCAGCAAATGAAACTGCTGCAAACCGCCGAAACCAACGACAAGTCCGCCAGCCAGCTGCTGAGCCTCAACGGCTAAGCGCCGCACCCGAATTAAAGGAAAACCGCCATGATGAATTCGCTGTGGATCTCCAAGACCGGCATGACCGCCCAGCAGACGCAGCTGGACGTGATTTCGCACAACCTCGCCAACGTCTCCACCACGGGCTTCAAGCGCAACAACGCGGTGTTCGAGGATCTGATCTACCAGAACCTGCGCCAGGTGGGCTCGCAGACCACCGAGGGCAACCAGCTGCCCACCGGCCTGCACCTGGGCCTGGGCGTGAACGTGGTGGCCACGAGCCGCAATTTCACCCAGGGCAGCCTGCAGCAGTCGGGCAACAGCCTGGACGTGGCCATCAACGGCAACGGATTTTTCGAGGTCACGCTTCCCGACGGCACCACTGGCTACACGCGCGATGGCTCGTTCCAGCTCGATTCGGAAGGCCGCCTGGTCACGTCGAGCGGCCTGCCGGTAGGCAACGGCATCACGGTTCCGGTGGGCGCCACCAAGGTCAACATCAGCCAGGAGGGCGCGGTGGAAGCCATTGTGGCCGGCAGCACCGCGCCGCAGCAACTGGGCACGCTGGCCATGTCCAGCTTCATCAACGCCGCCGGCCTGGAGCCCGTGGGACAGAACATGTACAAGGAGTCGGCCGCCTCCGGGCCACCGCAGCAAGGTACACCCGGCACCAACGGCCTGGGCACCATCCGCCAGAATTTTCTGGAGTCATCCAACGTCAACGTGGTCGAGGAGCTGGTCACCATGATCCAGACCCAGCGCGCCTACGAAATGAACTCCAAGGCCATCCAGACATCCGACCAGATGCTGGCCAAGCTGGCGCAACTGTGAGGAACCGCGCCATGAACGCCGTCCTGCGCCTGATCACCCCCACCGCATTCGCAATGCTCGCCGCGGGCTGCGCATCGTTGAACCCGCCACCGCCCGTGGACGTGCTTCCCACCACACTCCCTCCAGTGGCCACCCTGCCCCGTCCCGCCGGCCCTGTCACGGGCGGCCTGTTCCATACGGCAAGCTATCGCCCGGCATTCGAAGACCAGCGGGCGCGCTTGGTGGGCGATTTGGTGACCATCAAGATTCTGGAAAAAATCGACGCCAAGCAGAACTCCACATCCAACGTGAACCGCACGTCGGATGTCAGTGGAGGCATCACGGCGCTTCCGCTGGTGTCCAGCAGCTTGCTGGGCAAGCTGCCCGGCAAGACCACGATCGGCGCCGGGTATGGGAACACGTTCGAGGGCAAGGGCGACACACTGAGCAAGAACGAATTCGATAGCAACATCACCGCCCTGGTGACCGAGGTGCTACCCAACGGGCACCTGGTCATCGCGGGTGAAAAGCAGGTGGGTGTGAACCGCAGCGTGGATGTGCTGCGCTTTTCGGGCATCGTCGATCCGCGCCGCCTGCAGCCCGGCAGCATCATCGACTCGCAATATGTCGCCAACGTCCGCGTGATCTCGCGCGGGTTGGGCGAACAGGCTGAGGCGCAGGCCATGGGCTGGCTGGCGCGCGCCTTCAACACCATCACACCGTTCTGATCGCACAAATCTCTTCACGGCGGGATCGTGCGCCGGGGCTGGACTACAAATGCCACGGCCAGGGTGATCGCCCATTGATTACTCAAAAACAATAGCACTTAGCGCTTATCCAGAAAGCGTTATTTGCCTATTTGACTTCAATCCACCGCTGACTCACCGGACACCGAAGCACCGACAATAGGCCGTGGAAGTGGCCTCTTTTCCCGTCTCTGCATACGCCATGGCTCGCCACAATGGATGCCATGAAAGCCTTGCCCCACCTCCCCGTTTCGCCGCGTCTGGCACGCGCGCTGTGGCTGCTGCTGGCTGTGGCGTCAACAGGCTTTGCCGCACCCGCCCATGCCTTGCGCATCAAGGAAGTGGCGGCCGTGCAAGGCGTGCGCAGCAACCAGCTTTCGGGTTACGGCCTGGTGGTGGGCCTGGACGGCACGGGCGATCAATCCTCGCAAATGCCCATCACGGCCCAGGCCATGGCCAATTACCTGCAGCAGATGGGCATCAGCCTGCCACCGGGCACCCGGGCACCGCAGCTCAAGAACGTGGCCACGGTCGTCATCACGGCCCAGCTTCCCGCCTTTGCACAGCCTGGGCAAAGCATTGACGTGTCCGTCTCGTCGATTGGCAACGCCCGCTCGCTCAAGGGCGGCACGCTGATCGCGGCGCCGCTGCGTGGCGCCGACGGCGAAATCTACGCACTGGCGCAAGGCAATGTAGTGGTGGCCGGCGCGGGCGCGAGCAGCGGTGGCAGCAAGGTGCAGGTCAACCACCTGAGCGCGGGCCGCATTCCCGACGGCGCGCAGGTGGAGCGCTCGGTGCCGACGCCGCTGCACGATGGCGACACCATCACCCTGGGTCTGGACGCATCGGACTTCCAGATCGCCCGCAAGGTTGCGCAGGCCATCAACGCCCGCCAGGGCAACGGTACGGCCATGGCCATCGATGGCCGCACGGTGCGGGTGAAAGCACCGCAAGACCCGGGCGCGCGCGTGAATTTCATTGCCGAGCTGGAAGAACTGCCACTGCCAGACACCTCCCCGGCCGCCAAGGTCGTCATCAATGCACGCACGGGCTCGATCGTGCTGAACCAGGCTGTAACGCTGGGGCCTTGCGCCATTGCCCACGGCAACCTGTCGATCACCATCGCCAGCACCCCCGTCATCAGCCAGCCCAACCCGCTGTCGCAAGGGCAGACCGTGGTGGCGCAAAAGAGCGACATCACCATCAAGCAGGAGCCGGGCAACATCATCCAGATGCCGGCCTCGCCCCAACTGGCCGATGTGGTCAAGGCGCTGAACTCCCTGGGCGCAACGCCGCAGGATCTGCTGGCCATTCTGCAGGCCATCAAGGCGGCCGGCGCCCTGAACGCCGAGCTGGAGGTGATATGACCATGGCTTGCCCAGCCAGCGCCCCGCAAGCCACGCACAAGGAGTGAGGTGACCATGGCCTTGACCCTGCCCACATCCACGACCTCCGTCGCCTCGAATGCGCTGGCGGCCGACGCGCGCTCGCTCAACGCCCTGAAATACGAGGCCGGGCAAAACAGCCCGCAGGCCGCCAAGGAAGCGGCCAAGCAGTTTGAATCGCTGTTCATGCGCGAGCTGATCAAGAGCATGCGCGAGGCCACCATGAAATCCGGCCTGATGGATGGCGCCCAGGGCGACCTGGGAACCGACCTGTTGGACCAGCAGCTTTCGGTCAGCATGTCGGGCGTTCCCGGTGGCCTCTCGGAAGCCATCGCGCGCCAGCTTTCGCGCCAGATGGGCGGTGCCGACACCAGCATCTCCGTGCCGTCCACCCTCAGCCTGCCGGGCGTGACATCACGCAGCGCGACCGCCACCGCCCCCATCGCCACGGGCCCCGTGCCCAAGGGGCGCGACGGTTTTGTGCAGTCGCTCAGCGCCACCGCCGAGCGCGTGGCGCAGGACAGCGGCATTCCGGCCAGCTTCATGCTGGGCCAGGCAGGGCATGAAACCGGCTGGGGCAAGAGCGAGATCAAGAATGCCGACGGCTCCAACTCGTTCAACCTGTTTGGCATCAAGGCCGGCAAGGGCTGGACCGGCAAAGTGGCCGAGATCACCACCACCGAATACATCAACGGCAAGGCCCAGAAGGTGACGGCGAAGTTCCGCGCCTACGACTCGTATGAGGACTCGTTTCGCGACTATGCCCGCCTGATCACCGACAGCCCGCGCTACGAAAAGGCCCAGGCCACCGCCCGGACCGGCTCGGCCGTGGCCTTTGCCGCCGAGCTGCAAAAGGCCGGCTACGCGACCGACCCCGACTACGCCAGGAAGCTCAGCGGCGCCATCAACAGTGCCCTGCGCGTGCAACGCGCACAGGCCTGAGCACACAAGGTAATCCATGAGCCTGCTCAACGTCGGCGCCCGCGCCCTTCTGGCCAACCAGGCGGCCCTGCAGACCGCAGGCCACAACATTGCCAACGTCAGCACGCCCGGCTACTCGCGCCAGACCGTGGTGCTGCAGACCGTGCAGGGCCAGTTCACCGGCGGTGGCTACATCGGCAAGGGTGTGGATGTGCAGACCATCCAGCGCAACCACAGCGAACTGCTCACGCGCCAGTCTACGGCGGCCTCGGCGGTGGATGCGGGCGACACGGTGCGCATGGACCGCCTGCGCCAGCTGCAGGAGGTTTTCAGCGGCGGCACCAGCGGCATCGGCGCGTCCATCAACGACATGATGAACGCACTCTCGGATGTGGTGAGCGCCCCCACCGACCTCACCGCGCGCAGCGTGGCCCTCACGCGCATGGACGAAACCGCCGCACGCATGCGCGATGCCTCGCAGCGCCTGGACGAAATCGGCTACACCGTGGCCGAGCAGCTCAAGGGCAGCATGCTCACGGTCAACAGCCTGGCCAAAAACATTGCCGGCGTGAACGAGCAAATTGCCCGCGCCAAGGGCAACGGTCAGCCCGCCAACGACCTGCTGGACCAGCGCGACCAGCTCATCCGCGAGCTCAACCAGCATATCCAGACCTCGCAGGTGGCTGCCGACGATGGCTCGGTCAGCGTGTTCGTGGCCGGCAGCCAGCCGCTGGTGCTGGGCAGCAAAGCGGCGGAGTTGTCGATTGGCGACCCGGCCGACTTTGGTGCAGGCAGCGGCCAGAAAGTTCTGTATTTCCAGCAGCCTGGCTCTGCCACGAAGGTGGAGCTCAACGAAAGCATGCTCGGCGGCGGCCAGGTGGCGGGCTTGCTGCGTTTTCAGAACAATGACCTGGCCGAAGGCCGCAACCTGCTGGGCCGCATGGCAGTGGCCATCAGCGAATCCATGAATTCGCAAAACAAGTTGGGCCTGACGCTGAACGGCCAGCCAGGGGAAAACCTGTTCGCACCGATCAACCTCGGTAATGCCGTGGCGGGCACCAGTAACACGTCGGGCGCCACCATGGGGCTGCAGGTCGCCGACCCCACCAAACTGCAGGCATCCAGCTATGAAATCGCCTTCACGGGCGCTACTACTGGTTCGGTCACACGCCACTCGGACAACAAGGTTTTCGTTTTTGCCACGATGGCGGATCTGCAAACCATCATGGCCAATGATGGCTTGGCTCTTACTGATGGGGGGCCGCCCCCGCTCACGCCATTTCCAGGCGCGGCTGCCAGCGACAAATTCCTTGTGAACCCGTTGGTGGGTGCAGCCGCCCTGCTTCAGTCATTGCAATATTCCCCAACCGATCTGGCAGCCGCCAACCCGGTCAATGCGGCCATGGGCACGGCCAACGGTGGAACGCTGCAACTGGCCAGCCTCAAGGCCACGGGCGAACCTGCTGGACTGGTGTTGCCGCCCAACGCCAACCCGGCAGCCCTGCCACCGATAGCGGGCGGCATACAACTGCAATTCAACGCCGGCCCGCCCACCACCTACGACGTGCTCAACCGGGGTACCAACCCGCCCACCACCGTGGCAACTGCGCAGCCGTACACCGCGGGCCAGCCCATCAACTTCAACGGCTGGCAGATCACGCTGAAGGGCGCACCCAAGAGCGGCGACACCGTCACGGTGGGCAACGCCACCGACCCGCAATACAGCGACTGGTACAAGCGCGACACCGGCAACGCCAGCGCGCTGATGGCCCTGCGCGACGTGCCGATGTTCGACAACGCCACGCTGGCCGACGGCTTTGCCAGCGCCATGGCGCAGGTGGGCACGCGGACGCAAAGCGCGCAGTTTGCGGCCGAGCTGTCCTCCTCCATCGCGGCCAATCTGGAGCGCGACCGCACGGCCGTCTCGGGCGTCAACCTCGACGAGGAAGCTGCGCGCCTGATCCAGTACCAGCAGGCCTACCAGGCATCGGCCAAGATGATCCAGATCGCACAGAATATCTTTGACACGCTGATCCAGGGGCTGGGCCGCTAAGAGCCGGTTCCAGGCCTGAACGGAGTCCATCATGAGCAACTCTCTTTACCGGCTGGGCACAGCCAACCAGTATGACAACGCCCTGCGCAACATCGGTCAGCGCCAGACCGCCCTGTCCAACCTGCAGGAGAACCTGACCTCGGGCAAGCGTGTGGTGCGCGCCAGCGATGACCCGGTGGCCGCTGCGCAGGCTGAGCGGGCGCTCACGCGGCTGTCTCGCAACGAGACCGACTTGCGCGCGCTGGACATGCAGCGCAACACCATGATGCTGGCGGAATCGGCACTGGGAGCAGCTGGCGATGCCATGCAGGAATTTCGCCAACTGGTGGTGAGCGCCGGCAACGGCGCATACACCCAGACCGAGCGCGATGCCATCGTTCAGCAGCTCGTGGGCCTGCGCGACCAGATTCTGGGCTATGCCAACAGCAAGGACGCCAACGGCCAGCCACTGTTCCAGGCGCTGGGCAGCGCCGAGGCGCCCTTTACCGGCACGGCCACCACGGTCAACTTTGCCGGCCTGCCGGGGCAGCATGCCAGCGGCAACACGCAGATTGCCAAGGTGCTTGATGGCGATGCTGCCTGGATGAGCGTGCCGACGGGCAACGGGGTGTTCGAGGTGGCGCGCAGCGCCACCAACACGGGCAATGTCTGGGCCGATGTGGGGCAGGTGACCGATCCTTCGGCACTGACCGGCAACGACTACCGCATCACGTTCTCGGTGGTGGGTGGCGTGACCACCTACGATGTCACGAACACCACGACATCGGCCACCTTGCTGTCGGGCCAGCCCTACACAACGCCCACCACCATCGCGTTCGACGGCATGTCACTGAAGATCACCGGCGCACCCGCAGCTAACGACAGTTTTGACGTGAAACCCAGCCAGCCATCGAATGTGTTCGCCGTGCTGGAAAACGCCATTGGCGCCATCCGCGATGCACGCAACCCCGACGGCAGCACCAACTCGGGCAGCCTCACGCACGGCATCGGCCGGGGGCTGAACGAGATCGATGCGGCCATGAACCGGCTGCAGGCATCGCGTGGCATGGCGGGCGATCTGCTCAACCGGGCCGACCGCATTGAAGGGGACCTGGACACGCGCGCCGTGCAGCTGGAAGACGACCGCTCGCGCGCCGAGGATCTCGATATGATCAGGGGCATATCGGACTTCCAGAACCAGCAGACGGGATACGAGGCAGCCCTCAAATCCTATGCCTCGGTTCAGAAGCTGTCCTTGTTCAACTTCATCAGTTAACCCTGTTCGCTCGACGGAGGTTGGCCTCCGTCGCCAGGATCCGGCCCCGCTGTCCTCTCGCATCAACGCCCATGGTCCAATCCGTCCTCGGCAGCCTGATTCTCGGCTACCGCCCTTTGTGGAACCGGGCCCGCCAACTTGCGGGCATCCAGCTCTACGCCCAGAACGAAACCGCCACGGTGGTGGATGCAGCCCATCTGCTGCGCACGGTGCAAGAACTCTGGACTGCCAGTTCGCCGCCGTTGCTGCTGTCTGCGCAAACACGCCAGCTTCTGTGCACTCTGCTGGATGAAGCGCCGCGCGGCGCCCCGTGGATCGAGGTGCGGGGTGACTGGCTTTCCGACACCACCATCTTCAGCCGCGTGAAGGCGGCGCACCAGCGCGGCCTCAAGCTGGTGTGGCGCGGTGACATGGCCCGCCTGCCGGGGCCCGAAGTCGCGCGCTGCTTTGACAACAGTCTGCTGACGCTGCGCCCCGACGATGCCGTGGCCGCGCTGCAAACCGCCCCCGCCCGCCCCGGAGATCCGGCCCCGATGGCGCGCGGCAAAAGCCCGGTGCTGGCCGGCCAGATGTATGAAAACATCGCCAGCCGCGCGCTCATGGAGCATTGCCTGGACCAGCAGAACGCCCTGGCACTGGCCGGGTGGCCGGCCGAAGACGTGCTCTATCACCAGCGGCACCAGGCACCCCAACCCTCGCATGCCGTCATCTTCAAGTTGATGAAGGCCATCGACGCCGAGCAGTCGCTGGAAACCTTCGAAGAAATCATGGGCGAAGACCCGCTCCTGGCCTACCGCTTCATGGTGTACACCAACTCGGCGGCGCTGGGACTGCGCACGGGCATCGACTCGTTGCGCCGGGGGCTGGTGATGATGGGCTATGGCTCCATCAAGCGCTGGCTGTCCGACCAGTTGCCCCATGCCAGCACCAACCTGAACCTGCGGCCCGTGCGCGATTCCATGGTGATGCGGGCGCAGCTCATGACGCACCTGCTGGATGCCGGCGTGGAGAACGACCTGCGCCGCGAAATCTACCTGTGCGGGCTGCTGTCGCAACTGGACGAGGTCATGGGCGAATCCCTGGGCACCATCCTGCGCCGCATCCCGCTGTCCGAGCGCATCTATGACGCCGACGTACTTGGCACCGGCCCCTATGCCTCGGGCCTGCAGATGGCCCGCGCACTCGAGTCGGACGACGCCAGCGTGATCCGCACGCTGTGCGAAACCCATGAAATGGATCTGGAAGAAGTCAATCGCGCGCTGCTGCGGGTGCTGGCCGATCTCGAAGTGGAACGCCCCGCCACTGCCTGAACCGGCGCTGCCCGTTGCATTGCGCCGCGCCTACCGGCTCTGCGCCACCACCCGCTGGAGCACGCGCCAGAACGCCGCGTCCTGCGTGGTGGTGAAGTTGATGCGCATCAACGTGCACGGTTGCCGGCTGGCGTGGAACAAAGCCCCGGGCGCCAGCAGGTAGCCCTCGTCCAGCATGCGCTGGGCCAGCACATCGGTGTCCACCCCCGTCTCCACCCAGCCGAACAGCCCCGCCGGCTCGGCCGCAAAGCTGCACCCGGCCTCCAGCGCCAGCTGCACGCTGCGTGCGCGCGCCTGGGCCAGGCGCAGGCGCATGCGCGCGGCATGGCGGCGCAGTTGGCCCTGGTCGATGCACAGGGCCAGCGCCTTCTCCAGGATGGAGGGCGTAGTGAGTGTGGACAGCAGCTTGGTGTCGAGCAGGCGCTCCACCAGATCGGGTGGCGCCGCCAGGTAGCCTACACGCCAGTTGGGCGCCAGGATCTTGGCGAAACCGCTCACGTAAATGGTGCGCCGCAGGCCGTCGAGCACCGTGAGCCGCGTGGCGTGCTCGGGCGCGATGTGGCTGTAGGTGTCGTCTTCCACCACATGAAAGTTGTGTTGCTGTGCCAGTTGCAGCACCTGGTGCGCACTGCCGGGCGACAGGCAATAGCCCGTGGGGTTGTGGAACACGCTCACGCTCACGAACAGCTTGGGGGCGTGGGCCTCGCAATAGCGCGCCATCACGGCCAGATCGGGGCCATCGGCGTGGCGCGGCACGGGCAGGATGCGCATGCCCAGGGCATCGAGCCGCGCAAACTCCACCGACCAGCCGGGCTCTTCCACCATCACCGGGTCGCCCGGCCGCAGCAGGGTGCGGCTGACGATGTCGAGCGCGTGGGTGGCGCCCACCGTGGTCATGATCTGCCCGGCCCGCGCGGGTATGCCCAGGCCCGCCAGCTTGCGCGCCAGCACCTGGCGCAGGCCGGGATCACCCATGGGGTCGCCATACTGCAGCGAGCCCTCCTGCAGCGCGCGGCTGCCCGTTACCTTGCGCACCGCCGCTGCCATGAAGCCCGTCTCCAGCCAATCCGAAGGAAAGACGCCCGCGCCCGGCTGCGGATGGGTGGAGGCCTGGTGGAACATGCCCCGGATCAGCGCCGTGGCGTTGATGCGCGAACCCGAAGGCAAAGACCCGGTGCCCGTTGCCGCCCTGAGCGCCACGCCTGCTACATTTTGTATAGCTGCTTGCGCTTGCCCCTCCTGCGCTTGCACCCCATTTTGCACAAAATCGCGCACAAAGAAGCCCCGCTGACTGCGCGCCTCCACCAGACCCTGGGCCTGCAACTGGTCGTAGGCCGCCACCACGGTGTAGGCGCTCACGCCCTGCTGGCGCGCGCACTCGCGCACCGAGGGCAGGCGTGTGCCCGCAGGCAGCAGCCGCGAGCGGATGCGCTCGGCAAAACGCTCGGCCAGCTGTTCGGTCAGGGTGTGGTTGCTGGAACGGGTAAGCATGAGGGGGCCGCCTTGTGCACAAATGCCGACTGTGCTGACACAACGACCATTACAGATCGCGTGATTGTCAGATTAACTGTACCGGCACTGTATTGCAATTGCCTCTACAGTGACAGTCCAACCTCCTCCTTTCAAGGCCATGCCACCTGTTGAATTCACTGCCCTGCTGGCACTGGCC
Source organism: Acidovorax carolinensis (assembly GCF_002157145.1). Taxonomy (NCBI): domain Bacteria; kingdom Pseudomonadati; phylum Pseudomonadota; class Betaproteobacteria; order Burkholderiales; family Comamonadaceae; genus Acidovorax; species Acidovorax carolinensis. Next base: position 3,616,780 of record NZ_CP021361.1, read on the forward strand.
ACCGCCATGAGCTTCAGCCCCGGCCCCAACACCACGCTGTCCACCGCGCTGGCGGCCAACCGCGGGCTGCGCCACGCGATGCGCTTTGTCTGCGCCGTGCCTGTGGGCTGGAGCGCGCTGCTGCTGCTGTGCGCGGGCGGCCTGGGTGCCGCGGTGGTGGCGGTGCCCGCGCTGCGCTGGGGCATCAAGGCCGTGGGCATTGCGTACCTGGTGTGGCTGGCCTGGAAGCTCAGCCAGAGCGGCCAGCTGGGCGAGGCCGACGCCGCCCGGATGGATGTGGGCTTCTGGCAAGGCGCAGCGCTGCAGTTCGTGAACATCAAGGCCTGGCTGCTGTCGCTGACCATCGTGGCGGGCTGGATCATCGGGCGCGAGGACAGCCTGCAGCGCCTGGCCGTGGTGCTGCCGGTGATGGCCCTGTTTGCGCTGTCCAGCAATTTTGTGTATGCCGCCGTGGGTGCGCTGCTGCGCCACTGGCTGGCGCGCGGCCGGCGCCTGCTGTGGTTCAACCGTGCCATGGGCTGCGTGCTGGTCGTCACGGCCGCATGGATGGTGCGCGCATGACCGCGCCCCGCCTCCCCACTGCCAGCCCCCCGAGGCCCGCGGGCTGGCCCTGGGCCTGCTCGGGGTCACGATTTTTGCCCTGACCCTGCCCATGACCCGCCTGGCCGTGGGCACGCCCGATGCGCCGCTGATGTCGGGCCTGTTCATCGCCATGGGGCGCGCGGCCCTGGCCGGGCTGCTGTCGGGGGCGCTGCTGCTGGCCCTGCGGGCACCGCTGCCACAGCGCGCCGACGCCTGGCCGCTGCTGCTGACGGCCCTGGGTGTGGTGTTTGGCTTTCCGCTGCTCACCTCCCTTGCCATGCGCCATGTCAGCGCCGTGCACGCCAGCGTGATCGTGGGCGTGCTGCCGCTGGCCACCGCGGCCGTGGGCGCCCTGCTGCACCGTCAGCGCCCGTCGCCGGCCTTCTGGGCCTGCGCGGTGCTAGGTACTGGCCTGGTGGTGACTTTTGCCGTGCTGCGTTCAGGCAGTGCGGGGCTGGCGCTGCACCCGGCCGACCTGCTGCTGCTGGGCGCCATGCTGTGCGCGGCCGTGGGCTATGGCTTTGGTGCGCGGCTGTCGCAGCACATGCGGGCCGAGTTCGTGATCTGCTGGGCGCTGGTGATCTCGCTGCCGGTCACGGTGCCGCTGGCAGCTCTGTCGTGGCCCGCGGTGCCCATGCCCACACCGGCCTGGGCGGGTTTTGCATATGTGTCGGTGTTTTCGATGTGGCTGGGCTTTTTTGCCTGGTACCGGGGCCTGGCGCTGGGCGGCACGGTGCGCGTGAGCCAGGTGCAACTGGTGCAACCCTTTCTGGGCATGCTGTTTGCCGTGCCCCTGCTGGGCGAGGGCCTGGACGCGGTAAGCGTGGGTTTTGGCCTGGCCGTGATGGCCACCGTATTGCTGGGCCGCCGCATGCCGGTGCGGGCGCGGGCCCGAACGGGATGATGATGATGACACCCCGCCTCAATCCCGCGACCTCAAGGCAAAACGGGCGGATTCGGCAGGTTAAAGTGCGGGCCCATTGGCCACCCGCAGGCTCCTGCCCCGCCGCCCAGCGGCCCTTTTATCGGATGACAAGCGCGCCCCTGCCGGGCGCCCACTGGAGATGACTGCATGACGAACTGGACCCTGGCCGCACGCGCCGCCACGATGAACCCCTCGGCAATCCGCGAGATCCTCAAACTGACCGACAAGCCCGGCATCATCAGCCTGGCCGGCGGCCTGCCCTCGCCCAAGGCGTTCCCCCTCAACGAATTCACTGCCGCCTGCAACACCGTGATGGCACGCGACGGCGCGGCCGCGCTGCAATACGCCACCAGCGAGGGCTATGCGCCCCTGCGCCAGGCCGTGGCCGACATGCTGCCCTGGGCCGTGGACCCGGACCAGGTGCTCATCACCACCGGCTCGCAACAGGCGCTGGATCTGATCGGCAAGGTGTTTCTCGACAAAGACAGCCGCATGCTGGTGGAAACGCCCACCTACCTGGGCGCGCTGCAGGCCTTTGCGCCGCAGGAACCCATTGCCGTGAGCGTGGCCAGCGACGACGACGGCATTCTGGTGGACGACTTTGCCGCCCAGGCCGGCACCGGCGCCAACAAGGCCCGCCTGGCCTATGTGCTGCCCAACTTCCAGAACCCCACGGGCCGCACCATGACCGAGGCGCGCCGCGCCGCGCTGGTGACCCAGGCGGCCGAACTCGACATTCCGCTGATCGAAGACAACCCTTATGGCGACCTGTGGTTTGGTGAAGCCCCGCCCGCGCCCCTGACGGCGCGCAACCCCGATGGCTGCATCTACATGGGCTCGTTTTCCAAGGTGCTGGCCCCGGGCCTGCGCATCGGTTATATCGTGGCGCCCAAGGCCATCTACCCCAAGCTGCTGCAGGCCAAGCAGGCAGCCGACCTGCACACGCCCGGCTTCAACCAGCGCGTGGTGGCCGAGGTGATCAGGGACGGCTTTCTCGACCGCCACGTGCCCACGATCCGCGCGCTCTACAAGCAGCAGCGCGACACCATGCTGGCCGCACTCGAGCATGAAATGGCCGGCCTCGATGTGAAGTGGACGCGCCCGGCGGGCGGCATGTTCCTGTGGGTGCGGCTGCCCGAGGGCGTGAATGCGCAGGCCCTCTTGCCCGAGGCGGTGGAACGCAACGTGGCCTTTGTGCCCGGCGCGCCTTTTTATGCCGACCACCCCGACACCCGCACCCTGCGCCTGTCGTATGTCACGGCAACCAGCAACGAGATCCGCACCGCCATCGCCGCGCTGGCAGCGGCCATCCGCGCGCACCAGGCAAGGGGCTGAGCATGTTGCGGCTGTGGGGGCGGCTCTCGTCCATCAACGTGCGCAAGGTGGTTTGGACGGCGCAGGAACTGGCGCTGCCCTTGCAGCGCACCGACGCCGGCGGGCAGTTCGGCATCGTGCGCGATGCGCATTACCTGCGCCTCAACCCGAATGGCCTGGTGCCCCTGATCGAGGACGAAGGCGGGGTGGTGCTGTGGGAGTCGAACACCATCGTGCGCTACCTGTGTGCCCGCTATGCACCCGGCCAGCTCTATCCCGAAGCCCTGCCTGCCCGGTTTGTGGCCGAGCAATGGATGGATTGGCAGCAAACGACGCTCAACCCTGCCGGGCGCGACGCCTTCATGCAGTGGATTCGCACACCGGCCACGCAGCGCAACGAGGCGCTCATCCACCGCTCGGTGGCGGCCACCGAAGCGCTGTTGGCGCTGCTGGACGCGCACTTGGCGCGCCAGCCCTTCATGGCAGGCGAGCACTTCACCATGGCCGACATTCCCGTGGGCTGCGAGATCCACCGCTGGTGGGGCCTGCCCCAGGAGCGCCCCGCGCGGCCCCATCTGGAGCGCTGGTTCCAGGCCCTGCGCGAGCGCCCCGGCGCACGCGGCGTGCTGGACCAGCCGCTGTCCTGAGTTCTTTCCTTCCAAGCCCCGCCATGCGCCAACGCCCTTATCTGCAGGTCGACGTATTCACCCCCGAGCCCTACCGTGGCAACCCGCTGGCCGTGGTGCTGGACGGTGAAGGCCTCACGGCCGAAGCCATGCAGCAGTTCACCAACTGGACCAACCTGTCCGAAGCCACGTTCGTGCTGCCACCCACGCCCGAAGGCCGTGCAGCAGGCGCCGATTACCGCGTTCGCATCTTCTGCCCGGGGCGCGAGCTGCCGTTTGCCGGCCACCCCACGCTCGGCAGCTGCCATGCCTGGCTCGAAGCCGGTGGCCAGCCCCGCGTGCCCGGCCGCGTGGTGCAGGAATGCGGCGTGGGCCTGGTGACGCTGCGCCAGGACGGTGACCGCCTGGCCTTTGCGGCCCCGCCGCTCATCCGAAGCGGCCCGCTCGACGAAGCCGATGTGGCCCGCATCGCCCACGGCCTGGGCGTGGCGCGCAGCGACATACTGCACCACGCCTGGTGCGACAACGGCCCGAACTGGCGCGGCGTGATGCTGCGCTCGGCCGTGCAGGTGCTGGCCCTCAAACCCGACGGCGCCATCCTTGCCGGGCTGGATGTGGGTGTGGTCGGCCCGCGTGGCAAGGTCGGTGTGGTCGGCAGCAGCGATGCGGACGGCATCGCCTTCGAAGTGCGCGCCTTCTTCCCCGGCAGCAACGGCCTGATCGAAGACCCGGTCACCGGCAGCCTGAACGCCGCCCTGGCGCAATGGCTCATTGGCGCGGGCCTCGCGCCCACCCGCTACGTGGCCAGCCAGGGCACCGCGCTGGGCCGCGCCGGGCGCGTGCATGTTGTGCAGGACGGCAGCACCATCTGGGTGGGCGGCCACACCGTCACCTGCATCAGCGGCACGGTGCGGGTGTAAAAACAAGTCAAAACTGCCAAAAGCGCTTACCCAGCAAGCGTCAACAGCTATCAAAACAGGAATTGACACCATGTCCCTTCCCACCCTGGCCGACATCGAAGACGCTGCGCAGGTGGTGTACCGCGACTTTGCGCCCACGCCGCAATACCGCTGGGCGCTGCTGAGCGAGCGCCTGGGTACCGACTGCTGGCTCAAGCATGAGAACCACACACCCGTGGGTGCCTTCAAGATCCGGGGCGGGCTGACCTACTTCGACCAGCTCGCCCAAAGCGGCGCACTGCCGCGCGAGGTGGTCAGCGCCACGCGCGGCAATCACGGCCAGAGCATGGGCTGGGCCGCGCGCCGCCACGGCGTGGCTTGCACCATAGTCGTGCCGCAGGGCAACTCGGTGGAAAAGAACGCCGCCATGCGCGCCCTGGGCGTCACACTGGTCGAGCACGGCAGCGACTTCCAGGAAGCGCGTGAACATGCCATGCAGATCGCCACCGAGCGTGGCGCGCACATGGTCCCCAGCTTCCACCCCGACCTGCTGCGCGGCGTGGCCACCTACTGGTGGGAATTTTTGCGCGCCGTGCCGCAGCTGGACGTGGTCTATGTGCCCATTGGCCAGGGCTCGGGCGCCTGCTCTGCCATTGCCGCCAAACTGGCGCTGAAGCACCCTGTGCGCGTGGTGGGCGTGGTCAGCCGCCACGCCACCACCTATGCCGATTCGGTGGCGGCGGGCCGTGTGGTCGAGGCCCCCGTGACCACCCAGCTGGCCGACGGCATGGCCTGCCGCGTGGCCGACGCCGAGGCACTGGCCATCATCGCTCCGCACATCGACCACATCGTGCAGGTGAGCGACGACGAGGTGGCCGCGGCCATGCGCGCCCTGTTCACCGACACCCACAACGTGGCCGAGGGCGCCGGTGCCGCGGCCCTGGCAGCGGCGCTGCAGGAACGCGACGCCCTGCCGGGACACACCGTGGGCCTGGCCTTGACGGGCGGCAATGTGGACGCGGACGTCTTCAGCCAGGTGCTGCGCCCATTCACCTGACCAGGCCTGGGCCGGGCGGTCTCAGTTGCTCAGGATGATCTGCAGGATCACCCCGGTGGCAATGGCCACCAGCAGGTAGTCGCCGCCGTACTGCACCCAGTGGTAGCCGCGCGGCGGTGGCGCCAGCCGGTGCCCGCGCCAGTCCTCCACCACATAGTGGTAGGTGCGATAGGCCGGCGGCAGCCGACCGCCCCGCTGCCAGTTGTGATCGGGCCCGGCGCCGCGCCAGGCATGCCCGTCCATGGGGCGGTCGTGCGGCGGTGCCCATTGCGGGCGCTGGGCCACGCCCGGAGGATGTTGCCGCTGCATCTGGGGGTGGCGCGCATCACCGCGCTGGTCCCACGGGCCTCGTGGATTGCGCTGTTCACGGTGATCCCGTTGGTCGCGGTGATCGCGCTGGGCCCGTTCGCTGCGCTGGTCGCGTTGATCACGGTGATCTCGGGGCTGCGCCTGGGCCAGCCCCAAGGATGCGCAGGCAACGCACGCCAGGGTGATCCTGCCGATGGTTCGTGTGATGGTGTTCATGGAATTCCCTTCTTTTGCCACAAGCGCGCTCTGCGGTAGAGCGCTCGGACCAGTGTGCGCGGCGCCTGCGCGCGCCCATGTCGGACAACATCGCCAGTGGCCAGCCCGTCACCACGCTGCAGGAGCAGGACCGGCTTGCGGACCAGACGGTGGGCGTGGCTCTCACCGGCGGCATTGCGGATGCGCCCGACTTCGCGCAGACGATCGCGGCAGTCAGAAACAACCCGGTCGATAGTTTTGCTTACCGAAACACCCTCTGGCGACAACACCCGGATCACAAGCTGAATTTCTCGAATCACCGCATCGAACAGAAGGGTTTACCCGATATCAGATTTCATTCTTCGAAATATTCACAACAGGGTTTGACACGGACCGCCTGAGCCCAACACCATAGTCTCCACATCCGCGATCCACCGCGGTGGGAGACAACAGCATGCGATGGAAACAACGCCCACCAGGCTCGAACTGGGGCGACTTCGGGCCCGACGATCAACTCGGGCGCGCCAACCTGATTGGCCCTGAACAAGTTCGCAAGGGTGCGCAGGAGGTGCGCGAGGGGCGCAGCTTTTGCCTCTCGCTGCCGCTGGACCTTCCAGGCGGAAATGCCCTCAACGCGCGGCGTCATCCCCCGCGCCTGTCGCCCACGCGCAATGGTGACCGGCCCTACCTCAACTTCCCGCTGGGGCATGTGTACGCGGGCGCCACCGACGTCATCAGCGATGACCAGGTGCTGCTCTCGCTGCAGTACTCCACCCAGTGGGACTCGCTGGCCCATGTGGGTTCGCTGTTCGACTCCGAGGGCGACGGCCAACTGCGCACCACCTATTACAACGGTTACCGGGGGCACGAACATGTGCTGGGCCCCGTCGACCATGGCCTGCCGCAACGCGACGCGCAGGGCGCGCCCGGCCCCTACCGCCCCGTGTGCTGCGCGGGCCGGCCCGCCGACGCGAGCGTGGCGCGTGCCCTGGGCGTGGAGAACCTGGCCAAAAAAGGCATGCAGGGACGCGGCGTGCTGGTAGACCTGGCACGGGTTTACGGCACGGATTTCCAGGACATCGGCTACGAGCAGCTCATGCACGCCTTGGAGCAATGCGACGCCACGGTGGAGCCGGGGGACATGCTGCTGCTGCGCACCGGCTTTGCCGGCGTGGTGTTGTCCATGCAGGGGCAGCCCGACGCCGAGCGCCTGCACCACAGCTGCGCCGCGCTGGACGGAAGCGACCAGCGCTTGCTGCAATGGATCACCGACAGCGGCATCGCGGCCCTGGTGGCAGACAACTACGCCGTGGAGCGCCACCCACCCACCCGCGTGCCGCAGGACGGTACGCCCTATGCCGTGGTGCCGCTGCACGAGCACTGCCTGTTCAAGCTCGGGCTGCCGCTCGGCGAGCTGTGGTACCTGGACGAGCTCGCCGAGGCACTGCACGCGCTGGGGCGCACACGATTCTTCCTTACCGCACCGCCGCTGCGCCTGCCCGGCGCCGTGGGCTCGCCCGTCACACCCATCGCCACCATCTGATTCCCACACGCACAAAAACCCCAAGGAGACCACCATGCACCACGACACCCCCCGCACCCATCTTCTTCGCAGCCCCCTGCAACGCGCCTGCCGCGCCTTCTGCACCAGCGTGGCCCTGCTGGCCGCGACCACTGCGGTCACAGCGCAGGACGTAAAAATTTCCGACAACATCGTGCGCTTAGGCATTCTCACGGACCTCGGCGGTCCGTTTGCCGACATCACCGGCCCAGGCAGCGCGGCGGCCATCCAGATGGCCATCGACGACTTCGGCGGCCAGGTCCTGGGCAAGAAGATCGAACTGCTGGTGGCGGACCACCAGAACAAGGCGGATGTCGCCGCCAACAAGGCGCGTGAATGGTTTGACAACGGCAAGGTGGACGCCATCATGGATGTGGCGGTTTCCGCGCCGGCGCTGGCAGTGCTCGAAGTGGCCAAACAAAAGCAGAAGGTCATCATCTTCAACGGTCCCGGCACCGACCGGCTCACCAACGACCTGTGCATGCCCAGCACAGTGCACTACGTCTACGACACTTACGCGCTGGCCAACGTGACGGCCAGCGCCATCACCCAACGCGGAGGCAAGGAGTGGTACTTCATCACCGCCGACTACGCCTTTGGCCACAGCCTGCAGGAGCAGGCGAGCGCCGTGGTGAACGCCCAAGGCGGCAAGGTGCTCGGAGCCGCCAAGCACCCCATCGCCGCGACCGACTTCGCCTCCTTCCTGCTGAGCGCCCAGAACAGCAAGGCCCAGGTCGTCGGTCTGGCCAATGCCGGCAGCGACACCGTGAACACCATCAAGGCTGCGCGCGAGTTCGGCCTGACCCAGGGCAAGAGCAAGCAAACCCTGGCCGGGCTGCTCATGTACATCAACGACATCCACGCCATCGGCCTGCGCACGGCGGGCGGCCTGATGCTCACCGAGGCCTTCTACTGGGACATGAACGACGCAACCCGCGCGTGGTCCAAGCGCTACTTCGAGAAGATGAAGAAGATGCCCAACATGAGTCAGGCAGGCGCCTACTCGTCGACCATGCACTACCTCAAGGCCGTGCAGGCCGCCAAGACCGATGACACGGCAACGGTCATGGCGCAGATGAAGGCCACGCCCATCAATGACTTCTTCGCCAAGAACGGCCGCATCCGCGAAGACGGCCGCATGGTGCATGACATGTACCTGTTCGAGGTCAAGCAACAGGCCGAGTCCAAGTACCCCTGGGACTACTACAAGCTCGTGGCCACCGTGCCGGGTGACAAGGCCTTCCTGCCGCTGGCGCAGTCCAAGTGCCCCATGGTCAACAAGAAGTGAGGGCGCCTTCGCCATGACGACTCCCGGGAAGACCGCCCTCATCGTGGGCGCCACGGGCGTGGTGGGCCAGGCCTGCCTGCGCCACTTCGCGAGCCTGCCCGGCTGGCGCGCCATCGGCGTGGCCCGCCGCCCGATCACTCCACCGCCCGGGGCTGAAGCCCTGCAGCTGGACCTGCAGGACAGCGCCGCCTGCGCTGCAGCTCTGGCAAGCCGCGACGACATCACCCATGTGGTTTATGCCGCGGTATACGAGCAGCCCGGCGGACTTGTCGGCGGCTGGCGCGACCAGGACCAGATGCGCACCAACCTGCAGATGCTGCGCAACGTGGTCGAACCCCTGGACCGCCCCGGTGGTGCGCTGCGCCACGTCACCATCATGCAAGGCGGCAAGGCCTACGGTGTGCACATCCATCCCGAAATCGCGGTGCCCGCGCGCGAGCGCTGGCCGCGCGACGCGCACGAGAACTTCTACTGGCTGCAGGAAGACTTCCTGCGCGAACGCCAGGCCAAGGCCTCAACTTCGACGGGATGGCATTTCACCATCATGCGCCCGCGCATCGTGTTTGGGGATGCCATGGGCAGCCATATGAACCCGATTCCGGCCATCGGCGTCTATGCCTGGCTGCGCCACGAGCAAGGCTTGCCCCTGTCGTACCCCGGAGGGCCCGCGCGCGTGAACCAGGCCATTGACGCCGACCTGATCGCCCAGGCCTGTGCCTGGGCCGCAGAGGCACCCAACGCGCGCAACGAAACCTTCAACCTCGAGAACGGCGACGTATTCGTGTGGCAGAACGTCTGGCCTGCCATTGCCGACGCGCTCGGCATGCCTGTGGGCGAGCCCGAGCCGCAGTCCCTGGGCGCCACCGTACCGGGCCAGCAGAAAGCGTGGGAGCGCATCGTCGACAAGTACCAGCTGGCCGCCCCGCGCGAGCTGGCGGCCTTCATCGGTCAGGGCGCCACCTATGCCGACTTCCAGATGAACCATGGCAAGACGGGGCCGCTGCCGCCCGTGATCATGAGCTCGGTGAAGATCCGCCAGGCAGGTTTTGCGGCCTGCATGGACACCGAAGACATGTTCCGCAAGTGGTTCGGCCAGCTGCAGCAACGCCGGCTGCTGCCCACGCCGGCCGAGGCGCGGGCGTGAAGATCGAGCGCATCACAAGCACCATCGTCGACCTGCGCCTGCAGCGTGCGCACCGGCTGGCGATGACCACGATGGCGGGCCACACCCTGGTGATCGTGCAAATCCACACCGACGAGGACGTGACCGGGCTGAGAGAGCTGCCCGTGAAGATCGGCACCGGCATCCGCGTGCCAACGTGCAACGCGCCACGGCCATCCGCGACGCCCTGCCCGAGGCAGCCACGGTGCGTGTCGACGTCAACCAGGCCTGGGACGAAGCCACGGCGCGCTGGGCGATCCCGGCGCTGCACGCCGGCAGCATTGCGGTGGTGGAGCAGCCCGTGCATGCGGCCAGCATCGATGCCATGCGGCGCCTGACCCGCGCCAGCCCGATCACCGTGATGGCCGACGAAGCGGTGACCACACCGCAGGAAGCCATGGCCTATGCAAGCACCCATGCCTGCGACGCACTGTCGATCAAGGTCACGAGACACGGCGGCCTGATGCGCACAGCCCAGTTCGCCCACATGGCCAGCGCGGGGGGGCTCGCGATTTTTGGCGGCACCATGATAGAAGGGGCCATCGGCACTGCGGCTAGCGCACAGCTGTATTCAACCCTGCCCGACCTGCAATGGGGATGCCAGCTGTTCGGCCCCCAGCTGCTGGTCGACGACGTGGCCATCAGCGCGCTGCGCTACGACGACTTCGCCCTGTGCGTGCCCGACGGCCCCGGTTTCGGCGCCACCCTGGACCCGGAAAAGCTGGCTTACCACCAGCGAAGACAGACCGCCTGAACGCAGCCGCCCCTTTTTTTCCGCGGCCACAGAGCCAAGCGCTCATTGCGCACATTTCTATCCCCCTGTTTGAAGGAGACATCCATGACCCTGTCCTTGAAGCCAGCCACCCGCCGCGCTGCACTGGCGTTCCTGCTCGCCCCCGCTGCCCTTGCGGCACTGCACGCACAGGCACAGACCTACCCCAGCAAGGCCATCCGCATCATCGTGCCCTTTGCCGCCGGCACGGCGACGGACACGATCGCCCGGCTGGCAGCGCAACAGCTGTCGGACGCACTGAAGCAACCCGTGGTGGTCGACAACCGGGCCGGCGCCAACGGCGCCATTGGCGCCGAAGCTGTCGCCAAGGCCCGCCCGGATGGCTACACACTGCTGATCACCACCAACACCACGCAGGCCGCCAACCCCAGCCTGGTGAAGTCGCTTCCCTATGATCCCCAGAAGGACTTCGCCCCGGTTTCACTGCTCGGCAAAGGGGCTTTCGTGCTCGCCACACGCACCGACGCACCGTTCAACAGCCTGGCGGAGTTCGTCGCCTACGCCAAGACGAACCCGGGCAAGGCGAGCTATGCCAGTTCCAACAGCTCCGGCATCGTGTCGGGCGCCACCCTGGCGCTCAAGTCTCAGCTGGAGCTGATCCACGTGCCCTACAAGAGCGGCCCGGCTGCGATCACCGACGTGCTGGGCGGACAGACATCGACCGTGTTCGTCGACGTGCAGTCTGCCCTGCCGCAGCTGCGCAGCGGAAAGCTCAAAGCGCTGGGGGTCACCACGGCACAATCGCACCCCTTGCTGCCCGGCGTGTCCAGTCTTTCCAGCGCGCCTGGCATGGCCGGATTTGACCTGGGCTACTGGATGGCCGTGTACGCGCCGGCGGGCACACCCGCCCCCATCGTTCAGGCACTGAACCAGCAGTTCACGCAATTCACGCAGTCCAAGGACGTCGTGGACCGGTTTGCGGGCCTGGGTTTCAGCATCGAAGGTAGCTCCAGTACAGCGCTGGAGCAGTTCACACGCAGCGAAACCATCAAGTGGCGTGATCTCATCGCCACCGCAGGCATCACACCGGAGTGATCCTGGGCAGGCGAGCAACCCTGCACAGCCGGGCGAGGGGTTGGCGGGGCTCCCGCCTGCGCCGCGCCAGGAAAACGCCAGTCGCCCGGCGGGCCAGCCCTACCGCGCTGTATGGCGCTGCGCCCACTCCCAGCCAAGCTGGGCCAGCGGACCGGCCTTGCGGCCGGTTTCCTCGGCATCTGCCGACGCCGCACTTCCATCGGCTGCGCGCTGTGCAATGCCGTAGAGGATGGCCGCCATGCGAAACAGGTTGTAGGCCATGTAGAACGACCAGTGACCCTGCGCGTCGCGCCCCGTGGCGGCACGGTAGTTGGCCAGGTACTGCGCCTCGCTCGGGATGCCCAGCGCAGCCAGGTCCAGCCCACCGATGCCGCGCCATAGCGCAGGCGGCACGTTCCAGGCCATGCAGTGGTAGGCCAGATCGGCCAACGGGTCGCCCAGAGTGGACAGCTCCCAGTCGAGCACGCCGATCACCTGGGGCTCGGTGGGGTGAAACACCAGGTTGTCGATGCGGTAGTCGCCATGCACGAGCGTGGTTTCGTCGCCCGCAGGCAGATGCGCAGGCAGCCAATCCATCAGCGCGCGCATCGCATTGTCCAGCGGCACGGACAGCGCACGGCACTGGCGCGACCAGCGGTCGATCTGGCGTTCGACATAGCGCCCCGTGCGGCCGTAGTCCGCCAGGCCCAGGGCCACATGGTCCACGCTGTGCAGCGCGGCCATCACGCGACCCATCTCGCGGTAGAGTGCGCCGCGCTCTGCGGGCGTGCTGTCCGGCAGGGCCGGGTCCATGAACACGCGGCCCTGCAGGAAATCCATCACGTAGAACGGTGTGCCGAGGATGGACGCGTCCTCGCAGTAGGCCCGCATGCGCGGCACCGGCACGTCGGTTTCCTGTAACGCCCGCATGACGCGGTATTCGCGGTCAATGGCATGGGCCGACGGGGCCAGTACGCCGGCAGGCTTCTTGCGCACCACGTAGGCGTGTTCGCCGGCCGTGACGCGGAAGGTGGGGTTCGACTGCCCCCCTGACAGCGCGGCGACCTCGATCGCTTCGTTGCCCGCGAGGCCTTGTGCGCGCAGGTATTGTGCGAGGGGTTCGATGGGAAACGGTGTGCTCACAGCGAACTCACCAGGTGTGCGCCATCCACGGCAATAGTCGATCCGGACATCGCGGCGCCAGCGTCCGATGCCAGCAGCAGCAGCGGACCGTCCAGGTCACTCATCTCGCCAAAGCGCCGGCTCGGAATGCGGCTGCGCAGCTTGTCGCCCGCTTCGCTGCCAAGAAAATCGCGGTTCAGATCGGTCACCACATAACCCGGTAGCAGGGCGTTGACGCGGATGCGGTGGCGCGCCAGCTCCAGCGCCATGGCTTTGGTGGCCTGGATGACACCCGCCTTCGAAATGGCGTAGGGCGCCACGCCCGCGGCCACGCGTTCACCCAGGATGGACGCAATGTTGACAATGCTGCCACCGCGTCCCGCAGCAACCATGCGCCGCGCGGCCTCGGTGGCCACCAGCCAGTTGCCTTTGAGATTGGTGTCCAGCACATGGTCAAAATCTTCTTCGGCCTGCTCCAGCAGCGGCCGCGTGACGGTGACGCCGGCGTTGTTCACAACGACGTCAGGCGCCCCCCAACTGGCCAGTTCGTCAAAACACTGCCGCACGCTGGCGGTGTCGGTCACGTCCAGCGACAGTGCGCGCGCCTCGCCCCCATCGTGGATGATGCTGTCCACCACCGACTGCAGCTTGTCGGCACGGCGGGCGGCCAAGGCCACGCGCGCGCCCACGCTGGCCAGCAGCTGCGCAAAGTGCTGGCCCAGCCCGCCAGATGCGCCGGTGACCAGGGCAATTTTTCCGTCCATCCGGAAACGATCCAAAGTCTGGCTCATTGCGCCGCCTCCGCCTTCTCTGCCAGGTGCACCAGCTTGCGCGCCATGCTCCAGCGATGCACTTCGCTGGGGCCGTCGTAGATGCGAAAGGCCCGCATGTCGGTAAAGATGCGCATCACGGGAGATTCCGACGTGACCCCCGAACCACCGAGCATCTGCACGCTGCGGTCGACCACGCGCCACTCGGCCTCCGAGCACACCACCTTGGCGCGGCTCGATTCAAAGTTGCACTTTTCTCCCTGGTCCAGCAGCCATGCGGTGTGCCAGATGTGCAGGCGGGCCGTGTGCAGGTCCATGTCGTTGTCTGCCAGCATGAAGCCCACGCCTTCGTGCTCGGCCAGCGGTTTGCCAAAGGCCTGGCGGCGGCGTGTGTAGGCCAGGGCCGCATCGTGGGCGCGGCGTGCCTGGCCCAGCCAGCGCATGCAGTGCGTCAGGCGTGCAGGGGCCAGGCGCACCTGTGCGTAGCGAAAGCCCTTGCCGATCTCGCCCAGCACGTCGGTGGCGGGGATGCGCAGGTTGTCAAAGCGCAGCACGCCATGCCCACCGGTAAAGCAGCTGTCCATGGCATCCATGCTGCGCTCGAGCGTGATGCCGGGGCGGTCCATGTCGGTGAGGAACATGGTGGCCGAGCCGTCTTCCATGCGCGCCATCACGATGGCGTAGTCCGCGCCCTCGGCACCGGTGATGAACCACTTGAGGCCATTGATGAGGTAGTCATCGCCGTCGCGTACCGCCGTGGTGGCCAGCATGGAGGGGTCGGCACCCGCGCCGGGCGAGGGCTCGGTCATGGCAAAACACGAGCGGATGTGACCGGCCACCTGGGGGCGCAGCCAGCGCTCCTTGTGCGCCAACGTTGCCACTTCTTCCATGAGGTGGATGTTGCCTTCGTCGGGCGCATGGATGTTCAGCGCCGTCGGGCCGAGCCAGGAGTAACCAGCCTCCTCGAACACCGCGGCCTTGGCCACATGGCTCAGGCCCAGGCCGCCCATCTCGCGGGAGGCGTGGGGCGTGAGCAGGCCGGCGGTGCGGGCGCGGGCGACCAGTTCGCGGCGCAGCGCCTCGCTGGGGCCGTGGGACGATTGGCGTTCGTCGTTTTCGAGCGGAATGACCTGCTCGGCGATGAACTGTCGCGTCCTGTCGCGCAGTTCCCGGATTTCGGGGGAAAGAGAAAAGTCCATGGGATAAGTCCTTACAGCGTCTACACACCACTTGCCGGCAATGCGGCGCACTCCACCAGGGCATCCACGACTATGGCGCCCTCACCCGCAGCCCCCACCATGACGGGGTTAAGGTCGATTGATCCGATAGCGCCACCGGCACCGGCAATCACCTTCCCCACGGCCACAGCAATACCGGCCAGCGCCTGCACATCCAGCGGCGGATCGCCACGCACGCCCCCAGCAGCGGAGCGATGCGCAGGGTGCCCAGGGCGCGAACCACCTCGTCCTGGCTGAAGGGCGGCAGCAGCACCGCGCAATCCTTGAGCGCCTCGACGTTCTTGCCGCCATCGCCCACCACGACCACCGGGCCAAAGACCGGGTCGATGCGCGCGCCGACCATGAACTCGTGCCGCCCCTTGCGCGTAGCGGCCACGATCACGCCGTCGCGCGCCACACCCATCTCCGTCATCTTCGCGTCAAAGCGTTCGTACAGCACACCGGTCTGCTCGGATGTGGCCACGCCCAGCGCCACCAGGCCATGTTCGGTCTTGTGCGGCACCTCGGCAGAACAGGCCTTGACCACAGCGGGCGCACCACCGATGGCGTCGAACGCATTGCGCGCCTCCTGCGCCGAGCGGCACAGGTACATCGGGACGGTAGGCACGCCATGGCGCGCCAGCAGCGCCAGGCTGTCGGCCTCGTTCAGGAAGCCCTGCGCGCCCTTTGGCAGGGCCACCTCGGGCAGCGCTGGCCATGCCACGCGTTGCCGACGCATCAATGCCGTATGGTTCGCGACCTGTGCCAGCACACCCAGTGCCTCGCCCTCGTTAGGGAAAGTCGCAATTCCCTGCGCGCGGAACGGCTCGGCCACACTCTCCTGCCAGGCAGCCACGGCCACGGGCTTGCCCGTGGTGGCCTCGAACGCTGCGGCGTCACGTGCAAAGGCCTGCACGTCGTAGCCCGCACCGGCCACGGGGATATTGATAAAGAAAAGGTCGGCCGCCGGGTCTTGCGCCACCTCCGGCAGCACCTTGCCGAACAGGCCGCTGTCGCTCAGCAGCGCCGCGGTGACATCGATGGGATTGCTGGCAGTGGCAAACCCCGGCAACTGGGCAGCCACAGCGGCCTGCGTTTTCTGCGACAGCTCCGCCAGGGGCAGACCCTCGTCTTCCGCCGCATCGGCGCCCATCACGCAGCTGGCGCCCGAGTTGCTGATGATCACCAGGCGCCTGCCCTCGGGGCGCCAGCCCTTGAGGTAGGCCTGTGCCGCGCGCGCCTGCTCATGCGGGTCGCGCACGCGCCAAATGCCGTGGTGGCGGAAGAATGCATCTACCGTGCGGTCCTCGTTCGCCAGCGAGCCCGTGTGCGAGGACGCGGCTTTTTGCCCCTGCGCCGAACGCCCCGCCTTGATGGCAATGATGGGCAGGTCGCGTTCGCACGCATGGGCGGCCGCGGCGGCCAGCATCTCGGGGTTGGCGATGCTTTCCAGGTACAGCAGCAGCAAACGCACTTCAGGGTCGTGCGCTACCGCCAGTGCCAACTCGCCCGCAGTCACGTCGGCCTCATTGCCCGTGGCGTGTACGTGCCGCACGCCGAGGCCACGCCCGCGCAGCAGGCCATAGGTCATGGCGCTCATGCCGCCGCTCTGGCTCACTATGCCGATGGGGCCGTCCATGGGCGGCACTTCGATGAACATGGTGGAGAAGCCCGCGATGGCGCCGGTGCCGAAGTTGGCCAGCCCCTGGGTATTGGGGCCATACAGCCGCATGCCTGCAGCGCGCGCCTTGGCCACCATGTGGCGCTGCAGCTCCATTCCCTCCGGGCCCGTTTCGCCAAAGCCAGAGGCAATGATGACGGCCGACTTCACGCCGCGTGCCGCGCACTCCTCCACGGCCGCCACGGTCTTGTCACCACCCACCACCACCAGCGCCAGATCCGGAACTTCCGGCAAGGCCGACAGCGAGGCATAGCTCTTGTAGCCCTGGATCTCCTCGCGCGCCGGGTTGACCGGATAGATTGCACCCCGAAAACCATGGCGCTGCATGTAGTAGATCGGCCGTCCGCCGATCTTGTGGATGTTGTCCGAGGCGCCGATGATGGCCACGGAGCGCGGATTCAGCGCGGATTCAAGAAGGTCAGTCATGGTGGAAGCGGGCGCGGGCAACGCGCCAGAGAAAGAGGGTGGATGGGGTGGATGAAGCAGCGCTGGCTCAGTCGATCTTGGCGCCGGAGGCCTTCACCACCTTGGCCCACTTATCGACCTCGGCCTGCAGGAAGGCGCCATAGGCCACCGGTGCGCTCCAGGCTGCCGCAAAACCCTGGGCGTCGAAGCGCTGGCGAATGTCGGGGCTTTCAAGCACGGCCTTGAGCTCGGTGCTCAGCCGCGCGACCACTTCCTTGGGCGTGCCGGCGGGGGCCAGCAGGCCGTTCCATGCGATGGCCTCGTAGCCCGACAGGCCGGACTCCGCCACCGTGGGCAGGTCGGGCGCCACGGCGGAGCGCTGGGCACTGGTCACGGCAAGAGCCTTGAGCTTGCCGCCCTTCACATGCGGCATGGACGACAGCATGGTGTCGAACATCAGGTCCACCTGCCCAGCCATCACATCGGTCAGCGCAGGCGCACTGCCCTTGTAGGGCACATGGGTCATCTTCACCCCGGCCATGGCGCTGAACAGTTCGGCCGACAGATGCGTGGACTGGCCATTGCCCGAAGACCCATAGTTCAACCCGCCACTGCGGCTTTTGGCCAGCGCAATGAGTTCCGCCACATTGTTGGCGGGAAAAGCCGGGTTCGCAACGATCACCAGCGGGCCGCTGGTGAGCTGAGAAATGGGCGCGAAGTCCTTGAGCAGCGAATAGTTGAGCTTGGCGAACAGCGCGGGGTTGATCGCGTGCGCCGTGGTGGCCACCACCAGCGTGTAGCCATCAGGCGCGCTGCGTGCCACGGTTTCGGCGCCCAGGTTGGCACCTGCACCGGGCTTGTTGTCCACCACGAAAGGTTGGCCCAGGCGCTCCTGCAGCTTTTGGGCGACGGCGCGCGCCACGATATCGGTGGGGCCTCCCGGCGGGTAGGGTACGACCAGCTTGACGGGCTTGTTCGGGTAGTCCTGGGCAAATGCCAGCGGTGACGCCACAGTGCACAGCGCGGCGCAGGCCATGCCGATCCAGTGGCGGCGGGAAGTCAGGTGGGAAATTGCAGTGCTCATCATGGCTTGTCTCCTGTAGTGGTTTATTACGAATGCCGGTCAAAGAACAGAAAATGAAAATGGGCTAGTGTCCTGAGTTAGAAATTCGCAGACAAAATCTTTCGATGCTTGCAAGGATGTCGTCGGCGGACTTGGCCCAGACGAATGGTTTTGGATCCGCGTTGTTGAGTTCGAGGTATTCGCGGATTGCTTGTTCGAGCTGTCTTGTTGATCTGTGCGTGCCGCGACGGATGCACTTCTCGGTCAGGGTGGCGAACCAGCGCTCGACCTGGTTCAGCCAGGATGCAGAGGTGGGCGTGAAGTGCACGTGAAACCTGGGATGTCTGCCGAACCATGCCCTGATTGAGGGGGTCTTGTGCGTGCCGTAGTTGTCCATCACCAGATGCACGTCCAAGCCAGCAGGCACGTTGGCTTCGATGGTTCGCAGAAATTGCAGGAACTCCGTGCTGCGATGGCGCCGATGCAACTCCCCGATCACTTCGCCCGTGGCAATGTCCAGCGCCGCAAACAGCGTCGTCGTGCCATGGCGCATGTAGTCGTGGGTTCGCCGCTCGGGGATGCCCGGTGCCAGCGGCAGGATCGGCTGTGTACGGTCCAGCGCCTGGATCTGGCTCTTCTCATCCACGCACAACACCATCGCCTTGAGCGGCGGATCCATGTACAGGCCGACAATGTCGCGCACCTTCTCGACGAACAGCGGATCACTGGAGAGTTTGAAGGTTTCATGGCGGTGCGGCTGCAAGCCGAAAGCCCGCCAGATTCGACTCACAGCCGTCTGTGACACATCCATGGCGCGCGCCATACTGCGCGTGCTCCAGTGCGTGGCACCAGCGGGCACGGACTCCAGCGTCTTGGCGATGACGGCATCGACTCGGGCATCGTCGATCGTACGCGGTGCACCCGGGCGCGGTGCGTCAAGCAGACCGTCCAGCCGCAGCTGGACAAACCGACCGCGCCACTTCGATACCGTCTGCTGCGTGACCCGCTGGCGCGCTGCCACCACTTTGTTATCCGAACCTTCGGCACAGGCCAGCACGATGCGCGCTCGCAACGCCAGAGCCTGCGCCGTCTTGCGACGCTTGGTCAGCGCGATCAGCTGTTCGCGCTCCGTCACGCTCAACACCAATGGAGTCTTTGGTCTTCCGCTCATGGCCACCTCATCGTGCAATGACACCACACGACTGATTGCATTGGCAGAAAATAATTCAATGAATTTTTAACTCAGGACACTAGGGCAATGGCGCAAAACGCACCAGCGTGCGCCCCTGGTGCTCGAAGAAGCCCGCGCGCACGCGCTCGCCTATGCGCACGCCTGGCACGGCATGGGCCATGAGGCGCGGGCCTTCGTCGAGCTGCACGATCACCAGCGTGTACGGCGCAAGCGCGCGGAATTCGTCGGACGGAGCGCGTGCCACCTCGGTGACGGCCAACACCGTGGCCGCGCCCGCCGCGTCGCGCCAGTGCAATGCACCGCGCTCGCCGCAGTGCTGGCAGGCATACCGTGCCAGCGTCTGCGCGCCGCCGCAGTGGGCGCATTGCTGATAGCGCAGCAGGCCCTCGCGCAGGCCATCGGTGAAAGGTGCGGCCAGGGGGCGCGCGGCGGTGGTTTCGGGGGCACTCATGGCTCAATCCTCGCGCGAAAGAATCAGGCTGACATGGGACGACATCACGCCGCCGTCCGCGTGGATGAAGGCGTGGCGCGGCGGCGCGATCTGGCGTGCGCCGGCCTGGCCGGTCATCTGCCGCCAGGTCTCCACAGCATGGGCCAGGCCGCCGGCCACACCGCAGTGGCCAAACGACAGCAGGCCGCCGTGCGTATTGAGGGGCAACGCACCGGTGGGGGCAAAGTCGCCCGCACGGGCGCGTCGGGCCGCCCCGCCGCGGGGGGCGAAGCCAATCTCTTCGAGCAGCATGGCCAGAGTGATGGTGAACGAGTCGTAGATGCCCAGGTAGTCCACGTCGTCCAGGCCCAGGCCGGCCTCGTCAAAGGCGCGTTGCGCCGCCTCGGCAGCTCCGCACTGCATCACATCGTCCATCGCCGTGAGGTGCTGGTGGCGGTGTGCCTGGCCGGCGCCCACCATGGCGACCGCGCCCTGGGCGGCTGGCTCTGCCGACACGACGAGCGCCATGGCACCGTCCGAGATCGGGCAGCAGTCCAGCAGCGACAGTGGCCGGGCAATCGGCTTGGAGGCCAGCACCTCCTGCAGCGTGATGGGTGTGCGCAGGTGCGCGTCCGGGTGGTGGGCCGCGTTGGCGCGCATGAGCACGGCAAATTCGGCCAGGTCCTGCGACGTGACGCCCGTGCGGTGCATGTACTGCGAGGCCATGAGTGCGTAATACGCGGGCACCGACGCGCCGTTGGGCACCTCGTAATCGGCATCACCCACCTGGGCCAGGGTCTGGATGGAGCTGTCGCGGGACTGGCCCGTCAGGCGGTTTTCGCCCGCCACCACCAGCACATTGCGGCAGCGGCCCGAACGCACCAGCTCGCGCGCCGCCATCAGCATCGCGGCGCCCGAGGCGCCGCCCAGCTGCAGCCCGTGTGCGTACTGCGGCCGCAGCGCCAGGCGCTCGCAAAGCAGGGTGGACAGCATCAGGTGCGGCAGCGTGGTGGCATAGCCGCACAGCACGCCGTCGATCTGATTGCGCTGCAGGCCGCTGCTCTCGATGGCCTGCGCAGCGGCCACGTCCATCAGATCGAGCGCGCTGCGCCCGTCGTGGCGCCCAAAAGGCGTGCCGCCTGCTCCGCGCAGGTAAGCGGAACGCAAAGCTGTCGTCATCGAGATGTCTCCTTGAGGGGGATGCGGGTCGGCGGTGGGCGCGCGTGGCTTCGGCCCAGCGCACCTGACAGACGGTGGCCTCGTGCAGCAGCGCATGGGCCAGGGCCGTCTCGCGCGTGAGGATGCGGTCGTTCAATGATGCAATGCTCAGCGCCGCCACGGGGCGCCCTTCAGGATCGAGGATGGCAACGCCAATGCCGCCCATGCGCTCGACCACCACGTCCAGCAGCACGGCATAGCCGCGCTCACGCGCCTGGTCGATGCGTTCGCGCAGCAGCGCGGGGGTGATGCGCGGGTAGCGCTCCAGCTGGCCCGACAGCGTCTCCAGCGCTGCCTCGCGTTCGTCATCGGGCATCGCGGCGAGCAGCGCCAGACTGCCCGCACCCACGCCCAGTGGTCGGCGGCTGCCCACGGTGAGGTAGTTGGCGCGGATGGGGTAGGTGCCTTCCTCCACGTCGATGCACAGGGACTCCACGCCGCTGCGAATCGAGAGCACCACGGTGTCCTGGAACACGCCCGCCAAGCGCATCAGGCTGGGCCGTGCCAGAGGGCGCGGGTCAAAGCGCCGCAACGCCGCAGCACCCAGCACCGTGAGCTCGGGCCCCAGGGTGAACTGCTTGCTTTGTGCGTCGCGCTTCACAAAACCCTCGCGCGCCATCACGTCGAGCAATCGCAGTGCCGTGGCTTTGTCCAGGTCCGCCGCTGACGCAATATCGGTCAGGCGCACACTGCCACCTTCGGACATCACGCGCAGCACGCGCAAGGCACGCTCCACGGACGAGGTGGCGCCTCGCTCATGGGTGATGACCGCCTTGGGGCGGGTTGAAGTGGGCATGGAGTTTCTTTCGATGAAACCTTCAAGACAGTTCGCGCAATTTAGAGCGCCACCATCACATAGTCAAAACACGACGATCAAGTTTTATTGAATGAAATTTCAGCCACCCGCAAGATGATGGCCGCAACATCTGTCGGTGGCGTAAATTTGCTCACGTTTCGATAGCGCAAGTCGCACCAGCGACAACAGCGCAGGCCTGACGGAAGACACAATCGCGCCATGGGAACCCTTTACCTAGTGCGCCATGGCCAGGCCTCGTTTGGCGCGGACGATTACGACCAGCTCAGCCCGCGCGGGCGCGCGCAGGCGGTGCGGCTGGGCGAGCACTGGCGCGCACAGGGCCAGGCGTTTGACGCCATCCTCACCGGCACACTGCGGCGCCACACGCAGACGCTCGAAGGCATCGCCGAAGGCCTGCAGATCCACCCCGAGCCGCTGCAGATGCCCGGCCTCAATGAATACGACAGCCTGGCGCTCATTCGTGCTATCCACCCGCAACCGCTGCCCAAACCCGACACGCCCGAGCTCTACCGCCAGCATTTCCGCCTGCTGTGCGACGCGCTGGCGCAATGGATGGCGGGCGTGATCAGCCCGCAGGGCATGCCCAGCTGGGACGAATTTGCGGGCGGCGTGCGCGCCGCGCTGGAGCATGTGCGCCACCAGCACGCGGGGCACAACGTGCTGCTGGTCAGCAGCGGCGGCCCCATTGCGGCGGCGGTGGGCGAAGTGCTGGGCACGGCGCCGGAGGTGACCATTGCGCTGAACATGCGCATCCGCAACAGCGCCGTGACGGAGTTCAGCGTGTCGCCCAAGCGGCTGATGCTGCAGACCTTCAACACCCTGCCGCACCTGGGCGGGCGCGAGCATGCCGACTGGGTGACGCACGCCTGATTCCGTTTCTAAATCACCCGCGTCGTCGTTGCTTCGCCTTGTCGTGCTACAGCACTGCCTGCGGCTTCGCGCCTAGACACGAATGATTTGGAAACGGAATGATCACCGAGGCATCGGCCCGCTTCATGCAGGCTGTCAAAGCCCGCAGCAGGCGCCCAGCACCAGCGCGGCCTCCAGCGTGAAGTCGCCCGCGGCAATGCGCTCGCGCACCTGCGCGGGGCTCCACAGTTCGAACCGCTCCACCTCGCCATCCTGGTTGCGGGGCTCCAGCCCCTCGGGCACGGTGCAGCGAAACCAGTCGATGCGCTCGACCATGTAGCCGATGCCGCCGCCCTCGCGGCTGGGGCGGCTGAAATTCACCTGTCCGCCATGCTCCACACCGTGCAACGCGGGCAGGCGCAAACCCGCCTCCTCCCAGGTTTCGCGCTCCAGCGCCTGCGTCAGGGTGTCGGCGGCCGAGACCATGCCGCCCATCAGCGTGTCCCACATGCCCGGGTTGTTGGGCTTGGTGTGTGCGCGCTGCTGCACCCACATGCGGCCATCGGGCGCCAGTCCCACCAGGTGCACGGCCCGCGTGGCCAGGCCCAGCACGCGCACGGCACCGCGCTCAATGGTTCCCAACCGCTCGCCCGAGGCGCTGCACACCGCCAGTTGCTCGTTGCGCCACGGGCCGCATTGGCCCTGGGCGCGCAAGGCCTGCGCCAGCAGGTTGAGCGCGGGCGTGACCGCGTCGGGCGCCACATCAAGGTGCCACACCGGCGTGCCCGATTGATCCTGATTCAGGAGCTGGTAGCGCTTATCGGACAGGCGCCACAGGTCGATTTGGCTCAGAACCCCTTGCGCCACCGAGCCCACGGCCTGCCCTGCCACCCACAGCGGCAGGCGCTGCTGCGCAGGCGGCTGGCGGGCGGCCGCGCGGGCCGTGGTCAGCCAGTCGGCGGCAGACGCTGCAGGGGCCCGCGTCACAGCGTGAGGATGGTCGAACCGGTAGTCTTGCGCGCTTCGAGGTCGCGGTGCGCCTGTTGCACCTCGGCGAGCGGGTAGCGCTGGTCGATGTGGATCTTTACCTGGCCGCTGGCCACCACCGCAAACAGGTCGTCGGCCATGGCCTGCGTGCCCTCGCGCGTGGCGATGTGGGTGAACAGCGTCTGGCGCGTGACGTAGAGCGAGCCCTTGGCGCCCAGCGAGCCCGGCGCGAACGGTGCCACGGGACCCGAGGCATTGCCGAAGCTGGCCATCAGGCCAAACGGCCGCAGGCATTCGAGCGACTTGTCCCAGGTGTCCTTGCCCACCGAGTCGTACACCACCTTCACGCCCTTGCCACCGGTGATCTCCTTCACGCGCGCGGCAAAGTCTTCAGTGGCGTAGTTGATGGCATGGGCCGCGCCATTGACCAGCGCCAGCTGGCACTTGGCATCGGTGCCGGCGGTGGCAATGAGCTGCAGGCCCAGGGCGCGGGCCCACTGGCAGGCGATCAGGCCCACGCCACCGGCGGCGGCATGGAACAACACATGGTCGCCGGGCTGCAGCCCCTCCACCGGCAGCGTCTTTTTCAGCAGGTATTGCGCCGTGAGGCCCTTGAGCATCATGGCCGCGCCGGTCTCAAAACTGATGGCGTCGGGCAGCTTGCACACGCATTTGGCGGGCATCACGCGCGCCTCGCAATAGGCACCGGGGGGCTGGCTGGCATAGGCGGCGCGGTCGCCTACCTTGAGGTGCGTAACCCCCTCGCCCACGGCTTCGACCACGCCGGCGGCTTCCATGCCGATGGTGGCGGGCATGTTCAGCGGGTACAGGCCCGTGCGGTGGTACACGTCGATGAAGTTCAGGCCGACGGCGCGGTGGCGGATGCGGATTTCGCCCGGCCCGGGCTCTCCCACGGCCACGTCAACCAGGTGGAGTTCTTCGGGGCCACCATGCTGGCGGATCTGGACGGCAAGGCTCATGAAAACGGTCTCCTGTAAGGGGTGCGACAAGCAGTCGCCATCCTGCCATGAATCTGCAAGCCTTGCCCACCGCAGCGCCGTTACAGTGGCGGCATGACTCAACGACTGACGCCCGGCACCGCGGCGCTGCTGGTGACGGCGCCGCTGCTGTGGGCCGGCAATGCCGTGGTGGGCCGCATGGTGCACGACCTGGTGCCGCCCATCACCCTCAATTTCTTGCGCTGGGTGCTGGCCCTGGCGCTGCTGCTGCCGTTCACGCACCAGGTGCTGCGCCCGGGCAGCCCGCTGTGGCCGCACTGGCGGCGCTATGCGCTGCTGGGGCTGCTGGGGGTGGGCCTGTACAACGCGCTGCAATACCTGGCGCTGCAGACCTCCACGCCCATCAACGTGACGCTGGTGGGCTCCAGCATGCCGGTGTGGATGCTGGCGGTGGGCGCGCTGTTTTTTGGCGTGCGCGTCACCCGCCAGCAGCTGGCGGGCGCGGCCCTGTCGATGGTCGGCGTGCTCACGGTGCTCAGCCGGGGCGAGTGGAGCCAGCTGCTGGCGCTGCGCCTGGTGGCGGGCGATCTGTTCATGCTGCTGGCCACGATTTCGTGGTCGTTCTACAGCTGGCTGCTGGTGCGCACCAGCGAACCCGCCAGCGTGCGCGGCGACTGGGCGGCCTTTCTGACCGGGCAGATGGTGTTTGGCCTGGCCTGGTCGGGCGCCTTTGCCAGCGCCGAGTGGGCCACGGGGCACACGCACATCGCATGGGGCTGGCCGCTGGTGGCAGCGCTGCTGTTCATTGCCATCGGCCCGGCGCTGGCGGCCTACCGCTGCTGGGGCATCGGGGTGCAGCGGGCCGGGCCGGCGGTGGCCGGGTTTTTCTCCAACCTGACGCCGCTGTTTGCGGCCCTGCTGTCGGCGGCGTTTCTGGGCGAAGCGCCCAGCGGCTACCACGCCGTGGCGTTTGCGCTGATCGTGGGCGGAATTGTGGTGTCGTCGCGTCGCTGAGCAAAAAACGGCGATGACGCTTACTGCATCAGCGCAAGCAGCTATCAAAAGCAGAGTTTCAAGGCGCTTTTCCCAGCGCCCCTTCAAGCCCCGGCGCAGCAGCCCGCTGGCTGACGCTGGCCGCCGACTGGCGCAACGCGCCAAACAGGTTCTTGGGGTCGGGCAGTGCGGGGATCAGCGCCATGTGCTCGCCCATGCCCAGCTCGACAGCCGCGTCGCGCATGTAGCGCAGGGCGGAAAAATCCTCCAGAGCAAACCCCACCGAATCGAACACGGTGGCCTGCGCGGCATGCGTGCGCCCTGGCTCGTGGCCGGCCAGCACTTGCCACAGTTCGGTCACGGCAAAGTCGGCCGGCAGTTGCTGGATGTCGCCCTCCAGTCGCGTCTGCGGGGCGTATTCGACAAACACGCTGGCCTGGCGCAGCAGGTCGGCATGCAGCTCGGTCTTGCCGGGGCAGTCGCCGCCCACGGCATTGAGGTGCATGCCCGGCTCCACCATGGCGGGCGCGAGGATGGTGGCGCGGGTCTTGTCGGCGGTGAGGGTGGTCACGATGTCGGCGCCGCGCACGGCCTCGGCCACGCTGGCGCAAACCGTCAGTTGCAGGCCCGTGCCGTCGAGGTTGGCAACCAGCTTGGCCGTGGCAGCCGGGTCGGTATCAAACAGGCGCAGCGTGGTGATGCCCACGAGGCGCTGGAACGCCAGGGCCTGGAACTCGCTTTGCGCGCCGTTGCCGATGAGCGCCATCACCCGGCTGTCGGGCCGCGCCAGGGCGCTTGCCGCCACCGCCGACATGGCGGCGGTGCGCAGGGCCGTGGTGTAGGTGAGCTCGCTGAGCAACAGCGGCACGCCCGTGGCCACATCGGCCAGCACGCCGAAGGCCATCACGGTGGGCAGGCCCCGCTGCGTGTTGCGGGGATGGCCGTTGACGTATTTGAAGGTGTAGGTGGCGGCATCCGCAATGGGCATGAGTTCGATCACACCGTCGGGCGAATGGCTGGCCACGCGGGCCGATTTTTCGAACTGCGGCCAGCGCAAGAAATCTTCGCGGATGCAGGCCGCAATGCCGGCGATGCAGTGGCCCACGCCCTTGCGGCCGATCAACCCGGCCATGGCGGGGGCACTGAGGTACAGGGTGGAGGTGGGGGCGGTGGCGCTCATGGCGGAAAAGTCTCCAGGGGTTGGAGTGCAGTTTCCCCGAGCGGCACGGCCATGGGAATGCGCCAATTTGCAACCAGATGCTGCGCAGGCGCATCGGGGGCGCCGCGCCGCAGGGTCAGCCGCTCAACCGTTCAGAACGCGCCCGGGTAGGCGCCGCCATCGGCCAGCAGGTTCTGGCCCGTGATGTAGCCCGCATGCACGCTGCACAGAAATGCGCAGATGGCGCCAAACTCTTCGGGGGTGCCAAAGCGGCCGGCCGGAATCTGCGTCTGCTGGGCCCGGCGGATGTCGTCCAGGCTCTTGCCGGTCTTGGTGGCGGCTGCGCCCAGCGTGGTGGCGAGGCGGTCGGTGTCGAACTTGCCGGGCAGCAGGTTGTTCATCGTCACGCCCTGCCCCGCAACCTTGCTGCGCGCGGCGCCGGCCACAAAGCCGGTAAGCCCGCTGCGTGCGCCATTGGACAGGCCCAGGATGTCGATGGGCGCCTTCACCGCGCTGGAGGTGATGTTGATGACGCGGCCAAAGCCCCGCGCGGACATGCCGTCCACCGTGGCCTTGATGAGTTCGATGGGCGTGAGCATGTTGGCGTCCATCGCCTTGATCCAGGCGTCGCGGTCCCAGTCGCGAAAGTCTCCCGTGGGCGGGCCACCTGCGTTGGTGACCACGATGTCAAAGTCGCGCCCCGGCCCACCGGGCACCGCAAACACGGCGGCCCGGCCTTCGGGGGTGGTGATGTCGGCAGCCACCGTCAGCACCACGGGCTGGGTGCCATTTTGGCCTCTGGCGCTTGCAGCGTCTGCGCCAGCAGCTATTAATTTAGAAGCAGCCAGCTGCAGCGCTTCGGCATTGCGCGCGTTGATGACTACGTTCACCCCTTCGCGCACCAGCGCTTGCGCGCAGCCAAACCCCAGCCCCTTGCTGGCGCCACACACCAGCGCCCACTTGCCCGCGATACCCAGATCCATAAAAAACTCCCGATTGCTGGCCGCAACATGCAGCCGTTTCAAATTATCAGTGGGGCCTGCACGGGCAACAGCCCTGGCCCGGCGGTGCCCCCACGGCGCGGTCGGTTGACCCGGCGGGTAGTGTGCCTGCGGGTATCAACGCACCGGGTGGCGCGACATGCGCGTGAACACGAAAATGCCGGCAGTCACCAGCGCGGTGCCCGCGGCCACCCACAGCGTGAAGGGCTCGCCCAGTATCCACACCCCCATGAGGATGGTGGACAGCGGGCCGACCATGCCGGTCTGCGCGGCCATGCCGGCGCCAATGCGCTCGATGGCCATCATCACCATGAGCACCGGCGCGGCCGTGCACAGCGTGGCGTTGAGCACCGACAGCCAGATCACCTCGGGCGCCACCATCGCCGCGCTCAGCGGCCGCAGCAGCACAAACTGCAGCAGGCAGCACAGGCAGGCCACCGTGGTGGCCAGGCCCACCAGCCGCAGCGAGCCAATGCGCTGCACCATCTCACCGCTGTAGACCATGTAGATGGCGTAGCTCACGGCGCTCAGAAACACCAGCAGCGCGCCCCAGGCCGCATCGGCGCCTTGCAGCCGGGCCTCCAGGCCAAACACCAGCACCACGCCGCTGTAGCTGATGGCCATGCCGAGCGCCTGGCCCCAGCGGATGGCGCGGCCATACAGCGCCCAGCCCAGCAGCATCACCAGCGTGGGGTTGAGGTAGAGGATGAGCCGCTCCAGGCTGGCGCTGATGTAGGCCAGCCCGGCAAAGTCGAGATAACTGGCCAGGTAATAGCCCGTGACGCCCAGGCCCACCACGCCCAGCCAGTCGCGGCGCGAGAGTGGCGGCTTGCCCCGGCTGGCCCACCACGCCATCACGGCAAAGATGGGCAGCGCAAACAGCATGCGGTACATGATGAGTGTGACTGCATCGACGCCGTGGCGGTAGGCCAGCTTGACGATGATGGCCTTGCCGCTGAAGGCGATGGCGCCGAACAGCGCCAACGCCAAACCGGTTGCTACCTTTTTTCTAGCTGCTTGCGCTTGCTGAGATTGGGCTGCAGGCACTTTTTGATTAAAACTCACGCCTACGCATTCAAAAACCGGCCGCCAGGCCGTCGCGGCGCGCATCGCTGGCCGCCAGATAGCCGTGCACCTGGGGGTCGCCCATGCGCCAGATGAACTGGCCGGCGCCGAAGTCCTGGTAGGAGTCCTGCAGCACATCGATGCGGTGGCCCAGCGCCTGCAGGCCCTGCACGGTGGCCGGCTGCATCGACGCCTCTACATTGATCGACAGCCCCGCATTGAAGCGCCAGCGCGGCGCGTCGCAGGCCATCTGCGGGTTCTGGCCGTGGTCGAGCATGCGCACCAGTGTCTGCATGTGGCCCTGGGGCTGCATGTTGGCGCCCATCACGCCATAGCTCATGACGGGCTGCCCGTCCTTCGTGACAAAGGCTGGAATGATGGTGTGAAACGGCCGCTTGCCCGGCGCCACCAGATTGGCCCGGTTGGCACCTGCCGGGTCGGTGCTGAACCCAAAGCCCCGGTTTTGCAGGCTGATGCCGAACGTGGGCTCCACGCAGCCCGAGCCAAAGCCGGTGAAGTTGCTCTGGATGAAGCTCACCATCATGCCGTTCTCGTCGGCCGCTGTGAGGTAGATGGTGCCGCCCTTGACCGGGTTGCCCGCCCCAAAATCCTGCGCCTGGTTCATGCGGATGAGTCTGGCACGGGAAGCGAGGTAGCCGTCATCGAGCATTTGCGCGGGGGTCACCTCCATCCAAGAAGGCTCGGCCACATAGCGGTACACATCGGCAAACGCCAGCTTCATGGCCTCGATCTGCAGGTGCTGGGCCTCGGGCCCGTCCACCGGCAGGCTGGCCAGGTCAAACTGCTCCAGGATGCCCAGCGCAATCAGGGCGGCAATGCCCTGGCCGCTGGGCGGAATCTCGTGCAGCGTGTAGCCCCGGTAGTTGCGGGCAATGGGCGTCACCCATTCGGGCCGGTGCGCGCCCAGGTCCGCCAGGCTGAGGCTGCCGCCGTGGGCCTGCGCAAAGGCAGCCATGGCCTGGGCGATTTCGCCGGTGTAAAAGGCCTCGCCGCGCGTGGCACCAATGGCGCGCAAGGCGCGCGCGGCGGCCGGAAACTGGAACAGCTCGCCCACCTGCGGCGCGCGCCCCCAGGGCATGAAGCTTTGCGCAAAACCGGGCTGCGATTGCAGTTCGGGCACAGCGGCGGCCCACTTTTGCTGCACCACCACGGGCACCAGGTAGCCACGCTCGGCGATCTCGATGGCGGGTGCCATGAGGTCGGCAAACGGCAGCTTGCCAAAGCGCTCTGACAGCGCCACCCAGGCGCTCACGGCGCCGGGCACGGTGACAGAGTCGATGCCGCGCTTGGGCGGCGTGGCCGCACCGGTGCCGTAGCGGCGATGAAAATACTCCGGCGTCCACGCCTGCGGTGCGCGGCCCGACGCATTCAAGCCATGCAGCGCCTTCCCGTCCCACAAGATGCAGAACGCATCGCTGCCCAGGCCGTTGCTGACTGGCTCACACAGCGTCATGGCGGCGGCGGCGGCCACGGCGGCATCCACCGCATTGCCGCCCTGCTGCAGCATGCGCAAACCGGCCTGCGCGGCCAGCGGGTGCGAGGTGGAACAGAGGTTGCGCGCAAACACCGGCAGGCGGGTGCTGGCATAAGGTGAGGAATAGCGAAATGGCATGCCGCGATTATCGGCGGCAGGCCCAGGGTTCAGTGGGTGCGGAAAACGCGGTGGTGCAGCCGGCGCAGCGACCACCACACGCCCACCGCCACCACCGGAATCGCCACGGCCGCCGTGGTCTCGGCCGACAGCGGCCAGCCCAGCTTTTGTGCGCCCTTGGCCAGGTAGCTCACCAGGCCCACGATGTAGTAGGTGATGGCCGCCACCGACAGGCCCTCCACGGTGGACTGCAGCTTGAGCTGCAGGTCCTGGCGCTGGTTCATGGTGGTCAGCAGCGCCTGGCTGCTTTGCTGCTGCTCGATCTCCACCCGCGTGCGCAGCAGGTTGCTCATGCGCGAGACACGCTGCGACAGCGCGTCCTGGCGCCGCGTGGCCCACTCGCAGGTGCTGCGCGCGGGCGTAAGCCGGCGGTCCATGAACTCGCGAATAGTCTGCATGCCGGCCAGGCGCGATTCGGCGATGTCCTGGATGCGGCGGTCCACCAGTTCAAAGTAGGCCGCGCTGGCCGAAAAGCGAGAGTGCGTGGCGGCGTACTGGCTTTCCACCTGCCCGGCCAGGCGGGTCAGTCGGTCGAGCAGCGCGGGCTCGGCATCGCGGTTGGCGGTGCGGATGGCATCGGCCAGCTCGGCCAGTTCGCGCTCGGCAAAGGCCAGCACGGTGGCGGCCTCGCGCGCCGCAGGCAGGCCCAGCAGTGCGGCCATGCGGTAGGTTTCGATCTCCAGCAGGCGCTGCACCAGCCGACCCAGGCGGCGCGGCGTCATGCCGCCCGCCAGCAGCACCATGCGCGAGAAGCCATCGGCGTGGATGGCAAAGTCGGTGTACAGCTCGCCATGCCCGTCGGCCACGGTGGAGGCCACCAGCGTGTCCTCGTGCAGCACATGCTTGACCAGCGAGCCCGAGCCAAACTGCTGCGTGGGCAGCACCCACAGGTTCAGGCTGCACAGGCAATGGCCCGGCAGGGCGGCCAGCCATTCGTGTGGAACCACATCGATGGCGCTGGTGGGCTCGCGCTCGCCAAAGGCCTCGGCGGACGCCGGGACCATGAAGGTCCAGGTGACGAACTCGGTGTGCAGCTCCCAGCGCAGCCGAAAAGCACCCAGGTCCATCCGCAAGTGGGTGGTCTGGGCATCGGGCAGCGCCATGTGGTGGTCGCGCAGCAGTGCCGCCACATGGGCGCGGCTGGCTTCGCGGCCCGCCGCATCGGCCAGCATGACGATGTGGGCAATGGCCAGCGGTGCTGCCAGGGCCTCGGGCGGGCGGGCGTGGATCTCGTTGTGCAGCATGACCCGGTGCGGGTGCTGCGTGGGGCGGTTGGGTGGTTGCATGCGGTCCTCGGTGCGCCATTGTGTACCGGGCCTTCGCCCTTTCCACCGAGTCACCGCCCCAAAAAGCAACGGCACCCGAAGGTGCCGCTGTGCTTGCAGCCGGGGCCCGCGCTGCGGGACCGGCGAACGGGGTAAGGGGCTCAGTCTTCGACGAAGGCCTCTTCGCGCTTGTTCTTCACGGCGGGCAGCAGCACGATGACGAGCAGCAGGGCAGCAGCCGCCAGCAGGCCGGCCGACAGCGGACGCGTGACAAACACGCTCCAGTCGCCGCGCGACAGCAGCAGCGCACGGCGCAGGTTTTCTTCCATCATCGGGCCCAGGATCAAGCCAAGCAGCAAGGGCGCAGGCTCGGTACCCAGCTTGTGGAAGATGTAGCCAATCAGACCAAAGATACCCACCATCCAGACGTCAAAGGTGTTGTTGTTGGTGGAATACACACCCACCGCGCAGAACAGCACGATGGACGGGTACAGCCAGCGGTAGGGCACCGTGAGCAGCTTGATCCAGATGCCGATCAGCGGCAGATTCAGGATCACCAGCATGGCATTGCCGATCCACATCGAGGCGATCAGGCCCCAGAACAGCTCGGGGTTGCTGGTCATCACCTGGGGACCCGGCTGAATGTTGTGGATGGTCATCGCACCCACCATCAGCGCCATCACGGCGTTGGGAGGAATGCCCAGCGTCAGCAGCGGGATGAACGAGGTTTGCGAACCCGCGTTGTTGGCGGCCTCAGGCGCAGCCACTCCGCGGATGTTGCCCTGGCCAAAGGGCACTTCGCCGGGGTGCAGCTTGGTTTTCTTCTCAATGGTGTAGGCAGCAAAAGCCGACAGCAAGGCACCGCCGCCGGGCAGGATGCCCAGGGCAGAGCCCAGGGCCGTGCCACGCAGCACCGCGGGGAACATGCGCTTGAAGTCCTGCGCCGTGGGGAACAGCCCCTCGACCTTGGCCGTGAACACCTCGCGCTCGTCTTCGGGGCGCGAGAGGTTGGCAATGATTTCGCCATAACCGAACACGCCCATGGCGATGGTCACGAAGCCGATGCCGTCGGTCAGCTCGGGAATGTCAAAGCTGAAGCGGGCCACGCCCGAGTTCACGTCGGTACCCACCAGACCAATCAGCAGACCCAGCACGATCATGCCCACGGCCTTGAGCAGCGAGCCCGAGGCCAGCACCACGGCGCCGATCAGGCCCAGCACCATCAGCGAGAAGTACTCGGCAGGGCCGAACTTGAAGGCCACTTCGGTCAGGGGTGGCGCAAACGCCGCCAGGATCAGCGTGCCCACGCAACCGGCAAAGAAAGAGCCCAGGCCAGCAGCCGCCAGCGCCGGCCCCGCACGGCCCTTGCGCGCCATCTGGTAGCCGTCGATCACAGTCACCACCGAGGACGATTCGCCCGGCAGGTTCACCAGGATGGCGGTGGTGGAGCCACCGTATTGCGCGCCGTAATAGATACCGGCCAGCATGATCAGCGCAGCCACGGGCGGCAGCGCGTAGGTGGCGGGCAGCAGCATGGCGATGGTGGCCACGGGGCCGATGCCAGGCAACACGCCGATCAGCGTGCCCAAAAGGCAGCCGACAAAGCAGTAAACGAGGTTCTGAAACGTGAAGGCGACGCCGAAGCCGAGCGCCAGGTTGTCAAACAATTCCATAGTGTGGGTGCTCCTGCCTTAACCGGAAATAAAACTGGGCCACACCGGGAACTGAAGCTTCAGCGCCCAGACGAATGCCACATAGCTGCCCACGGCGAGCACCGTGGCAAGTACAAACACCGACTTCGCATGGAACTCGTTGCCTGCCAGGCTGGCAATGAAGGTCAGCGCATAGATGCCGACGATCAGGCCCATGGCGGGAATACCCAGGCTGGGCAGGCCGGCCAGCAAAATGCCGAAGGCAAAGTTGGCGGCCAGAATGAAGAACAGCGGCTTCCAGGCCCATTTGCCGATCTTTTCACCGTCCACGGTTTCCACCACGGTGGCCTTGAACGTAATAACGCCGCCGATGATGGCCAGCAAAATACCCAGCAACAGGGGGAAATAGCCCGGTCCCATGCGGGCGCCGGTGCCGACGTTGTAAGTTGTGGCGCCCCAGGCGAAGGCCACGCCGACGCCCATGAACATGAGGCCGGCAAAAAAGTCTTTTTGACTCTTGATTTTCACGAATGTCTCCTTGGCGGAATCTCAACCACGGGATTGTGCGGGGAATGTGGGCGCATAGCGATGTGGATTCCACCTACATCCCGTCACAATCGCCGCCCGCTGCGGTGCGGCGCCCTGGGTGAGTGCGGGTTTACCCCGACTTGATCAATCGAGCGGCGGCGTCGCCGCAATCACCTCGTCCAGCGTGGTCAGCCCTTCGGCCACCCGCAGAGCGCCGGCCAGGCGCAAGGGGCGCATGCCGTCGGCCACCGCCTGGCGGCGCAGCACCTCGATCGAAGGCGCCTGGGTGATCTTGTCCTTGAGCGCCTCGCTCACCGTCAGCAGCTCGTAAAGCCCCATGCGCCCCAGAAAGCCCCCCATGCGGCAGTCCACGCAGCCCACGGGCTTGTAGGGCTGGTAGGCGCCCGTGATCTTCCAGGGCTTGACCACCTCGACCAGCGCCTCGGGGGTGGCCAACGTATCGGGCTGCTTGCACTGTTTGCACAGCGTGCGCACCAGCCGCTGGGCCAGCACGCCCAGCAGCGTGGCGTTGATCAGGTAGGACGGCACGCCCAGCTCCATCATGCGGGTGATGGCCGAGGGTGCATCGTTGGTGTGCAGCGTCGAGAACACCAGGTGGCCCGTCAGCGCCGCCTGGATAGCCATCTCGGCGGTTTCCAGATCGCGGATTTCGCCCACCATGATGATGTCCGGGTCCTGGCGCATCAGGGCGCGCAGGCCTTCGGCGAAGTTGAAGTCGAGCTGCGGCTGCACCTGCGTCTGGTTGAAGCTGGGCTCGATCATTTCGATCGGGTCTTCCACGGTGCTCACGTTCACCTCTTCGGTGGCCACGCGCTTCAAGGTGGCGTACAGCGTGGTGGTCTTGCCCGAGCCGGTGGGCCCGGTCACCAGGATGATGCCGTGCGGGCGCTTGACGAGCTGCTCCCAGCGCTGCGCGTCGTGCGGTGCGAAGCCCAGCGCGTCGAGGTCCTTGACGGTGTTGTCGGGGTCAAAAATCCGCATCACCATCTTCTCGCCAAACGCCGTGGGCAGCGTGGACAGGCGCATTTCCACCTCGTCGCCGCGCTGGTTGCGGGTCTTGATGCGGCCGTCCTGCGGGCGGCGCTTTTCCACCACGTCGATGCGGCCCAGCAGCTTGATGCGCGACACCATGGCGTTGTGCACGCCCATGGGCATCTGGTAGACCGGGTGCAGCACGCCATCGATGCGAAAGCGGATCACGCCCTGCTCGCGGCGCGGCTCCAGGTGGATGTCGCTGGCGCGCTGATCAAACGCGTATTGCCACAGCCAGTCCACCACCTTCACGACGCCCTGGTCGTTGGCATCGAGCTGCTTGTTGCTTTGGCCCAGCTCCACCAGCTGCTCAAAGCTGCTGCCCCCCGAGTTGCCGCCCGCCTTCTGCGCCGCCCGCACCGATTTGGCCAGCGCAAAAAACTCGGCCGTGAAGCGGTGAATATCCTGCGGGTTGGCCACCACCCGGCGCACCGTGCGGCGCGACTGGCGCTCCACCTCGGCCACCCAGTCGTCGATGAAGGGCTCGGCCGTGGCCACCACCACCTCCTTGGCCGTCACCTGCACCGGCAGCACCTTGTGCCGCTCGGCATACGAGGCGCTCATGGTGTCGGCCACGCGGCCCACGTCCACCTTGAGCGGATCGATGCGCAGGTAGTGCAGCCCGGCGCGCTGGGCCAGGTATTCGGTCAGCGATTCAATATCGAGCGGCTTGCCATCGCTGGCGCGCGCCATGGCGACGCTGGCCAGCCGCACCAGCGGATGCTGCGAGCTTTCGGCCTGCGAGCAGCGGGCGATGGTGCGGTGCGCCTCTTGCGGCGAGATCACGCCATCGGAGCGCAGCCAGCCCACCATGCTGCGCCAGTCCAGCGGACCCGCATGGGCCGCAGGCGCAGCGGGCGCGGGGAATTCGGTGAAGGTTTTCATCAGGGGCTTCGGTGTTCAGTTCAATGGCGAGGCGGAGCGGCGGACGGTCAGCCCGCCACGGGTTTGAACACGCGCAGCCATTTGGCCGAAGGGATGTCCCAGCGCGCCTGGATGGCCTCGGCCCGCGCGGCCAGCTCGGTGCGCTTGGGCCGGCTGGGCGTGCGCTGCGCCAGCACCACGGTGTTGCCCTCGCGGGTGGGCTTGAAGGCCCACAGGGCGTCTTCGCCAAAGGCGCTGGCCATGCTCTTGAGGCTGCGCTCGAAGCTCGACG
Organism: Acidovorax carolinensis; assembly: GCF_002157145.1. NCBI lineage: Bacteria > Pseudomonadati > Pseudomonadota > Betaproteobacteria > Burkholderiales > Comamonadaceae > Acidovorax > Acidovorax carolinensis. The sequence goes on from NZ_CP021361.1 coordinate 3,652,759, forward strand.
CCCGGCCAAACAGGTTCACGGTCATGCAGCCGTCCTCGGTCAGCAACGCGCGGCAGTCGGCATAAAAAGCGGGGCTGTCTAGCACCGGCGCCGCGGCTTCGTGGTCGTACAGATCGACCGCCAGGGCGTCCACGGTGCCCAGCCACATCGGGTTGCGGATTTCCTCGGCCGCATCGGCCAGCACCACGCGCAGCTTGGAGCCATCGGGCGGCAGCTTGAACCACTGGCGGCACACCGCCAGCACCTGCGGGTTGAGCTCGATGGCGGTGGTGCACAGGCGCAGTTTCTTGTGGCAAAACTTGGTGATGGCCCCGGCCCCCAGCCCCAACTGCATGGCGTGGCGCTTGGTGACACTGGCGGGCTCAACAAACAGCAGCCAGGCCATCATGCGCTGCACATACTGCAACTCGATCTCGAACGGCTCGGCCACGCGCATGGAGCCCTGGATCCAGGGCGTGCCCAGGTGCAGGTGGCGCACCTCGCCATCGTCAGAGACGCTCACTTCGGGCAGTTCAACTTCGGTCTTTTTATTGCGGGCCATTCACACCAATCCATGCCGGGCCAGCAGTTCGGCCCAGGCGTTCAATTTACGTTCAAAACTCCACGACGCGTTGGCTGGGCTGGTGGAAGGCAGGCGGTGCACCGCCACCCCCAGCAACGCCGTGCTGCGCGCATGCTTGAAGCTTTCCCCGCCATTGTGGGCGATGGCCGCCAGCCGGGGACAGCGCGCGCGCAGGCTGGCGAAGTCGTTGACCTGCGCATTGCGGATGCGGGTGTCCAGGCTGCCCACCCGCTCACAGCTGGCGTACACGTCCCACAGGCCCAGCCCGCGCGCCAGCAGCCAGTCGCAGCGCTCGCCATAGTGCGCTGCGCCGGGCAGCGGGTGCTGCGGCCAGAGCGCCTGCAGGATGCGCCAGAAATGGTTTTGCGGGTGCGCATAGTATTGCCCCGCCCGCAGCGAGGCCGCGCCCGGAAAGCTGCCCAGCACCAGCACCACCGTGCGTTCGGACACCACGGGCGCCAGCCCCGTCAGGCGCTCGCCGCCGGGCGACGAGAGCGGTCTGGGCACATCGCGGGGTCGGGTGGCGCGGCCTGATGCCGCCTTGTTTTCCTTCATGGTCCGATTCTGGCCTGAATCCCGACATGCGGCCTTTTCACTATCAAATAAATAGCTGTCAGCGCTTATCTGAAAAGCGCCAGAGGCCAAAAATACCTCAAGCTTCCTGCACCAGCCCGGCCAGGCGCGGCAGCGCCGCACAGGCGTTGGCGGTGGTGCTGCGGGCCAATGCCTCCAGCGGCAGACCGCGCAGGCCCGCCACTACCGCGGCGATGCGCGGCAGCTCGGCCGGGGCGTTGCGCCCCTGGGGTTGTCCGGCGGCCCGCTGCCCGGCCGTGGTGTAAAGCCAGTGCGGCGGGATGTCGGGCGCGTCGGTTTCCAGCACCAGGGCCGATTCGGGCAACTCGGCCGCCAGCCGGCGCAATTGCAGTGCCCGGTCATAAGTCACCGCGCCGCCAAACCCCAGCTTGAAACCCAGCGCGATGAACGCCTGCGCCTGCTGCAGGCTGCCGTTGAAGGCATGGGCAATGCCGCCCGGCACGGCAATGTCGCGCAGGCCCTTGAGCAGCCTGTCCGCCGAGCGGCGCACATGCAGGATCACCGGCAAGTCAAACCGGCGCGCCAGTTGCAGCTGGGCACGGTAAAACTGCTCCTGCCGCGCGGGATCGCGCCCATCGACTGAACCATACCCCCACGCTCCCTCACTGCGTGTGGTCGCTGCCTCCCCAGGGGGCCGCTTTTGGCCTTGAGGCGGCCCGCCGGCAAAAGAATCAAGCCCGATTTCGCCGACGGCCACCAGGCGCGGGTCGTGGCGGTGCTGCTCCAGCGCCTGGGCCAGCAGCGCCAGGTCGGCATCGGCCGCCCGCGCGGTGTACAGCGGGTGAATGCCCAGGGCGTAGCTGTCGCCATGGCGGTGCGCCAGCTGGCGCACGGCGTCCCAGTTGGCGCGCTCCACCGCCGGAATCACGCAGTGCGCCACGCCCGCGGCAGCGGCCTGCTGGCGCACGGCCTCGCGGTCGGCGGCGAACTCGGCGGCGTCCAGGTGGCAATGCGTATCGATCCAGGAAGACATGCCGACATGATGCCCGACCAGCGCGCACCTGGCAGCGGCCCGGCAGCGGCCCGGCCACACAGCGGTCTGCATCAACCGGCGATCCGTGCTACTGTCAAACCCGTGCGCCACGCTCCGGCGCGACATTCCGTTTCCTCACCCCCGCGTGCCTGCAAAGGCGCGGCGCCCACAGCCCCCAAGGCGTGCGCACGGGCCGGGAAATGGCCATGGAACCAGAAGGTGACAGCATGCCCCGGCCCGCCCTCTACAGCAGTTCCCGCCCCACCCGGCGCCCGGCAGAACCGGTGGCCGCAGTGGCCAGCGCGCCGCAGCCGTCACCACCGCTGGCACCGCCCGCCGAGGCATCCGCAACCACTGTCGCCCCGCGCAACCACCTGCGCGCCCTGTGGGCCACCGTGGTGCTGCTCACCGCGCTGCTGCTGGCCAGCGTGTGGCTGCACCCGGGCACCACGCCCCGCCGCATCACGCAGGACGACATCGACGCTGCCGTGCTGCGCACCCTGGAGACCACCACCTTTCCATCGCCCGCCACAGCGGCAGTGGAGGCCGTGGCGCCCTCGGTGGTGCGTGTGGCGAGCTACACGCGCAGCAAGAACGGCAAGAAAGAGCTCGAGCGCGGCATTGGCACGGGCGTGGTGATTGTGGATTCGGGAATCATCCTCACCAACCTGCATGTGGTGCAGGGCGCCAGCCGCATCACCGTCACTTTTCACGATGGGCTGGAAACCACCGCCAGCATCACCGGTGTCCAGCCCGAAAACGACCTGGCCGTACTGCAGGCCCACAAGGTGCCCGACGACCTGGCCGCCGCGCCGCTGCGCTCCACCCAAGACCTGCGGGCGGGCGACCAGGTGGTGGCCATCGGTTTTCCGTTCGGCATCGGGCCATCGGCGTCGGCGGGCGTGGTGTCGGGCCTGGACCGTGAATTCGATCCGCCCGAAGGCACCCGTCCGCTCACCAACCTGATCCAGTTCGACGCGGCCGCCAACCCCGGCAATTCGGGCGGCCCGCTGGTCACCATGGACGGCGAGGTGGTGGGCATCGTCACCGCCATCCTCAACCCCACCGAGGCCCGCACCTTCATCGGCATCGGCTTTGCCGTGCCCATTGAAAACGCCGCTGCAGCCGTGGGCATGCCGCCGTTCTAGTTTCCACCCGTTTGTGCAAGGACGCCATGACACCCACCGCCACGCCCCCGGCCTACGGCCCCCACGCCCATATCGCCGCATCCACCGCCACGCTGATGGAACAGGTGCTCTACGAAGTCAAACGCGTCGTGGTCGGCCAAGACCGCTTTCTGGAGCGCGTGATGGTCGCCATGCTGGCCCAGGGCCATCTGCTGGTCGAAGGCGTGCCCGGCCTGGCCAAGACACTTACCGTCAAGACGCTGGCCAGCACCATCCAGGGCAGCTTCAAGCGCATCCAGTTCACGCCCGATCTGGTGCCCGCCGACCTGGTGGGCACGCGCATGTACAACCAGAAGACGGGCGAGTTCAGCACCACGCTGGGCCCGGTGTTCACCCACCTGCTGCTGGCCGACGAAATCAACCGCGCGCCCGCCAAGGTGCAAAGCGCCCTGCTGGAGGTGATGCAGGAGCGCCAGGTCACTATTGCCGGCGAAACCCACAAGGTGCCCGAGCCCTTTCTGGTGATGGCCACGCAGAACCCCATCGAGACCGAAGGTACCTACGCCCTGCCCGAGGCGCAGGTGGACCGCTTCATGATGAAGGTGCTGCTCGACTACCCCACCGAGGAAGAAGAGTTCGTGATTGCCCAGCGCGCGCTCGATGCGCCCGTGCAGGTACTGCCCGTGGCCACCACGGCACAGCTGTCGGCCTTACAGGCCGAGTGCCGCGCCGTGTATGTGGACCCGTCGCTGCTGCAATATGCGGTGAAGCTGGTGGCAGCCACACGGGCGCCCGCGCAGCACGGCATCCCGGATATTGCGCCGTTCATTGCCTGTGGCGCCAGCCCGCGCGCCACCATCTGCCTGGCCGAAGGCGCCCAGGCCCTGGCCATGCTGCGCGGGCGCGCCTACGTGCTGCCCGAGGACATGACCGACCTGGCGCCCGATGTGCTGCGCCACCGGCTGTCGCTGTCGTACGAGGCGCTGTCGGACGGGCTCGATGCCGATGCGCTGATTGCCCGCATCATGGCCAAGATACAGGCGCCTGCACGGCCTTTGCACCACGTGCAAAACAGCTTGAGCCCTCGCCATGAGCAAAAAGCCGCCTGAAACCACCCCCGGGCAGCCTCCACCCAGCTTGCCCGGCCAGGCCGACCGCCTGCTGCGGCAGCTGGAGTGGCATGTCATCCGGCGGCTCGACGGTCTGCTGCAGGGCGACTACCGCACCCTGGTGCGCGGCAGCGGGCTGGACCTGGCCGACCTGCGCGAATACCAGCCCCACGACGATGTGCGCCACATCGACTGGAATGTGACGGCGCGCCTGAACGCGCCCCATGTGCGCGTGTTCACCGAAGACCGCGAAATGTCGGCCTGGTTCCTGCTGGACCTCAGCCCCTCCATCCACTTTGGCCCGCAGGGCCACGCCAAGCGCGACATCCTCACCGGCTTTGTGGCCGTGCTGGCGCGCCTGCTCACGCGCCACGGCAACCGCGTGGGCGCCATGCTGTATGGCGCAGGCGGCACAACAGATGCAGAGGGCGGCGGCGCGCGCGCGATCGATGCCGTGCTGCCCCCGCGCAGCAGCCGCGCGCAGGTGCTGCACCTGGTGCACCGGTTGCTGCAGCAGGGCATCGTCAAGTCCGCCGGCGGCACGCAGCTAGGCTTGCTGCTGCAGGCCGGGCTGGGCGGCATTCGCCGGCGCTCCACGGTGTTCGTGGTGTCGGACTTCATCAGCGCGCCCGGCTGGGAAAAGCCGCTGGCCCAGCTGGCGCAACGCCACGACGTGGTGACCGTGCGCCTGTTCGACCCGCTCGAACTGGAGTTGCCCGACCTGGGCCTGGTGCTGTTGCGCGACGCCGAAACCGGCGAACAACTGCAGGTCGACACGCACGACAAGGCCTTCCGCCAGCGCTTTGCCCGCCTGGCCGCCGAGCGCGAGGCCACCCTGCGCACCGGCCTGGCCGCGGCGGGCGCCGACACGCTGGAGTTGCGCACCGATGACGACCTGATCGACGCCCTGTTGCGGTTCATGGACCTGCGCCAGCGCCGGGCCGGCCCGCGGCTGAGCGCTTTCAAACCCAGCCCCCGCACCGCCGCCGTTTAGGCCGCTGACTGACATCGACAAACCCAAGGACACCCGACCATGGTTTTTCTCTGGCCCACCCTGCTCTGGCTGCTGCTGGCGGTGCCGCTGCTGGTGGCGCTGTATGCCTGGCTGCTGCACCGGCGCAAGCAGCAGGCGCTGAACTACCCCAGCCTCGGGCTGGTGCGCGCGGCGCTCGGCCCCGGCCAGCGCCTGCGCCGCCATATCCCGCCCGCGCTCTTTCTGCTGGCGCTGGTGGCCCTGCTGCTGGCGGCGGCGCGCCCGCTGGCCGTCATCACGCTGCCCTCGGAGCAGCAGACCATCATGCTGGCCATGGATGTATCGGGCAGCATGCGCGCCGCCGACGTGGAGCCCGACCGCATCACCGCCGCGCAAAACGCCGCCAAGGCCTTCATCGCCGAGCTGCCGCGCCATGTGCGCGTGGGCATCGTGGCGTTTGCGGGCAGCGCCCAGCTGGCGCAACTGCCCACCCAGAGCCATGAAGACCTGATCAAGGCCATCGACAGCTTTCAGCTGCAGCGCGGCACGGCCACGGGAAACGGCATCATGCTGGCGCTGGCCACGCTGTTCCCCGACGCGGGTATCGACATTGCGGCGCTGGGCGGGCGCCAGGCCATGCGGCCGAGCTCACTCGACGAGGTCACCAGGCAGGACCCAGCCAAGACCTTCACGCCCGTAGCCCCGGGCTCCTACAACTCGGCCGCCATCATCATGCTGACCGACGGCCAGCGCACCACCGGGGTGGACCCGCTCGAAGCCGCCCAATGGGCCGCCGACCGGGGCGTGCGCGTGTACACCGTGGGCGTGGGCACGGTGCAGGGCGAAACCATCGGTTTTGAGGGCTGGTCGATGCGCGTGCGGCTCGATGAAGAAACCCTCAAGGCCGTGGCCTTGCGCACCCAGGCCGAATATTTCCACGCCGCCACGGCCGCCGACCTGAAGAAGGTTTATGAAACCCTGAGTTCGCGCCTCACGGTGGAAAAGCGAGAAACCGAAATCTCGGCCCTGCTGGCGCTGGTGGGTGCAGCGCTGGCGGTGCTGGCCGCCGGGCTGTCGGTGTGGTGGTTTGGGCGGGTGATGTAGTCATCATCACTATCAAAAAAGTAGCTGCTACCGCTTACCACATAAGCACTAGAGACCAAAATCACCTGATTAGCGACATACCTCAGATAACTTGCCCCCATCCGTTCGGGCTGAGCCTGTGGAAGCCAGGGCACTGCTTTGGCACGGCCCTTCGACAAGCTCAGGGCGAACGGGGTTGGTCTGAGGTATGCACCCAATCAGGCAAAAACACCAAAAGTCTCTATTAATCAACCAGTCCCCCGGGGCCATCCACCAAAGTGGCCAGCGGCAGATCGTGCAGTTCCTGCAGCAGCCGCACCAGTTGCTGCCCGGCAGCATCCACCACCGCCCGGCCCTTGTCGGCCGTGGCGGCGGCGGCATTGCCCACGGCACCGGCGACGTGGTAGTCCTGCATCTGCCAGCCCAGCTTGGCGCTTTTGCCGTTGCCCAGGATGGCGTAGCGCTCGGCGCGGTCCTGCGAGGTGGAGCGGAAGTCGCGCGCGTGCTCCATGTTCACCGTGGCGGGCGCCAGGTGCAGCATCATTGATGTCTCGATCTCGCCCGCATGGATGCCAAAGCGGTGCTCGTCGGCGCTGAACTGGCCGGCCACCGCATCGGGCAGCGGCAGGCTGAACCAGCTGGCGCTGTAGACCAGCAGATGGCTGCGCGTGCGCAACTCACGCGCCACGATGTCCATCACGCTGACCTGGCCGCCGTGGCCGTTGAACAGCAACAGTTTTTTCACCCCGGCGCGCGCCACGCATTCGCCAATCTCGGTCCACAGCGCGATCACCGTGGCGGGCGACAGCGTGAGCGTGCCCGGAAAGCGGATGTGCTCGGGGCTCAGCCCCACCACCTGCGGCGGCAGGAACAACGCGGGCAGCGCCGCGGGCAGCAACGGCAGCGCGGCGTCGATCACGCCCTGCAGCAGCGTCGCATCCACCGACAGCGGCAGGTGCGGCCCATGCTGCTCGATGGCCGCCACGGGCAGCACGGCCACCGTCTGCCGGGCCTGGCCGCTGGTGCGCAGCCGGGTGAAATCGCGGGTGGAGAGGTCGGCCCAGAAGCGCGACGGCAGGGGTGGGGTGGCAGCGGCGGTCATGGGTGCCATGGTAGTGGCAGCGGGGCCGGCGCCGATGCACGACAAAAACGACAGGAAACCACGTCACCGCAGCGCCGTGGTCACCAGCCAGTAAAGCAGGTGGCCCGCGCCCATGGCCAGCAGCAGAACCACCGCCCAACTGCTGGCCCGCGTGCTGAACCCACGGTGGCGCTGCCACGCACGCACCAGCAGCGCCATGACCAGCCCCACGCCGGCCAGCACGCCCCAGACCATCCAGATGAGGCCCAGGTAAATGCAGCCGAAGTTCTCGCAATACACCGTGAAGCCGTGGTACGACAACACTGCCAGCAACGCACACAGGCCCAGCAGCAGCCAGCCGCTGCCGCGCAACAGGCGGGTGAGCGAGCGTGACCAGAACGTCGCTCCAGGAACAACCACAGAAGCAGCAGAAGAAGAAGAAGAAGATGAGGAATGCATGGGAGTGGCTTTGCCCAACAGGAGCGTGACCGCCCCAACTATCCACCAGTTTGCAGCACCCCGGCCCACGGGTTGCAACGGCTTACCCCAACGGGCCGACAACGGGGACAATAGCGGCTCGCGCGCGGTCATTTGTCTTTTTGCAACCACCCTCCTGGGACTGCGGCGCCCACCTTCTGCAAGTCCGCCATGTCTTTGTCCCTGCGCTCTGTGTCCTTTGCTTCCTTGCGCCAGCACCGCTGGTTGCGCCGTGCCGCTGTTGCACTGGCGACCTTGATCGTGGTGTGGCTGGTCACCTGGCTGGCCGTTCCATCGCTGGCGAAAGGCCCGCTCGAGCGCATCGCCAGCGAACAGCTGGGCCGCCCGCTCACCGTGGGCACCATCGAGTTCACGCCCTGGACGCTGGAAATCACCCTGCGCGACATCGCCATCGGCGGCGCCCAGGGTGGCCCGCCGCAGCTGACCATTGCGCGCATCTATGCCGATGCCGAGCTGCAGTCGCTGCTGCGCCTGGCGCCGGTGGTGGACGCACTCACCATCGACGCACCCCACCTGCGGCTTGCGCACCTGACCGACGGCCACTACGACGTGGACGACATCCTGGCCCGGCTCACCGCCCCAGCGACAAACCCGCCAGCGGCCCCGTGCGGCTGGCGCTGCACAACCTCACGCTGAACGACGGCGCCATCGACTTCGACGACCGCACGGTGGACAAGACCCACGCCGTGCGCCAGCTGTCCCTCAAGGTGCCTTTCATCAGCACCCTGCCCGCGCAGCGCGATATCAAGGTCGAGCCGCACCTGTCGTTCGAGGCCGGAGGCAGCCGGTTTGACTCGTCGGCGCAGGCCACCCCGTTTGCCCAGTCCGGCAAGGGCGATGCCACGGTGAAGTGGGCGGGGCTCGATCTGGCGCCCTATTTGCCCTACCTGCCCGCCAGCCTGCCGGTGCGGGTGCAGGGCGCTGTCCTCGACCTGGACCTGAAGGTGGCGTTCGAGCAGGCACCGCGCCTGGCCGTGACGCTGTCGGGCCAGGTGCAGACGCACAACGTGCAGATCACCGACCGCAACCAGCAGCCCCTGCTGTCCTACGAGCGCCTCACGGTGGACATGGCCGATGTGCGGCCGCTCGACCAGGTGGTGCGACTGGCCCGCGTGGAGCTGGCATCGCCCGTCGTGACGGCCACGCGCAATGCCCGGGGCGAGATCAACCTCGCGCAGCTGGCCGTACCGGCTGCATCCCCCACAGCCAAACCAGCCACGCCTGCTGCACCGCCCCCCCAGGCCGCCGCCAGCGGCGCAAACCCACCGGCCAGCGGCGCCAGCAGCGCAACCCCGCCCGCAGCCGCGGCCCCGGCTGGACCGTGGCCGTGGCGCAGGCCGCCGTGCGCCAGGGCCAGCTGCGCTGGAGCGACCAGAGCACCCGGCCCGCCGCCGCGCTGCAGGCCACCGACTTCACGCTGGATGTGACCGATGTGACCTACCCCTTCAAGGCGCCGCTCACCTTCACGGGCGCACTGGGCGTGCAGGGCAGCAGCCTGTCGTTCAAGGGCCAGGCCACCGACCGGGCCGCCGAGGTGAACCTGTCGGCGAAGGCCCTCGCCCTGCAGCTGGCCGCGCCCTACCTGGCGCAGACCCTGGAGCCGGCCCTGACCGGCCAGATCAACGGCGAGATGGCCGTGCAGTGGCAAGCGCCCGCTGGCGACGCCGCCAAGGCAGGCGCTACGGGCATCACGCTTGGCGCCGGCCCCCTGGCGCTGGAGCAACTGGCGCTGCAACAGGGCAAGACCACGCTGGCCAGCGTGGGCAAGCTGGCGCTGGACGGCCTCAAGCTGAACCTGGACACCCGCACCGTGGACATCGCACGCCTGGGCATCACCCAGCCCAAAGCCACGGTGGAGCGCACCCCCGATGGCCGCTGGATGGTTGAGCGCTGGCTCAAGGCCGCGCCCGCCGCCTCGCCCGCCAGCGCCACCACGGCGGCAGCGCCCGCCTGGCGCGTGCGCCTGGGCGAGCTGGCCGTGGACGAGGGCAGCGTGGCCTTTGCCGACCGCGCCCAGCCCCGCCCCGTGGCGCTGAACCTGTCGGCGCTGAGCCTGCAGGCCCGCAACCTGGCGCTGGACGGCAGCAAGCCCGAGTCGCTGAATCTCTCGACACGGGTGGCTGCAGGCCGGGGCAACGCCGGCAAACTCGACTACCGGGGCACGCTGACGCCCCAACCCTTTGCCACGCAAGGCCGCCTGGAAGCCAGCCGCCTGCCCCTGCACGCCCTGGACGGCTACCTGGCCGACCAGTTCGCCATCGAACTGCTGCGCGCCGACGTGGGTTTTCGCGGCCAGGTGGCGATGTCCCAAAGCCCGCGCGGCACCACGCTGCGCGTGAGCGGCGATGCCGCCATCGACGAGCTGCGCGCCAACAGCACGGCCGCCGCCACGCCCAAGACCGCCGAGCAGGTGGGCGAAGAACTGCTGGCCTGGAAAAGCCTGGGCCTGCGCGGCCTGAGCGTGGCCCTGGCACCGAACACCGCCCCCCGCGTGGAGGTGAAGGAAACCAGCCTGGCCGACTTTTATGCGCGCATCACCATCAACGAAAACGGCCGCATCAACCTGAGCGACATCGCCAAAAGCCCTGCCGAGGTCAACAACACGCCTGCGGCAGCGGCCCAGCCCCCGCAAAGGCGGCACCCGCCGATACCGTGGCCTCGGCCAGCAGCCCGCCGCCCCCATCCCCACAGCCCCCGCCCGACCCGATGGCGCCGGTGGTGGTGTTCGGCCCGGTGAGCCTGGTCAATGGCAAGGTGCTGTTCTCGGACTTTTTCATCAAGCCCAACTACTCGGCCGACCTGACCGAGCTGACCGGCAAGCTCAGCGCGTTCTCTTCCCAACCCGCGGGCAGCGAGCCCGTGCTGGCCGACCTGGAACTGCGCGGCCGCGCCGAGGGCTCGGCCTCGCTGGAAATTACCGGCAAGCTCAACCCGCTGGCCAAGCCGCTGGCGCTGGACATTGTGGGCAAGGTGCGTGACCTCGAATTGCCGCCCCTCTCGCCCTATTCCGTCAAATACGCGGGCCACGGCATCGAGCGCGGCAAGCTCAGCATGGATGTCTCTTACAAGGTGCTGCCGAGCGGCCAGCTCACGGCCAGCAACAAGCTGGTGCTCAACCAGCTCACCTTCGGCGACCCCGTGGAGGGCGCCCCCAACAGCCTGCCGGTGCGGCTGGCCGTGGCCCTGCTGGCCGACAGCCATGGCGTGATCGACCTCGATCTGCCCATCAGCGGCTCGCTGAACGACCCGCAGTTCCGCATCGGCCCGGTCATCTTCAAGATCATCGTCAACCTGATCGGCAAGGCCATCACGGCGCCGTTCAGCCTGCTGGCCCGTGCCTTTGGCGGCGGCGACGAACTCAGCAGCGTGGCCTTTGCCCCGGGCAGCGCCACGCTCACGCCCGAGGCCCGGCAAAACCTGGACAAGGTGGCCAAGGCGCTGACCGAGCGGCCCGCGCTCAAGATCACCGTGACCGGCACGGCCAGCCTGGAGCGCGAGCGCGACGCCATCCAGCGCGAGCGCCTGCAAGAGCTGGTGCGCGCCGCCAAGCGCCGTGCAACCCCTGCCGACACCACCCCTGTGCAGGCCGCCGAATACCCGGCGCTGCTCAAGGAGGTGTACCGCCGCGCCGACATGCCCAAGCCGCGCAACCTGGTGGGCATGGCCAAGGACCTGCCCGTGCCCGAGATGGAGGCCCTGCTGCTGGCCCACCTGCCCGCCGCCACCGAAGACCTGGCCACCGAGCTGGCCACGCACCGCGGCCAGGCCGTCAAGGCCTATCTGGCCGAGCAAAAGCTGCCCGACGAGCGCCTGTTCCTGGCCGCACCCAAAACCACCGCGGCGGACGACAAATGGACGCCCCAGGCGCAGCTGAGCCTGGCGACACAATAGCGGTGACACATTTGACAGCGCCACGCGCAGGGTGCCCAGCGCCCGGCGCGCCCTGCCAAAGCGCACCGGAGCACCGGAACCAACCGCTGCGCCAGCGCTCACACCCTGTAACCATGCCTCATCGTCTGCTCTCGCGCCTCTTTTTCGCTCTGCTTTTCATAGCTGCTAGCGCTTTATGGATGGGCGCCAGCGCCCAATTCAGCCCAAAAATGGGGGCCAGCACCGGCAGCGTGGTCACCACGCCCCGTGTGCGCGCCGAACTCATCGCGCACGGCCCCGAAGGCGTGGGCCCCGGCCAGCCGCTGTGGCTGGGCCTGCAAATCACCCACCAGCCCGAGTGGCACACCTACTGGAAGAACCCCGGCGACTCGGGCCTGCCCACCGAGCTGACCTGGACGCTTCCCGCCGGCCTGACCGCCGGCGAAATCGCCTGGCCCGTGCCCCACACCATCCGCATCGGCACGCTGGCCAACCATGGCTATGAAGGCCAGGTGCTGCTGCCCGTACCAGTGCAGGTGGGCCCTGACTTCCAGGCGCCGCTGGCGGGCAACGGCACGCTCGATGTGCGCCTGCGCGCCACCTGGCTGGTGTGCCGCGTCGAGTGCATTCCCGAAGAAGGCGAATTTGCACTGCAACTGCCGGTGCGTGGCTCCACCGCGCTGCACGCCACCGCCTTTGCCCAGAGCCAGGCCGACCAGCCGCTGGCGCTGGTGGGCGACGGCCGGGGCGGCCAGGTGCGGGTGCAAGGCGAGCGCCTGCAGCTGACCGTGCGCGGGCTGCCCGCTGCCGCACGCGGCCAGCCGCTGGCCCTGTTTGCCGAAACGCCCGAAGTGCTGATCCCCGCCGCCGTGCCCGGCAAGGACTGGACGCAGGCCTGGAACGGCGATGTCTGGACTGCCGACCTGCCGCTGTCGCCCCAGCGCGGCGACACCCCCGCCAGCCTGCCGCTGGTGCTTGCGCTCGACCAGCGCCCCGCCGACCGGCAAGCCCCCCACGCCTGGCGCACCGTGGCCAGCGTGAGCGGCACCTGGGCCGCCGCCCGCGCGCCAGCGTGTCGCCCGCCCTCGCGGCGGCGCTGGCGGCCAACCAGGCCGAGTCCGCGCCGCCTGCTGCCCCCGCCAGCGCTCCGCTGGGCACGCTGCTGGCGGCGCTGGTCGGCGGGCTGCTGGGCGGCCTGCTGCTCAACCTCATGCCCTGCGTGTTTCCGGTGCTGGCCATCAAGGTGCTGGGCTTTGCGCAGCACGGCAGCAACCGGCGCGCGCAGCGCCTGGCCGGCGCGGCCTACACGGCAGGCGTGGTGCTGTCGTTTCTGGCGCTGGGCGGCCTGCTGCTGGGCCTGCGCGCGGCGGGCGAGCAGTTGGGCTGGGGTTTTCAGCTGCAGTCGCCCGCCGTGGTGGCCCTGCTGGCCGGGCTGTTCACGCTGATCGGGCTCAACCTGGCGGGCCTGTTCGAGTTTGGCCAGTTCGTGCCGGGGCGACTGGCCACGCTGCAGGCGCGCCACCCGGTAGGCGATGCGTTTTTGTCGGGCGTGCTGGCAGTGGCCATTGCCTCGCCCTGCACCGCGCCGTTCATGGGCGCATCGCTGGGCTTTGCCGTGGGCATGCCCGCCGCGCAGGCGCTGGCCGTATTTGCCGCGCTCGGCGTGGGCATGGCCCTGCCCTACCTTGCCGCCAGCCTGGTGCCCGCCGTGGTGGGCTGGCTGCCCCGCCCCGGCCCGTGGATGGTCACCTTCCGCCGCGCCATGGCGTTTCCCATGTTCGCCACGGTGGTCTGGCTGGTGTGGGTGCTGGGCCAGCAAAGCGGCATCGACGGCGCGGGCGCGCTGCTGGCGCTGCTGGTGGCCGGCAGCGCGCTGGTGTGGTCGCTTACGCTGCGCGGCCGCACCCGGGTGGTGATTGCTTCTGTTTTGATAGCTGGCAGCGCTTGGCTGATAAGCGCCATTGGCCAAAATGTCACCAAACCGGTGGAGAGCGCCGCCCAGGTTGCCGCCGACGCTGGCAGCGCCCCCCATGCCTGGCAGCTCTGGTCCGCAGACCGCGCGGCCGCGCTGATCGCCGCGGGCCAGCCGGTGTTTGTGGATTTCACCGCCGCCTGGTGCGTGACCTGCCAGTACAACAAGCGCACCACGCTGGTCGACCGCAGCGTGCTGGCCGATTTTGCCGACCGCAAGGTGGCCCTGCTGCGCGCCGACTGGACGCGCCGCGACCCCGCCATCACCGCCGCCCTCACCCAGCTCGGCCGCAGCGGCGTGCCGGTGTATGTGCTGTATGCACCCGGCAAGGCGCCGGTGGTGCTGACCGAGATCCTCAGCGTGGCCGAAGTGCGGCAAGCGCTGGCGGCGCTGTAGCCGCCAACGCATCCGGCCTGCGGCGCGGGGCGGGCGGGGGCAGACGCGCTTGCGTACACTGCCCCGCATGAGCCGCACCCCCGACACCATCAGCACCCTGCGCGACGTGCTGGGCCGCTGCCGCACCATTGCGGTGGTGGGCCTGTCGCCGCAGTGGCACCGCCCCAGTTTCTTTGCCGCCAAATACATGCAGGCGCACGGCTACCGCATCGTGCCGGTGAACCCGGTGGTGGCGCAGGGCGGCGGCAGCATTCTGGGCGAGCCCTGCTTTGCCAGCCTGCACGAGGCCGAGCAGGCCATCGCCCGCCAGGGCGGGCGCATCGACATGGTGGACTGTTTTCGCAAGAGCGAAGACATCGCGCCGCTGGCCGAGGAGGCCATCGCCATCGGCGCCAGCTGCCTGTGGCTGCAGCTCGGCGTGGTCAATGAAGCCGCCGCCCGGCGCGCCGAGGACGCGGGCCTGCAGGTAATCCAGAACCGCTGCGTAAAAATTGAGCATGCGCGCCTCTTCGGCGGCCTGGGCTGGATGGGCGTGAACACCGGCGTGATCACCGCCAAGCGGCTGCGGCAACTCCCTTATTGATAGCTGCCAGCGCTTTTCGCAAAAGCGCTGGAGGCATTTTTCATGCAAATAACCATGGCCCACACCCCTTCTTCCGGCGCCGACCACGCCTACGGCTTTGGCACCCGCGCCATCCACGCGGGCGCCCAGCCCGACCCCGTGACCGGTGCGCGCGCCACGCCCATCCACCAGACCACCAGCTTTGTGTTTGACGATGCCGAGCACGCCAGCAGCCTGTTCAACCTGCAGACCTTTGGCAACGTCTACAGCCGCATCAGCAACCCCACGGTGGCGGTGCTGGAAGAGCGCATCGCCAGCCTCGAAAACGGCCGCGCCGCCCTGGCCTGCGCCAGCGGCATGGCCGCGCAGATGGCGGCGCTGCTGGCCATTCTGAAAACCGGCGACCACATCGTGGCGGCCAACACGCTGTATGGCGGCACGGTGGGGCAATTGGGCGTGGGGTTCAGCCGGCTGGGCATCGAGACCACCTTTGTGGACCCGGCCGACCCCGAGAACTTTGCCCGCGCCATGCGCCCCAACACCCGCGCCGTGTACGGCGAAACCATCGGCAACCCGCTGGTCAACGTGCTCGACATCGCCGCGATTGCGGAGGTGGCGCACGCCCACGGCGTGCCGCTGGTCATCGACAACACGGTGGCCAGCCCCTACCTGTGCAATCCGCTCGATTTTGGCGCCGACATCGTGGTGCACAGCGCCACCAAATACATCGGCGGCCACGGCACCACCATGGGCGGCGTGGTGGTGGAAGGCGGCAAGTTCCCGTGGGACAACGGCAAGTTCCCCGAGATGGTGGAGCCCAGCCGCGCCTACCACGGCGTGAAGTTCTACGAGACCTTTGGCGACTTCGGCTACACCATGAAGGCGCGCATGGAGGTCAACCGCACCTTTGGCGGCGTGCTCTCGCCCATGAACGCCTGGCAGCTGCTGCAGGGCGCCGAGACGCTGCACCTGCGCATGCGCGAGCACTGCCGCAACGCGCTGAAAGTGGCGCAGTTCCTGCAGGGCCACCCGAAGGTGCAGTGGGTCAACTACCCCGGTTTGAGTGGCTCGCCGTACCACGCGCTGGCACACAAGCAGTTCCGCGCGGTGGACGGTCACCCCGGCGCCTCGGGCATCCTGACCTTCGGCGCCAAGGGCGGGGCTGCCGCAGGCGAGAAGTTCATCGACGCCTGCGAGTTTTTGAGCCACCTGGCCAACATCGGCGACGCCAAGACGCTGGTGATCCACCCGGCCTCGACCACGCACCGCCAGCTCAGCGAAGACGAACTCGCCCGCGCCGGTGTCAGCGCCGACATGGTGCGCCTGAGCGTCGGCATCGAGGACGTGGACGACATCCTCTGGGACATCGACCAGGCGCTGGAGCGCGCCACGGCATAGGAGCCTGGGCTGTCAGTGCTCCTCTGGCGGCATGCGCCGGGCTGCCACGCGGCAGCGCTGCCAGCGTCGCCCCCGCTGCACGGCCGGCGCCAGCCACAGGATGTGCACCACCACATACCCCAGCGCCGCCAGCAGTACGCCCAGCCCGGGCAGCCCCACCAGCAGTGGCACACCCAGGGCCTGCACCCACGCGGCCAGGGCCTGCAGGGTGAAGTCGCCCCCGGGCGCCACGCTGCCCCAGGCGGGCATGACCTGCTCTCCCGGCATCACCAGCGCGCCCAGGTAAAAGGCCAGCGCATACAGCGGCACGATCGTCAGGGGGTTGGTATAGAACGTGGTCATGCCCCCCGCCACCACATTGCCCCGCAGCCAGGCGCAAGCCAGCAGGGTGCCGGGCAACTGCAGCGGGCCGGGAATGAGCCCGCAGAACATCCCCGCTGCCACGCCCCGGGCCAGGGGCTGGCGCTGAAAACGGAACAGCGCGCGCTGCTCCAGCCAGGGCTGCAGGCTCAGCAGCCAGGGCCAGTCCATGTGGCCCCGCACGCGGGGCTCCAGCCCCCGCAACCAGCGGCGCAAGCTGCACAGCATCTGCATGGCGGCCAAAGCTCAGCCCTTGGGAGGCAGGGCAGGCGAGCCTTGGCTCGACGCCCGCAGCGACAGCACGATGGAACCGGCAATCAGCGTGGCCGTGACCAGCAGCGCGTAGCCGATCGGAATCTTCACCAGGTCAATCAGCAGCATCTTGCCGCCGATGAACACCAGCACCAGCGCCAGGCCGTAAGCCAGCAGGTGGAAGCGGTTGGCCAGGTCGGCCAGCAAAAAGTACAGCGCGCGCAGGCCCAGGATGGCGAAGATGTTGGCCGTGAGCACGATGAACGGGTCGCTGGTGATGGCAAAAATCGCCGGAATGCTGTCCACCGCAAAGATGATGTCGGTGGTGCCGATCAGCACCAGCACCACGAACAGCGGGGTGTAGTGCTTGATGCCGCCGATCATGGTGCTGAGTTTTTCGCCGTCAAACCGGTCGGTGATGCGCATGCGCTTTTTCAGCAGCGTGAGCACCGGGTTGGTGGCGATGTCGGGTTCCTGCCCGGCGGCAAACCACATCTTCGCGCCGGTAAACACCAGAAACGCGCCAAACACATACAGCAGCCAGTGGAAGGTGGCAAGCAGCCAGGCGCCCACCAGAATCAGCAGGGTGCGCAGCACGATGGCGCCGATGATGCCGATGATGAGCGCGCGCTTTTGATACTGCGGCGGCACGGCAAAGTAGCTGAACAGCATCAAAAAGACAAAGATGTTGTCGATCGACAGGCTCTTTTCGACCAGATAGCCGGTGATGAACTGCATCGACACCGTGTTGGCCACCTCGCGGCCCTGGCTGCCATCGAGGTACCACCACAAAATGGCCACAAACACAAAGGCCAGTGAGAACCACAGCAGGCTCCAGCGCACGGCCTCTTTCATCGTGACCCTGTGCGCGCCCTGGCGCTCCATCACCAGCAGGTCGATGGCAATCGCCACCACCACAAAGACCGCAAAGCCCGCCCACATCCACCAGGTGCCTATCGTTTCCATGGTTTTTCTCCAAAAGGGGATTCATCCTGCCGGGCACTTCACCCGGCCAAAGACCTGCACTGTAGGGGTGGCATGGCTCCTTAAAAACCTGTGATATTGGTAGCATGGGTTCGGTTTTTACGCACCAAACCGGTTTCCCCCTCGAAAGACTCCCATGAGCCAGAGCTTCAACTACCGCCATCTTTTCTACTTCTGGGTGGTGGCCAAGGAAGGCGGCATTGCCCGCGCCGCCGAGCGGCTGGACATGGCCGTGCAGACCATCAGCGCCCAGGTGCGCGAGCTGGAAAAGTCGCTGGGCGTAAGCCTGCTGCGCAGCGAGGGCCGCAACCTGGTGCTGACCGACGCCGGTGTGGCCGCGCTGCACGAGGCCGACCACATCTTTGCCCTGGGCGAGCTGCTGCCCCAGCGCGTGCGCGAAGCCGCCAGCGGCCCCACGCTGCGGCTGAACCTGGGCATCTCCGACGGCATTGCCAAGCTGGCCGTGCACCGGCTGCTCAAGCCCGTGCTGGACGAGCCCCACCTGCGGCTGCTGTGCCACGAGGGCGAGTTTCAGCCCCTGCTGGGCGAGCTGGCGCTGCACAAGCTCGACGCGGTGCTGGCCGACCGCGCGGCGCCGCCCAACCCCACCCTGCGCACCACCAGCCAGCTGCTGGGCAGCAGCGCCATCGCCTGGTATGCCCCGCCGCTGTGGGCCGAGGCGACAGCCAACGGCTTTCCGCACAGCCTGGCCGTGGTTCCCGTGCTGCTGCCCACCGACCACGCCGCCATGCGCGCGCGCATCGACCACTGGCTGGAGCGCGAGCGCATCCGCCCGCGCATTGCCGGCGAGTTTGAAGACAGCGCCCTCTTGAGCACCTTTGCCGCCACCGGCATGGGCGTGATGCCCGCGCCCGTGTCGCTGGGCGAACACCTGGCGCAAACGCATGGCCTGGTGCAGGTGGGCAGCACGCCCGATGTGCAGGAGCAGTTCCACCTGATCTACAGCGCGCGCAAGGTGATGCACCCACTGCTGCCGCGGCTGCTGGCGTCGGGGCAGAGTGGCACGCTACTGAATCAATAGCTGCCAGCGTTTATCCATCAAGCGCCAGCGGCCAAAAACACCTTCAGTGATGCCACCGCACGCCCGCGCGCCCCGGCCATCCCGTCCATCACCACTCGCAAGCACATCCACCCGAAGCAGCGCAAACCGGGCATCGCGGCTATCCTCGCAGCACGTCGCCGGCATGACCGGCAGCACGCTCGACTGCCGGCTCCACCCGAACCTTCATCGACCCCTTCCAACCAGCGCTCATGTCGTCGCCCTCAACCTCTTTGTGGAGCCCCCTGCGCCAGACCGCGTTCCGGGGCCTGTGGATCTGCGGCGGCGTGTTCTTTGTCGGCAACGGCATGCAGACCATGGCGGCGGCCTGGCTCATGGTGGAGCTCACGGGCTCGTCGTTTCTGGCGGCGCTGGTGCAAACGGCCGTATTCATGCCGATGTTTTTGCTCGCGCTGCCCGCCGGCGTGCTGGCCGACACCACCGACCGCCGGCGCCTGATTTCGGGTGCGCTGCTGGCCCAGACTGGTGCCTGCGCGCTGCTGGCGCTGCTGGCGCTGCGGGGCTGGAGCGGCCCGGCCTCGGTACTTTTCCTCGTTTTTGTGTGCGGCTGCTGCACGGCCATGCTCACCCCCGCCTGGAATTCGTCGGTGATCGACCCGGTGCCGCGCGACGAGTGGCCGCAGGCCATCACCGCCGTCAGCATTGCCTACAACGCCGCGCGCGCCGTGGGGCCCACGCTGGCGGGGCTGCTGTTTGCGCTGCTGGGGGCCGGCTGGGTATTTGCCGTCACGGTGGCTACCACGCTGGTGATGTGGGAGTCCATTCGCCGCTGGCCGCCCAAAGCGCACCCGCCATCCAAACTGCCCGCCGAACGCCTGTGGGGCGGCACGCTCAGTGGGCTGCGGTTTGCCTGGCATTCGCGCATGATCCTGGCGCAACTGGTGCGCGTGACCGCCTTTGGCGCAGCGGGCTCGGCCCTGTGGGCGTTGCTGCCGGTGATTGCCCAGCGCCTGGGCACGGGCGCGCAGGGCTTTGGCCTGCTGATGGGCTGCCTGGGCACGGGCGCGGTGCTGGTGGCCTGGTGCTGGGACGGCTGCGCGCGCGCTTCGGGCTGGAGGTCATTGTGGGCACCGCGGGCGGGGTGTTTGCCGCCGCCATGCTGGTGTCCGCGCTCACGCAGCGGGCCTGGTTCGTCTATTTGTGGCTGCTGCTGGCGGGCGCGGCGTGGATGTCGGCCATGTCCACCTTCAACACCGCCACCCAGGCCAGCGCGCCGCAGTGGGTACGCTCGCGCGCCGTGGCCATGCACATGGTGGCGGCGCTGGGCGCATTTGCCATGGGCTCGGCGTTCTGGGGCGCCTCGTCCGACCTGATCGGCCTCACGCCCACGCTGTGCGTGGCGGCTGCGTGCATGGTGGCCAGCCTGCTGCTGGCCAAGCCCATGCCGCTGCGCATGGGCGCCCTGCACGAGGTGACCCAGGCCACCCCCTGGGACGAACTTTTCATCGAAGCCGAGCCCCTGCCCGAGGCCGGCCCCGTGGCCGTGGAGGTGGGTTACCGCATTGCGCCGGGCACCGACGCCGCGTTTCTGGACACCATCAGCCGCATGAAGGCCCCGCGCCGGCGCGACGGCGCCACCTTCTGGCGCGTCTACAAAGACCTGGGCGAGCCCTCCCGCTATGTCGAGCGCTTCATCGTCGAATCCTGGGCGGGCTACCTGCACCAGCGCGCCCGCGCCACCCTGGCCGACCAGGCGCTGGAGACCGAGGTGCGCGCCTTCCTGGCGCCCGGCGAGACGGCGCGCATGTCGCACTACATCGCCGAACGCTGACAGCGCGCAAGCCCGTGGCGCCCGGCCCTGAGACAATCAGGGGCATGAGCACCACCTTCGCCCCCCTGCAAAACGACACCTTCCTGCGCGCCTGCCGCCGCCAAGCCACCGATTACACCCCCCTGTGGCTGATGCGCCAGGCGGGCCGCTACTTGCCCGAATACAAGGCCACGCGCGCCCAGGCTGGCAGCTTCATGGGCCTGGCCACCAATGTGGACTTCGCCACCGAGGTCACGCTGCAGCCGCTGGAGCGCTTCCCGCTCGACGCCGCCATTTTGTTCAGCGACATCCTCACCGTGCCCGACGCCATGGGCCTGGGCCTGACCTTTGCCGAAGGCGAGGGCCCGCGCTTTGCCAAGGTGGTGCGCGACGAGGCCGCTGTGGAACAACTCGCCGTGCCCGACATGGACAAGCTGCGCTACGTGTTCGACGCCGTCACCAGCATCCGCAAGGCGCTCAATGGCCGCGTGCCGCTGATCGGCTTTTCGGGCAGCCCCTGGACCCTGGCCTGCTACATGGTCGAGGGCAAGGGCAGTGACGACTATCGCCTGGTCAAGACCCTGATGTACAGCCGCCCCGACCTGATGCACCGCATCCTGGCCATCAATGCCGACAGCGTGGCGCAATACCTCAACGCCCAGATCGACGCGGGCGCCCAGGCCGTGATGATTTTTGACAGCTGGGGCGGCGTGCTGGCCGATGGCGCCTTCCAGGAGTTCAGCCTGGCTTACACCAAGCGCGTGCTGGCGCAACTCAAGCGCACCGGAACCGACGGCCAGGACGTGCCGCGCATCGTCTTCACCAAGGGCGGCGGCATCTGGCTCGACGACATGAAAGACATCGACTGCGAAGTGCTAGGCCTGGACTGGACGGCCAACCTGGGCAAGGCGCGCGCCATCGTCGGTGGCCAGGTGGGCGGCCCCGGCAAGGCGCTGCAGGGCAACATCGACCCCAACGTGCTGTTTGCCCCGCCCGCGCAGATCGTCACCCAGGTGCACAAGGTGCTCGACAGCTTTGGCCAGCCGCACACCGACAAGACCACCCCCGGCCCCACGCACATCTTCAACCTGGGCCACGGCATCAGCCAGTTCACCCCGCCCGAGCATGTGGCGGCACTGGTCGAGGCGGTGCACGGCTACTCTCGCGCGCAGCGCCAGCGCTGAACGAACGGGGCCGCCGCCCATGCACCACGCGGTGGCATCCCCACCACGGTTATGCACAA
Source organism: Acidovorax carolinensis (assembly GCF_002157145.1). Classification (NCBI taxonomy): domain Bacteria; kingdom Pseudomonadati; phylum Pseudomonadota; class Betaproteobacteria; order Burkholderiales; family Comamonadaceae; genus Acidovorax; species Acidovorax carolinensis. Next base: position 3,674,627 of record NZ_CP021361.1, read on the forward strand.
AATGGGGCAGTGCCAGTCGCCCCGCTGCGGCGCATGCACAACGTTCCAATGATCTGCATCATTTCAATAAAAAAGCGCTAAGTGGTTGATTTTCAATGGATTAATCACAATGCCTTTTTTGTAAGCAACCCAACGGGAGCGCGTCATTTCAAGGACTTGCAAGCCAAATCCCGAGATATCAACAAAGTTATCCACAGAAATTCTGGATTTCATGCAAATTTCCCATGAAATCAATCACTTGCAGGCCAAAGTGAAGAAATTTTTGAGGAACAGCATCTGTGGCTAGCATAAATTGGGGGCATTTTCCCCTCTTGACGAACCCTGGCTGTACGACTTATGCACACAAATCGTGGTGCGGCGCAGCAAATAACCGGACGACCGTGCTAACACAAAATTTCCCCATGAAATCCTTCAGATGATTGATTTATAAGGTTTTTTTGTTCATGCCCTTTTTCCGTGCAATCTGTTGCAGCCCAGTGTTCATGCGGCCTGGCAGGGCATCCTGACAGGATGTCAACAAAGTTATCCACAGAAAACAGGAATTACCTGCCGGCACCAGCCAAATCAAGCACTTAGCCGCCACAACCCCACATCACTTCAAGATGCGCCCCTAATGTCCGCCCGCCCCTCCATCGTCCATGTGGCCCTGCAGACCCCCTCGCACAGCGGCGTGGGTGACCTGCTGAGCTACGCCAGTGAGCGCCCGCTTGCGCCCGGCACGCTGGTGCGCGTGCCACTGGGCGCGCGCGAGGTGCTGGGCGTGGTGTGGGATGCCGACGAGGCCACGGGCGAGCTGCCCGAGGGCGCCACGATGCGCGCCATTGCCGGGGTGCTCGATGGCGTGGCGCCGCTCGATCTGCCCTGGCGCCGCCTGGTGGCGTTTGCGGCACGCTATTACCAGCGCGCCCTCGGCGAAGTCGCCCTGGCCGCCCTGCCCCCGCAACTACGCGACCTGAAACCCGAGCAGCTGGCGCGCCGCCTGCGCCGCCCGGCCACGGCGGTGGGCGACAACTCAAACGCTATACAAAACATAGCGCTTACCGCAGAGCAGGAAAGCGCCAGGGCCCGAATTGCTGCGGGAAAAGGCCCGTTCCTGCTGTTTGGTAGCACCGGCAGCGGCAAGACCGAGGTGTACCTGCGCTGCGTGCAAGAGATCCTGGAGGCCGACAAGGGCGATGGATTTCCGGCCCAGGCGCTGGTGATGGTGCCCGAGATCAACCTCACGCCCCAGCTCGAAGAGCGCTTTGTGGGCCGCTTTGCCCCGCGTTTTGGCCCCGGCGCCGTGGTGTCGCTGCACAGCGGCATGACCAACCCGCAGCGCCTCAAGAGCTGGCTGGCCGCCCACTGCGGCAGCGCGCGCATCGTGCTGGGAACGCGCATGGCGGTGTTTGCCAGCCTGCCGGGGCTGCAACTCATCGTGGTCGATGAGGAGCATGACCCCAGCTACAAGCAGCAGGAAGGCGCCCGCTACTCGGCGCGCGACCTGGCCATCTGGCGCGGGCGCGAGCAAGGCGCCAAGGTGCTGCTGGGATCGGCCACGCCCTCGCTGGAAAGCTGGCACGCCAGCCGCCCCCCACACCCGAAGACCCTGAAGGCGGCCGCTACCTGCGGCTGCACATGCCCAGCCGCATTGGCGCGGGCGCGCTGGCCCGCGTGCGGCGGGTAGACATGAACCAGCAGCCCCGGCGCACCGTGTTCAGCGCCCCGCTGCTGCAGGCCATCACCGAGCGCGTGGCGCGCGGCGAGCAAAGCATGATTTTGCTGAACCGCCGCGGCTACGCCCCCGTGCTGCACTGCGTGGACTGCGGCTGGAAAAGCGACTGCCCGCACTGCAGCGCGCACCAGGTCTTCCACAAGACCGACCGAACGCTGCGCTGCCACCACTGCGGGTTCGCGGTGCGCGTGCCCTACCACTGCCCCAGCTGCGGCAGCCCCGACATCCAGCCCATGGGCCGGGGCACCGAGCAGCTCGAAGAACAACTGGGCGCCCTGCTGCGCAACGTGCAGCGCCCCGACGGCGACCCCGCCCGCATCGCACGCATCGACGCCGACACCACCAAGGCCAAGGGCGCGCTGGAGGAGCAACTGGCACAGGTGCACTCGGGCGAGGTGGATGTGCTGGTGGGCACGCAAATGATTGCCAAGGGCCATGACTTTCGCCGCATTACGCTGGTGGCCGCCGTGCAGCCCGACGGCGCCCTGTTCAGCAGCGACTTTCGCGCGCCCGAGCGGCTGTTTGCGCTGCTCATGCAGGCGGCCGGCCGCGCGGGCCGCGACGCCGCCTACATGGCCGCGCAGGGCACGCAATGCGAGATGTGGGTGCAGAGCTTTCACCCCCAGCACGCCGTGTTCGAGGCCCTGCGCACGCACAACTACGAGGCTTTTGCCGCCCAGCAACTCAAGGAGCGCGAAGAGGCCGCCATGCCACCCTTCTCATACCAGGCCCTGGTGCGGGCCGACGCGCGCACGCAGGAGGTGGCGCAGGGTTTTCTGAGTGCCGCCACCGCCGCGGCCCATGCAGCCGGCCTGCCGGGGATTGACCTGGTAACCCTGTTTCCCCCCGTGCCGCTCACCATCCAGCGCGTGGCCAATGTGGAGCGCGCCCAGATGCTCATGGAAAGCCCCAGCCGCGCCGCACTGCAGCGCTTTCTGGCCGCGTGGCAGCCGGTGCTGCAAACCACCCGCAGCCAGCCCGAGCACAAGGGCTTGATTCGCTGGCTGGTGGATGTGGATCCGCTGGCGATTTGAGGTCGCTTGAGGTGGCTTGAGGGGTTTTAGGGCCCCAGCGCTTGCGAATCAAGCGCCTAAAGCTATCAGAAATGAAGCACTCCGCAGAGTCGCCGGAGATTGCGCTCTGACCCTATCGTTGCTCAGCGCACATTCGAGCGGCGCGACGCCACGCCCAGACCGACCAGCGCCAGGCCCATCAAGGCCATCGTGCCTGGTTCTGGCACCTGGTTCGCCGACACATTCATCACATAGGTGGCGCTGGCGCCAAGCGCGCCGCCGCTCACGGCAAAAGCGTTCCCAAAGCTGCAACTGAAACGGCATACCCCGATGAAGTAGTTACCCGCAGCCACATTGAAGTTGACAATGGCGGCATCCAAAACAGAACCACCAGAGTCGTAGTTGTCGTCGTCGTTCGCCGCCAACAAAATGCCCGCAGCGTTCCACAGGCCAACTTCCATGTCCGTGTTGTCATTGTTGACTCTGTCGAAATCAATCGTGACGGGGCCACCGGATGTGCCAAAGGTGTAGAAGTCATACGCAGTCCTCAACCCGTTCGGCCGTGTGACCTCGACATGGGGCTGCGTGGTCGAGTTGGTCACGGTAGAAACAAAGTTGGTCGAAAACAGGCTTGCTCCAAGAACTTGCGCGGTGGCGGCACTGCCAGCGCCGATGGACGCCACAGGCAAGGCATGGGCGGAGAACCCGGCAACACTGATGGCAGCGGCAAGCGCTATTTTGGAGAAGATGGTCATGGGACTTCCTGTTTCTTCGGGAGGGGTAAATGGAGTCCCGTTGGTTCGTTCAGCACGATTGCCTTGGGTCCGCGACCTCATAAGCACATTTCGCGCCACAAACGAATTTTTTTGCTAGATTCGTTACAAATCAAATACTTACAAATGTTGCAGCGTGCGACCTCGATCCAGAAGGGCCGAGAGTGTAAAGCGGGCCGACACTGCGCCCGGAAGAACGGACCTGCTGTGGGCTGGACATATCGGTAAGGGCGCGCAGTCCCCATGTTGACCGCCGATGACGGCCATGGTTGTTGATCAGGTGCTGGTGGTGACAGGCTGCCAGCGGTGGGGCAGCAGCAGTTCCTGCACGCGGCCGGCCTTGTGCGTGGCAGCCGCGTCAGCACATCCTTGAGGTAGGCGTGGGGCCATGCCCGTTCATGCGGGTCGACTGGATCGGGCCCATGACGGCAACCGCAAGCGGGCCTGCGCGGAAGTTACCAGCGAAACTCCGTCAACCCTGGCACTCTACTTTTGCAGTCGCTATGGCTTGGGCTGTGTGCGACTTGCGTCCACGCCGAATCATTCCCAACTCGCTGATTGGTGGTCAGATTGCAGCTTTGGATCACCGGGCCGGAAGTCCGTTTTGGGCCGGCACCGGCCTTTCGAGGCATTTCGCCGCATCCGCACGCAGCGGATGGCTTTCCACGGCAGTCGGGCGGCGCAGCCCGACTGCGCGAACCCAAGCCATTTACCGATGGCCTTTTTTCACAGACCGTCATAGAGTGCAACAATGCACGTCCCACCCTGTCATGTCACCCACCTTGTCTATCGGCTTGCCACCGGTGGCATGGAAAACGTGGTGGTGCAACTCATCCGGCACTTGCCGCGCACATCGTTTCGGCACACCGTCATAGCGCTCTGTGACATCGACCCCGAGTTTGCCCGCCGTCTTGACGGAACGGCGGTAGAACTGATCGCGCTCAACAAGCCGCCGGGGCAGCCCTATGCCCTGTATCCCACGGTCTATCGACTGTTGCGTCACCTGCGGCCCGACGTGCTGCACAGCTGCAACCTGGCAGCGCTGGAGTTCGTGCCCGTGGCGGCACTTGCGCAGGTTCCGCTGCGTGTGCATGTAGAGCACGGACTGGACTTGCTTGAAATCAATGGCAAAGCGGCGCGCTACCGCCTGCTCAGACGGCTCTACCGCCCGTTTGTGAACCAATATGTAGCCGTGTCGGTGGACCAGGCGCGCCAGTGTGCGCAGTTAGGAGCGGCAGCCGAGCGCGTGCATCTGATCCCCAATGGCGTGGACACACGCGTGTTTCGTCCGCGCACCAGCGGCGATCCCTTGCCAGTGGGCTTTCCGTTCCAGCGCGAACAGCACTGGGTCATTGGCACGGTGGGGCGCCAGGCGGATATCAAGAACCCCTTGCTGCTGGTGGACGCCTTTGTCCAGCTGGCGCATTCGGGCGCTCCCGGCTCGGAACGCCTCAGGCTGGCCATGGTCGGGGACGGGCCATTGCACCGCGAGATTGCGCAGCGCCTGCACAACGCAGGGTTGAGCGACCGCGCCTGGCTGCCGGGCGCGCGTTCGGACATTGCCGACATCCTGAGAGCCTTCGACTGTTTCGTCCTCCCTTCGCTTTCCGAAGCGACGTCTTGCGCCCTCCAGGAGGCCATGGCCACGGGCCTGGCCATTGTGGCCACCGACGTGGGCGGAAACGCGGACGTCCTGGACCAGGGCCGGTGCGGCAGCCTGGTGCCCTCGGGCGACGTCACCGCACTGGCGACCGAACTGCAGCGGCTTAGCCAATCGGGCCAACCGAACGCCCAGGCGCAAGAAGCGCTCACATCGGTGCAGCGCCGATACAGCCTTGAGACGGTGATCCAGCGCTATGGCGACCTCTTCCTGAACGCGCCCGCCCATGCCCCCCGTGACGCATGGGCGCAGCAGCCCGCACCCCCTCAAGACAGCTTGCATTGACCCCCATGCAAAGAAGCTGATTCACAAACCGTATCGCCCCCTCTTTGCGTCCGAACGTCACCATTTTTCTATCGCCATGAAAATACTTACGTTCTCTACCCTCTACCCCAATGCCGTCAAACAGCACCACGGGATCTTCACGGAAACTGCGCTGAAGAAGGTCATGGAGACGGGCACGATCGAAACGGTGGTGGTGGCCCCGGTGCCGTGGTTTCCGTTCAAGCACAAGATGTTCGGCGACTATGCAGGTTTTGCGAAAGTGCCCAAAGAGGAAATGCGCATGGGCGTGCGCGTGTTGCACCCCCGGTACTTTCTGCCCCCCAAGATGGGCATGCATGTTGCGCCGTTTCTGATGGCCCTGGCGTCCAGGCCCGCGATAGCCAGACTGATGGACGAAGGCTTCGATTTTGACGTCATCGATGCGCATTACTTTTACCCCGATGGGGTCGCAGCAACGCTGCTGGGGCGCTATTTCAACAAGCCGGTTGTCATCAGCGCCCTCGGAACCGACATCAACCTGATCCCCAAGTTTTACCTGCCGCGGAAAATGATCCTCTGGGCAGGAAAAAATGCTGCGGCCGTCGTGACGGTCTGTGAAGCGCTGAAGACTGAACTGAAAAAGATTGGCTTGGCGCGCGAAGACATCATGCCGCTGCGCAACGGTGTCGATCTGGAATTGTTCCAGCCAGTCGACAGGCTCGTCACGCGGTCAGAGCTGGGAATCAGCGGCTTTACCTTGCTGTCGGTGGGTTACCTGGTGGCACGCAAAGGGCATCACCGCGCCATTGCTGCGCTTCAGTTGATGCCCGACGTCACCCTTGCCATCGCAGGCGGCGGCCCCGACGAATACAAACTCAAAAAACTGGCCATGGATCTCGGTGTTCAGAACCGCGTCAAGTTTCTGGGTGTGCTGTCGCAAAAAGAGCTTTGCCGGTACTACGGTGCGTGCGACGCCCTGGTTTTGGCCTCGAGCCGGGAAGGCTGGGCCAACGTGCTCCTGGAGTCGATGGCATGCGGCACCCCCGTGGTCGCCAGCAACATATGGGGAACACCCGAGGTCATTACCTCACCAGAGGCCGGTGTGCTGATGCCCAGCAATACGCCGGCCGGCATTGCCCAGGCGGTGGCGCACCTGCGCAGCAACTACCCTTTGCACACAACCACCCGCGCCTATGCCGAACGATTCAGCTGGTCCGACACCACGGCGAAAAAAGTAGGGATCTACAGCCGCGTGCGCCAGCAATCAGCATCCGTGTAGTGAGTTTTTATAGGGCAGCCGGACTGGCAATCGCCCGTGTTTGACGACGCACGCCCCCGCCATCCACCCCATAGCACTCAGGTCAACAGCGCCACCGCCCCCGAAAAGCTCAAGAACGCCAGCGCCGTGGACACCAGAATGATGCGCGCGATGCGCCCGTTGTGGGCGCCGAAGCGCTCGGCCAGCAGCGACACATTGCTGGCGCTGGGCAGGGCGGCCAGCAGCACCAGCACCGTGAGCGCAAATGGCGCAAGCGGCACACCCACGGCGATGGCTGCCGTACCCACGGCCCACACCAGCAGCGGGTGCAACAGCAGTTTGGCCAGGGCAATGGGCACGTAGTCGCGCACCAGCACGCGTTCGTGCTGGTTCATCTGCGAGCGCGCCAGCACGGCACCGATGGTGAACAGCGCCACGGGCGAGGCGGCGTCGGCCAGCATGCCCACGGTCTTGTCGGCCGGGCCGGGCAGGGTGAACTGCAGTGCCGAGGCCAGCGCCCCCAGCGCAATCGACCAGGGCATGGGGTTGGTGGCCATGCCCCGCAAGGCACTCTTCAGCGCCACCGCCACGCCATGCGTGCCAGCGCCGTCCAGGCGCGACAGGGCAATGCACAGCGACGTGGTGATCACCATATCCAGCACGATGGTGAGGATGACTGGCCCCGCGCTCTGCGCACCCAGCAACGCCACCAACAGCGGCACACCCATGAAGCCGGTGTTGGGAAAGGCGGCCACCAGCGCGCCAAAGGCGGCGTCGTTCCAGCCGATGCGCGCATTGCGTGTGAGGGCCACCGTGCCGCCCACCATGACCAGTGCGCACAGCAGGTACACGCCGGCCACGGCCGGGTCGAGCAGCTGCCCGATGGGGGTGCTGGCGCCAAAGCGGTACAGCATGCAGGGCAGCGCAAAGTACAGCACGAAAGCGTTCAGGCCCGGAATGGCCGGTTGCGGCAACACGCCGCTGCGCGCGGCCAGGTAGCCGCAGAGCACGAGCGCGAAGAAAGGAAAGGTAACAACCAGAACAGACAGCACGGCGGGCATTCTCGCAGGCCGGGGCTGCGCGGGCGCCGCTTCGCCATGTGAAATTTTTTACGCCTGCGATGGGCGCAGCCGCTCGACCCGGCTCTGTATCATTGCGCGCTCTGTCGTCCCCCGCTTCGCGCTCTCGCTCCCTCCTCCCCATGTCCGCCGGTCTCAACCTCGCCCAGCTCCAGGCTGTCCATTACACCGACGGTGCCTGCCTGGTGCTGGCCGGTGCCGGCTCGGGCAAGACGCGGGTGATCACGCACAAGATCGCACACATGATCGAGCGCGGCATGGAGCCCAAGCGCATCGCCGCCATCACCTTCACCAACAAGGCCGCCGCCGAAATGCGCGAGCGCGCCAAGGGCCTGATCGGGCGCCGTGCCAAGGATGTGCTGGTGTGCACCTTCCACGCCCTGGGCGTGCGCATGGTGCGCGAAGACGGCGCGGTGCTAGGCCTCAAACCCCAGTTCAGCATCATGGATGCCGATGACGTGGCCGGCATTTTGAAAGACGCAGCCGGCGGCACCACCGACCTGGCCACGGCGCGCCAGTGGCAGTGGACCATCAGCAAGTGGAAGAACATGGGCCTGACCTCCGGGCAGGCGCTGGCCCAGGCGACGGATGACAATGAGCGCAGCATTGCCGTGGTGATGGCGCGCTACGAAGAGCGCCTGGCGGCCTACCAGAGCGTGGATTTTGACGACCTCATCGGCATGCCGCTCAAGCTGCTGCGCGACTTTCCCGAGGTGCGCGCCAAATGGCAGGCGGCCCTGGCCCATGTGCTGGTCGATGAATACCAGGACACCAATGCCACCCAGTACGAACTGCTCAAGCTGCTGGTGGGCGAGCGCGGCCACTTCACCGCCGTGGGCGACGATGACCAGTCCATCTATGGCTGGCGCGGCGCCACGCTCGACAACCTCAAGAAGCTGCCGCTGGACTACCCCGCGCTCAAGGTCATCAAGCTGGAGCAGAACTACCGCTCCACCAGCGCCATCCTGCGCGCGGCCAACAACGTGATCGGGCCCAACCCCAAGCTGTTTCCCAAGACGCTGTTCAGCGAACTGGGCGAGGGCGATCCGGTGCGCGTGGTCGATGCCGATACCGAAGAGCACGAGGCCGACCGCGCCGTGGCCCGCATCCAGAGCCTGCGCGCTGCCGCCAACCCGCCGCCTGCGTGGAAGGACTTCGCCATCCTGTACCGCGCCAACCACCAGGCCAAGCCGTTCGAGAAGGCGCTGCGCAGGGCGAACATTCCGTACAAGGTGTCGGGCGGCACCAGCTTTTTCGACCGCGCCGAAATCAAGGACCTGTGCGCCTGGTTTCGCCTGTGGATCAACAACGACGACGACCCGGCATTTTTGCGCGCCATCGGCAGCCCCAAACGTGGCATCGGCCACACCACGCTGGCCGCTTTAGGCGCGTTTGCCACGCAGCACAAGCAAAGCATGTTTGGCGCGCTGTTCAACGGCATGCTGCCCGCGGCCGTGCCCAAACGCGCGCTCGATGGCCTGCACGAGTTTGGCCGCTACATCAACGACCTGGAGCACCGCGCCCGCCACACGCATGGCGCCGAAGCTTCGCGCGCCTTTCTGGCCGACTGGCTCAAGGAAATCGGCTACGAGCAGCACCTGTACGACGGTGAAGACAGCGAAAAAGTGGCCGCCGCCCGCTGGACCAACGTGCTGGAGTTTTGCGACTGGATGGCCCAGCGCGCCGGCGGCCAGATCGACGACACCGCAGGCGCCGTGGTGGCCAAGGAGACCAAGAGCCTGCTGGAGGTGTCGCAGACCATTGCGCTGCTCTCCACCATCAGCGAGCGCGAGCAGGAGCAGGACATGGTCACGCTCTCCACGCTGCACGCCAGCAAGGGGCTGGAATGGCCGCATGTCATTTTGGTGGGCGTCACCGAGGGCATGCTGCCCTTCAAGCTCGACGACGACGAAGGCCGCCAGCTCAAGGTGGCCGACGACACCCTGCAGCGCCTGCAGGAAGAGCGCCGCCTCATGTATGTAGGCATCACCCGCGCCCAGCGCACGCTGGCCGTGAGCTGGACCAAAAAGCGCAAGAAGGGTCGCGAAATGGTGGCCGCGCGGCCCAGCCGCTTCATTGCCGAGATGGGCCTGGACAAGGCCACCACGCGCGAAGACCCGCGCGAAAAACTCAAGGCTCTGCGCGCCGAATTTGCCGCCAAGGCCCAGGCCGCCAGCGCCGCCAATGCGGCCCCCACGGCATGAAGCGACCGCCTGAAAGACCGATGCTTCAGCCCTCCATCCGGCCCACGATTGCTTTTATTTTGATAGCTATCAGCGCTTGTCCTACAAGCGTCATAGGCCAAAATGACCCAAAATCCACGGCAGCTTGCCCGGCGGCGGCCGACATGACGCACCAGCACCTGCAGGGCCGATGGCACGCCACGCTGCAGCCCGCCACACCCGGTGTGGTGCCCCAACCCGCCACGACGGCCGTGCTGCAACTGGGCCCCCATCCCGAGCTGGCCGAAAGTGTGCGCGGCACCCTACAGCGCGGCGAAACCCGTGCGCAACTGAGCGGCGATGTGGATGCAGGCGAGCTGACCCTGGAAGAATCAATCAACGGCACCAACATCAGCGCCACCTGGACAGGCCAGGTGGTCGACGGAAGTTGTGGCAAGGAAATACACGGAACATGGACCAACGCCCACCCCACCACCACCCTGCCTTTCATACTGCGCAAGCAGGCGGGCTGGCAATGAGCGCGCGCCATGGCGCCGCCCTGGCGCTGGCGCTGCTGGCACCGGCCGGCGCCGCCCTGGCCCAGCAGACGCCGGCCGCCGGCAACGCAACAACCACCTCGGCGCCCACCAGCGCCGACACCGCATGGCGCCGGTGCGCAGCCCTGGGCGACGACAACCAGGCACGCCTGGCCTGTTTCGACCAGTGGGCTGGCCAGCAGGCCTGGCAGGCGCCCGGGGCTTCGGCCAAAGCAGGTGCAGCGGGCGCAGCGGGTGCAGCCGTCCAGCAGGGCGCCGACGCCTCGGCGGTTGCGCTGCCGGTGGACACCCGGCTGCCGGCCACCCGCATCATCGATGTGTCGAGCACCGCAGGTTGCCGGGACACGCAGTACAGCGACATCTCGCGCTTTTGGGAGCTGGAATCGGGCAGTGACTGCGGCACGTTCAGCTTTCGCGGCTACCGGCCCATCACCGTGTCGGTGGTCGCATCGAGCAGCGTGAACCGCCAGCCCAGCTCGGACGCCGAGGGGCGAACCGCCACCGAAGCCACGCCCTACCGGCGCACCGAGAACCGCATCCAGCTGTCGGTGCGCACGAAAATCGCCCAGGGCATGCTTACCCGGGGCCACCCCACACTCAAGGATTCGCTGTGGTTTGGCTACACGCAGCAGTCGCACTGGCAGCTGTTCAGCTCCAATATATCGCGCCCCTTCCGCACCACGGATCACGAGCCCGAGGTGATTTACGTGTATCCCACCGATGCGCAACTGCCCTTTGGATGGCGCTGGCGCTACAGCGGCGCCGGGCTGGTGCACCAGTCCAACGGCCAGAGCAACCCCTTGTCGCGCAGCTGGAACCGCGTCTATCTCATGACTGGCATGGAGCTGGACAACCGCTGGAACGTGCGTGCACGCGTCTGGAAGCGTCTGTCCGAAAACAGCACCAACGACGACAACCCCCGCATCAGTGACTACATCGGCCGCGGCGAGGTGCAGGTGTTCTGGAACATGGACAAGGACAACACCCTGGGCGCCACGGTGCGCCACTCGCTGTCCAGCACCGGGCGCGGCTCGGCCCGGCTGGAATGGCTGCAAACCCTGGGCACCGGCCTGGGCGGCGGCAAAAGCAACCTGCGCCTGCACACCCAGCTGTTCAGCGGCTACGGCGACAGCATGATCGACTACAACCACAAGCGCACCGTGTTCAGCCTGGGGTTGAGCCTGGTGGATTTTTAGCGTACATCCCCCTGAGGCGCTTGCGCGCCTTCCCCCTTCTCTCGAATTGCTGCGCAATCCGGGAAGGGGGACGACGCCCTCGCTGCGGGGCGGCCCTTGCTCGGCGTCCCGCGCCTGGGGCGCGCCAGTATCGTGCGCCGCTGCCCCTTGCGCGCTGTGGAGAGTCCGGAGCAAAGGCCATCAGCGCACAAGGCCCCAAACTCACTCACAACTCGTTACGACATCGTCCTCAGGTTTTGCGCACTCCTGCCGACGCGCCGCCACAATGGCACGCGCACAGACGCCGGCATGGCCCCTGCGGAAGGCTCCCGAAAAGAGCTGTTTTCCCGCCCTTTACCCGCCTTTGCCTGCGCCGTGCGCCCTCGACAATGCCGCTAAAGAGGAACTCCCATGGACATGCAATACCAGCTCAAGGCAGGCAGCTACTACCTGTACGACATGCGTGACACCCCCAGCGCTGTCACGGGCGAGCGCCGGTTCAAGCTGAAAACCGACACGGTGGCGATTGCATTCGATGTGCACACAGGCGAGGTGCACCAGCACGGCAGCCCCACGCGCATCCAGTCGTGGGCCAACAACACGCGGCGGCGCCTGCGCGCAGCGGGCGCCCAAGATGTGGCCAACGACATCGTGGTGGTGTCGGGCCCGCTGCCGGTGGACGAGCTCAACAAATGCCTGTGGGTGAACGGCTATGTGCGGCGCATGTTCAAGCGCCTTGCCAGCCTGCCGCACGGCAAGCTGCAGCGCACGGCGGAACCGTTTCGCAAGGCCGCCTGAAGCCGCCCAAGCCTTTACTCTCCTCTCTTCCAACGCCAAGGGCCGCTGTCAGCGGCCCTTGGCGCATCTGCGGCTCAGGCTGCCACGTCTGCGGCACCTTGCTCCACATCGTCCTCCTGCTCCGGCACCTCGGGGTGCTTCACGATGGTCACCGGCACCGGGCTGGAATGCGCCAGCTCTTGCGACACCGATCCCAGCAACGCACTGCTGATGGCGCCCTGGCCGCGCGCACCGATGATGACCATGTCGCAGCCTGAGCTTTCGATGATGTCCACCAGCACATGCGCCGGGTCGCCCACGCCCACGGCGGTTTCGCAGCTCAAGCCGGCCGCCTGCAGCAGCACGCGGGCCGGGGCCATCAAGTGCTCACCCGCCTCCACGCTGGCAGCGGCGATCAGGTCGGGGTCGCGCGACACCACCAGTTCATACAGCGACGCGGGTTCTTGCACATTGGCCAGCACCACGCTGGCGCGCAGGCCGTCCTGCACCAGCCGCAGCACATGGTGCACGGCGTCGAGCGAGAGGGCCGAGCCATCCACGGCGATGAGTATCTTGATCATGGCAACAACTCCTTTTATTGAACGGTTCGAACCAGTGTAGCGGCGCGTTGGCAGCGCGCGGGCCAGCGGCAGGTAGATGGCCCCATCTGGGACAATCGCGCCCATGCTCCAGTTTGACCTTCTCACCACCGACCCCACCAGCCACGCCCGCCGTGGCACGCTCACGCTCAACCACGGCGTGGTGCAAACCCCCATCTTCATGCCCGTGGGCACCTACGGCACCGTCAAGGGCGTCATGCCGCAAAGCCTGCACGACATGGGCGCGCAGATCATCCTGGGCAACACCTTTCACCTGTGGATGCGCCCCGGCCAGGAGGTCATGCAAAGCTTTGGCGGCCTGCATGGCTTTGAAAAGTGGGACAAGCCCATCCTCACCGACTCTGGCGGTTTTCAGGTCTGGAGCCTGGGCGCCATGCGCAAGATCACCGAAGAGGGCGTGCACTTTGCGTCTCCCGTCAACGGCGACAAGCTGTTCATGTCGCCGGAGGTGAGCATGCAGATCCAGACCACGCTCAACTCCGACATCGTGATGCAGCTCGACGAGTGCACCCCCTATGAAACCAAGGGGCACCTGACCACCGAGCGCGAAGCACGCCAGTCGATGGAGATGAGCCTGCGCTGGGCCCAGCGCAGCAAGGACGAGTTTGCGCGGCTTGAAAACCCCAACGCCCTCTTTGGCATCGTGCAAGGCGGCATGTTTGAGAACCTGCGCGCCGAGTCGCTGGAGCGCCTGGTCGCCATGGACTTCCCCGGCTATGCCGTGGGCGGCGTGAGCGTGGGCGAGCCCAAGGACGAAATGCTGCGCATCATGGCGCACACGCCGCACCGGCTGCCCGCCCACAAGCCGCGCTACCTGATGGGCGTGGGCACGCCCGAAGACCTGGTCGAAGGCGTGGCGCAGGGCGTGGACATGTTCGACTGCGTCATGCCCACGCGCAATGCGCGCAACGGCACGCTGTTCACGCGCTTTGGCGACCTCAAAATCCGCAACGCCCGCCACAAGACCGACCACCAGCCGCTCGACACCACCTGCAGCTGCCACGCCTGCGCCGGCAGCGCGGGCGTGCCGTGGAGCGAAGGCGGGCGGGGTGGCTTCAGCCGCGCCTACCTGCACCACCTCGACCGCTGCGGCGAAATGCTGGGGCCCATGCTCACCACCATCCACAACCTGCACTACTACCTGAACCTCATGCGCGAGGTGCGCGAGGCGCTGGATGCGGGGCAGTTTGCGCAGTTCCGGGCGCAGTTCAAGGCAGACCGGGCGCGCGGGGTGTAACCATCAGGTGATGGTGTCGCCTTTCGCTATTTATTTGATAGCTACAAGCGCCTGTCACGCAAGCGCAAGGGGCCAAAACCATTCATAAACTGCTGCACCATCTGCTGCGCTGGCCCGTGCGTGCGCTGACCGGCCTGGGCAGCGGATTGCTGGCGTTGGCCATCCTGTTCGAGGAATGGGGCTGGGAGCCGCTGCAGCGGCTGCTGGCGCGCATTGGCCGCTGGCCCGGCCTGCGGTGGGTCGAGGCGCTGGTGCGCGGCCTGCCGCCCTGGGCAGCGGTGGCGGTGTTTCTCTTGCCCACGGCCCTGCTGCTGCCGGTCAAGCTGCTGGCCCTGTGGGCGGTGGGGCGCGGGCAGGTGCTGCTGGGCATGGCGGTGATCGTGCTGGCCAAGGTGGTGGGCACCGCCGTGGTGGCGCGGCTGTTCACGCTGACCCAGCCGGCGCTCATGCAACTGGGCTGGTTTGCCTTCACCTACGCCCACTGGATGCACTTGAAGCACACCGTGCTGTCGCGCGCGCGGGCATCGTGGGCCTGGCGCGTAGCGCGGGTCATCAAGCGCCAGTGGCAGCAGCGGTGGCGCAGGCGCTGACGCAGAAGCGAAAACCCCGCCCGCGCACAGCAATGCCATGGCGGTATGGGCCCAACGCTGGGTTTGCGTCACCAACACGGCAACCGAAAAAAAGGCACCTACCATGCGTGATGGCAGGTGCCCCTTCGGTCGCGACGGCGCCGCAGATCAGTCGCGCAGATCGGCCGGCAGCGTGCCGCCGTTGGCGGCGATGCTGCGCATCACCTGCTTGTGCAGCCAGATGTTCCAGGCGGCCGAGCCGGGTTCGTCGTTGCCGCTGTAAAGCAGTTCGCCAGCCAGCTCCTTGCGTGCGGCCAGGCTGCTATCGAGGCCCAGCAACTTGAGCAGGTCGACGATGGAGGTGCGCCAGTTCAGGCCACTCGCGCCGGGCATGGCGTCCAGAATGGGCGCCACGTCACCCAGCGGGATGGATGCCGGGGCCGCAGGGGCGGCCGGGGCGCCTGCGGCCGCCGGTGGCGCGGCCACGACGACTTCGGCCGCGTTGGCTGACGGGAAAATCTTGGAAAAAATCTTGGAGAAAAAGCCCATAAGTGCTCCCGGAGTGACGTTGAGGTTGCTGTGACACGCGGCACGCGGGGGCAAGCCCTGAGCGCCGCCTGCCTTTGTATCACGCGGACGTGGCAGGCGGGGTTGCAGGTGCAGGTGCGGTTGCTACGGGCTGGCTCGACGTGCCGCAGGCGTGGCAAAACCGGGCAAACGCGCTCTTGCGCGTGCTGCAGTGTCCGCATTGGTCAAACAGGCCGATGCCGCAGTGCGGGCAAAAATCGATCTTGTCGTTTTTCAGGTCAACCGGGCGCTCGCAGCCGGGGCACACACTTTTGGCCAGGCGCGCCAGGGCCACGTCGTAGCCCAGCTCTTTGCGGCGCTGCTGGTCGGGCAGCGACTCGGCCTGCTTTTGCCGCTCCAGGTAGCGGTTGAGCGCCACGATGGCGTAGCGCCCCACCAGCGCCGTGATGGCTATGCCCACCACATAGCGCACATAGCCGCCGTAGCTCGGCAAATAGGGAACCAGTTCGACGAAGAAGGCGAATAGCGCAAAGAAGATGAAGCCCCACACAAACGGCCACCAGGTGCCCTTGCGCTTCTTGACAAAAAGCCAGCCCGCAATGGCAAGCAGGGGCAGCGTGAGCGCCAGGCGATACAGGAACACGCGCAGCTCGACCTTGCGGCGCTCGGCGTTGAGCTTTTCATAGCCGGCGGCTTCGAGCTGGCCCAGGCGCGCCTGAGCGGCCGCTGCGGCCTGGCGGGCATCGAGCGCGGCCTGCTGCTGCGCCTCGACGGCCTGCTGGGTCGTGCGCTCGGACTGCTTGAGCGCATCGAGGGCCTGTGTGCGGGCCAGCACCTCGGGGTCGTGCTCGGCGCGCTGGGTCACGCTGCGCGTGGCCAGCCAGTTGTTGAAGGTTTCGCGCTCGGCCTGGCTTTCGCTGCGCGCCTTGCTGCGCTGCAGCTGGGCCTGCTCCAGCGCGGTCTGCGCCTCTTGCTCGGCCTGGCGGGCATCGCGCACCTGATTGCGCAGGGCCTGGGCTGCCGCCTTGTCGAGAAAGTCGTCCACCCGCAGCGGGGCTTCCACCTTGGGCAAGTCGCCCACGATGGTGCTGCCCAGGCCGATGAGAAAGCTGGCGAATACCAGTGCCACCAGCCACAGCCCCCGGCGGAACCATTTTTCGGAAAGTCGCAGTGATTTGCTCATGATTTTTTCTCTTTGGTTGCTATTTATTTAATAGCTGCTTGCGCTTGTAAATAAAGCGTTGCAGCCTGTTTGTACCATTATTCGACCCGCATGATGCCGGCCGGATCGACGCTTCGCATCCCTGGTCTTACACGCGCATCGCGGCAGCGTGGGGCGGAACTTTTCCCCATGCGCCGAGCCCCAACCATTTCCTACAGATCACCAGGGCGAAATCATGATGTGGCGAAATCTGCGGCCTATCGCGGTGGCATTGGCGGGCGTCACCGCGCTGGCGGCCAGCAGCATGGCCTGGGCCGACCGGGACGGGCGCGGCCATGGACACCGGGGGGGTGCGCGGGTCGGCATCGGCCTTTACCTGGGCCCGGGTTTCGGCTATCCCGCTTATCCCGTTTACCGCCCCGTCTACCCTTCTTACTACTACGCCGATCCTTACGGGTGGGCGCCGCCGGTGGTTGCAGTGCCGGCCGAGCCGCCCGTGTACATCGAGCGCGGCAGCGATGCCCCAGGCTACAGCGGGGGCGCCAACGGGCAGCCGCCACAGGGCTACTGGTACCGCTGCAACCAGCCGGATGGCTATTACCCGTATGTAACCCAGTGCCCTGGCGGGTGGCTGCAGGTGCCGGCCCAGCCACCGGCCAACTGACGCACATGCCGGCCACTGACTGCAATCGCCATCTCGCTTGGCCGTTGCCCCATCTCCTACCTGAGGAAGCATGATGAAAGCCCTTTCCCTCGCAACCGTGCCGCTGCTGGCACTGGCCTTGACCGGCTGCACGATGATGCCCACCGGCCCCAGCGTGACGGTGCTGCCCGGCAGCACCAAGAGCTTTGAGCAGTTCAGGTACGACGACGTCAACTGCCGCCAATACGCGCACATGCAGGTGGGTGGCTCCAACGATGCCATCAACCAGAACGCGGTCGGCAGCGCGGTGGTGGGCACGACCATCGGCGCCCTGGCGGGTGCCGCGCTGGGCGGCAACCACGAGGGTGCGGCGGTGGGCGCCGGCATGGGCCTGCTGATGGGCTCGTCGGTGGGCTCCAGCAATGCCCAGTCCGCCGGTTACGGCAGCCAGCGCGGCTACGACAGCGCCTACGTGCAATGCATGTACGCGCGCGGCCACCAGATTCCCGTGTACGGCCGCATGATGAGCAGTCCGGGCTCGCAAGGGCCGGGCTACGCCACGCCAATGGCGCCGCCACCGCCCCCGCCCGGCTACTGGCGCAGATAGCATCCTTCAGGCCCCCAGCAGGCGAGCCACCCGCTCGCGCAGCAGCGCGGGCTGCACCTCGCGCGATGCCAGTGGTTGGCCCACGTTCAGCCCCACACGGTTGAACATGCCGCGCCGCAGCGGCCGCACCATGGCAGTGCCGCGCTCGATGCGGCTGAAAAATGAGCCCCACAGGTTGGTCAGCGCCATCGGAATCACGGGCGCCTCGACACCCTCTTGCTGTGCGCGCTCGATGATCTTCATGATGCCGCCCCTGAACTCTTGCAGTTGCCCATCCTTGGTGATACCGCCTTCGGGAAAGATCGCCAGCAGATCGCCTTCGCGCAGCACCTGGGCCGCGCGCTCGAAGGCTTCGGCATACACGCGCGGGTCCTCCTTTTGCGGCGCAATCGGAATCGCCTTGGCCAGGCGGAACAATGCGCCCAGCACCGGCACCCGGAAAATGCGGTGGTCCATCACAAAGTAGATGGGGCGCGGGCTGGCGGCCATGAGCAGCACGGCATCGACAAAGCTCACATGGTTGCAGGCCAGGATGGCGGCGCCGCTGGTGGGCAGGTGCTCGTCGCCCCGCACCTTGAAGCGGTAGACACAGCGCGAGAGCACCCAGGCCACGAAGCGCAGCAGGTATTCGGGCACCAGCATGAAGATGTAGAACGCCACCACCGCGTTCGCAATGCCCGTGAACAAAAAGATCTGCGGCACGGTGAAGCCCGCGCCCAGCAACGCGCCCGCAATGACCGAGCTGCCGATCATGAACAGCGCGTTCAGGATGTTGTTGGCCGCGATGATGCGCGCACGGTGCGTCGGCTGGCTGCGCATCTGGATCAGTGCATACATGGGCACGCTGTACAGGCCGGCAAACAGGCTCAGCAGCGCCAGGTCGGCCATCACGCGCCAGTGTGCGGGCTGCGCCACAAAGGCGGCCAGGCCCATCACATCAGAAGGCGGCAGGCCGCGCGCGGCAAAGTAAAGGTCGATGGCAAACACACTCATGCCAATGGCGCCCAGCGGCACCAGGCCGATCTCGACATGGCGGCGCGAAAGCACCTCGCACAGCAGCGAGCCGGTGCCAATGCCGATGGAAAAAACCACCAGCAGCAGCGAGGCCACCTGCTCGTTGCCGTGCAGCACCTCTTTGGCAAAACTGGGGAACTGGCTGAGGAACACCGCGCCAAAAAACCACATCCAGCTGATGCCCAGCAGCGAGCGGAACACCACGATGTTCTGGTGCGCCAGCTTCAGGTTGCGCCAGGTCTCGGTAAAGGGGTTCCAGTTGATGGTGAGGTGCGGGTCGGTGGCGGGCACCGCAGGAATGAACTGCGCCACGGCCCGCCCGAGCAACGCCAGCACCACACAGGCCACGGCCACGGTGGTGTGGCCGCCAATCAATCCATTCTCGGGCAGCGCCACCAGCAGGCCACCGGCCACGTTGCCCAGCAGGATGGCCACGAAGGTGCCCATTTCCACCATGCCGTTGCCGCCCGTAAGCTCGCGCTCGCTGAGCACCTGCGGCATGTAGGCAAACTTGACCGGGCCAAACAGCGTGGAATGCACGCCCATCAAAAAGGTGCACAGCAGCAGCACCGGCACGTTGCCCGCGATGAACCCGCCCGCCGCCACCAGCATGATGGCGATCTCCAGGTTCTTCACGAAACGGATCATGCGCGTCTTGTCGAACTTGTCGGTCAGCTGCCCCGAGGTGGCCGAGAACAGCAGGAACGGCAGGATGAACAGCGCACCAATCACCAGCCCCGCCATGGCGGGCGGCAGCCACGACACGCTGAGCTGGTAGGTCACCATCACGGTGAAGGCGAACTTGAACAGGTTGTCGTTGGCCGCACCCGAGAACTGCGTCCAGAAGAACGGCGCAAAGCGGCGCTGGCGCAGCAGGGCGAACTGGTTGGGGTCCTCATGCGTTGGTGCAACGCGGGTGGAGGCGGTTTTGGGGTGCATGGGTTTTTTATCCTCGTTTTCGACGGGTGTGTTGTGTGTTGGTATGCCCCGCACATCAGGCGCGCGGCCCGCGTGCGGCACCCACGGCGTGGGCGCCATTCTGCCCAAACGCCGTGACGCGCCGCAGGTGCGCCGCACTGCTGTGGCGCAGCGCCGCAAGGGCCGCCAACACCTGCAACGCCGCACCGGCCGCCAGCACATGCTTGAGGCTGTGGCCCGACACCAGCTGCCCCGTGGCCTCGAACACCGGGTGGTCCGCCGCTTCGAAGAGCTTGGCCAGGGCATACAGCGCCATCACGGCGCCCAGGTGCAGCGCCAGTGCGCCATCGCGGCGCGGCAGACAGGCCAGGGCCAGCACCACCAGCACGCCACCCAACTGCACCACGGCCCAGGCCAGCAGGTTGCCGCTGTGCGACCACCACAGCACAGCCAGCGGCCCGACCAGCAACACGGCGCCTGCCGTCGCCGCACCGGCCCGCGCGCTCACGCGGCTGGCCGCAGCCAGCCCCAGCAGGCCGGCAAACGGCAACACCATGCACAGGCGGTCCCACAGCAGGCCCGCGTCCTGCGGCTTCCAGTGGTACAGCGCGGAGCCCGCGGCCGTGCACACCAGCCCCGCAAAGAAGAGGGTGGCCAGCGCGCGCGATGGGGCATCGAGCATGCCCGGCGCCACGCGCCGCAATGCCACCAGCCCCCACAGGCCCGCGATGGCAAACGGCAGGTTGCTCAGCACATCCAGCGCGCAGGGAATGCCCCACAGCGCCCGCTGGTCGGCCAACGCATGCTGGTGAGCGCTGGCAGGCAGCATTGGCCCGAACAGCGCCAGCGCCAGCAACGCGGCCATGCCGAGCAGCAGGCCGGCTTCAGCGCGGGACAGGTTCGGGCGCAGCGGGGGGCGCGGGGCGCGCGGGTCAGAGGGGTGTGCAGAGAGGGTCATGGTCGTTGCATCCGAGGGTGGTCGATGCCGCGCAGTGTGTTCAGTGCGCCGTCTTTTTCGGTCAAAAAGTTGCCTGAGCTGCCACCCAATCCACCGCAGGTATCAATAATTGATACCCATGAGCACCACCGCCGACCTCGTTGCCGCCCTCAAGAAGGAACTCAAAACCGCCCAGATGACCTACGCCGACCTGGCGCAAGCCCTGGGCATGGCCGAATCGAGCGTGAAGCGCATGCTGGCCAGGGGCGACATGCCGCTGTCGCGCATCGACGCCATCTGCCGCGCCCTGGCGCTGGACTTTGCCGACCTGGCCCGGCGCGTGGCCGATGCGCAGCCCTTGCTCAAAGAGCTGACGCAAGAGCAGGAAAAAGCCGTGGTGGCCGACAAAAAGCTGCTGCTGATGGCGATTTGCGTGCTGAGCCAGTGGACGCTGGAACAGGTGACCACCACCTACCGCCTGACCGAGGCCGAGGGCATCCAATACCTCGCGCAGCTCGACCGCATCGGCATCATCGAGCTGCGCCCGTTCAACCGCTACCGCCTCAAGCTCGCCAAGACCTTCCGCTGGCGCCCGCATGGCCCGGTGATGAACTACTTTCGCGAGCACGCCCTGCTCGACTACTTTGCGGGTGGCTTCGATGGCCCGGGCGAAGGCGTGCTGCTGGTGCACGGCGCCATCAGCCGCAGCCTGGCCCCGGCCTTCATGGAACGCATGCAGCGCGTGGCGCACGACTTTGCCCAGCAGCATCTGGCCGACCAGAAGCTGCCCGAAAGCGAACGCGAGGGCTACACGCTGCTGCTGGCCCTGCGCAGCTGGGAGTTTGAGGCGTTTGCGGGCATGCGGCGTTAACCAAAGTTGCTCGCCACCATTCATTCAATTTTGATAGCACATGGCGCATACCTGTAGGGCGCTACAGGCCAAAATGGCTTGAAAACTGCGCAGTCACCGGGTTGCAGGGTGCGTGCGTGCCGGCGCCCTGAAACACAACTTCACAACACTTCGCACAGCGCCTACATGCGCTTGACGCAGCGCCCCCACGATCAAGGCTCCCGGTTCCACACGGAATCACATCTGAGGAGAACACCATGGCACGCATTGCCCTCGCCGCCGCTTCCATCGCCCTGCTGTCGCTGAGCGCCCTCACGGCGGCGCACGCACAGGTCGGCGCCACCGTCGTCATCCAGTCGGGCAGCCCCCATTACCAGCGCCCCGCCCCGGTGATGGCGCAATACCAGGCCCCACCGCCCCCACGCTATGAAGCAGTGCCTCGCCACCGGCGCGGCATGGCCTGGGTGCCGGGCCATTGGGAATGGCGTGGCCACCGCCATGTGTGGATGCAGGGCTACTGGGTGAAAGCCCGCCCCGGCTACCACTACCGCGAACCCCGCTGGGTGGAGCATGACGGGCGCTGGGACATGCAGCGCGGCGGCTGGGACCGCGACCGGGATGGCGTGGCCAACCGCTACGACCGGGATCGCGATGGCGATGGCGTGCCCAACCGCCATGACCGCCAGCCCGACAACCCGCGCCGCAACTGACGCCAGCACCCGTCGCCCGCGCGTCGCGCTGCAGTTCAGCCCAGTTGAAGTTCGGCGCGGCCCAGGCCTGGAAAGTCGGCCACCACCACCGCGCCCGGCGCCACCAGCACGGTGCCGGTGCACGAGCCCGTGGTTACCCACTGGCCCGCGCGCAGCCCGCCCAGGCTGCGCGCGCCTTCGTTGGCCAGCCAGGCCAGCAGCCGCAACGGGTCGCCCGCCGGGTTGCCCCAAGCGGCGTGCTGCACGGCCACCGCACCGTTCACCGACAGGGTCACGCCTTGTGCCAGGGGCTGCACCGCAGCCACATCGGTCGTGCCCGAACCCACGATGAGTGCACCATGGCAGGCCTGATCGGCCAGGCGGCTCCACTCGCCCTGCTGCGCCCAGGCGGCATAGCGTGTGTCGCACACCTCGATGGCGGCACGCACCGAAACCGTGGCCGCCAGCACCTCGGCCGCGCTGTAGGGCGTGGCGCGCTCGGGCAGGTCAGCGCCCAGCTCGTACACCAGCTCGGCCTCGACCCCCATCACGGCAAAGCCGGCGGCAGGCAGGCGCACGGGCTGCCCGGCCGGCGCAATTCACACCGAGTCATGCGTGAGTGCCGCGCGCGCGGGCAGCGCCTGGGGCGACGCAGCGCCTACCTTCCAGCCCACGATCTCGCCACGCTCGCGCACCACGACGTCCTGCACGGCATAGGCCTGGGCCGCATCCATCGGGCGCAGCGCTGCGGGCAAATCCAGCGGCCGGGGCATGCGCCCCTGGCGCGCCATGGTGAGCAAGGCCGCGCTGGCAAAGGGATCGAAAGCGGTGTCGGGCATGGGGTTTCCTCTTCAAGCAATACGGCAGGGTGGCAACGATGGCCGTCGCCGGATTATGGGCAGCAGACCGGCGCAAGCCCCCGCGCACAGCGGTGTTGGCAGAGCCCGCGCGGCACAAACCATATATGCATATACGGCGGTGCACATGATGACTTTCCGACAATGGCGCATCCCACCCAACACCCCACCCTCAAGGATTTCCCATGCGTGCTTTGCTCTCCACCCGCTGGCTCCCCGCCGTTGCGCTCGCCTGCTCGTCCTGGCTGGCCGCCACAGGCGTTCAGGCGGCCGATCCCGTCGCCTGGCCCCAGCAACCGGTCACCTTGATCCTGGGCTTTCCGGCGGGCTCGGGCGTTGACGTGATAGCCCGCGCCGTGCAGGAGCCCCTGGCCCAGCGCCTGGGCCAGCCGGTGATCATTGATTACAAGTCGGGCGCCGCCGGCAACATCGCCAGCGAATACGTGGCCCGCGCCAAGCCCGATGGCTACACGCTGGCCTTCGGCACGGCGGCCACGCATGGCAGCAATGCGGCGCTCTACAAGAAACTGCCGTTCGATGTGGAAGACGACTTCGTGCCCGTGGCGCCGCTGATCGATGTCTCCAACGTGCTGACCATCAACCCCGCCGTCATCGACGTGAAGACGCTCAAGGAGTTCGTGGAACTGGTCAAGGCCAACCCGGGCAAGTACAACTTTGCCTCCACCGGCAACGGCGCCGGCACCCACATGGCCTTTGCCGAGTTCAATGCCCGCTTGGGCCTGAACATGGTGCATGTGCCCTACAAGGGCGGCCCCGAGGCCATTGCATCGGTGCTGCGCGGCGAAACCTGCTGCATCATGAACCAGGTGCAGACCGTGCTGGCGCACTACAAGGCCGACAAGGTGCGGCTGCTCGGCGTCACCACCGCCAAGCCGGTGAACGCGGTCAAGGAGGTGCCCACCATCGCCTCCAGCGGCCTGCCGGGCACCAAGGGTTTTGACAGCTCGATCTGGTTCGGCATCTTTGCGCCCAAGGGCACGGATGCAGCCATTGTGAAAAAGCTCAACACCGCCCTGCGCGAAGTGCTGGAACTGCCCGAGGTGCGCACGCGCTTCGAATCCAATGGCAACACCGTGCGCCTGGAAACGCCCGAGCAG
Organism: Acidovorax carolinensis; assembly: GCF_002157145.1. Lineage (NCBI taxonomy): Bacteria > Pseudomonadati > Pseudomonadota > Betaproteobacteria > Burkholderiales > Comamonadaceae > Acidovorax > Acidovorax carolinensis. The sequence goes on from NZ_CP021361.1 coordinate 3,698,808, forward strand.
TTTCGCAAGACGGTGCACACCGACCGCGCCAAGTGGACCCAGGTGGTGAAGGACGCCAAAATCAGCATCGACTGACGCGGCACCATGTCCACCACCCAATCGCACACACCCACCGGTCTGGCCGCGCTGGAGCAGCGCCTGGAGCACGACCTGCTCACGCTCAACTGGCGCGCCCGCGCCTGGGTTGCGCCGCGCAGCCACGCGGGCCAGCCGGTGCACGATGTGCTCATCATCGGCGCCGGGCAGGCAGGCCTGGCAGCCAGCATGGCGCTGGCGCAGCAGGGCATTGCCGCCGTGCTGCTCGACCGCGCAGCGCGCGACCTGGAAGGCCCCTGGGCCACCACCGCGCGCATGGAAACCCTGCGCTCACCCAAGGAGCTGACCGGCCCTGCCCTGGGCCTGCCCTCGCTCACCTTCCGTGCCTGGTTCGAGGCGCAATGGGGCGATGCGGCCTGGGAGGCACTGGACAAGATTCCGCGCCTGCAGTGGATGGACTACCTGCGCTGGTACCGCCGCGTCACGCAGGCCGATGTGCGCAACGGCCATGCCGTGACGGCCGTGCGCCCGCGCGGCGATGGCCAGGTCGAGGTGGATGTATCGGTTTCCGGCGCGCCCGGCACCACCTGGTTGGCCCGCCGCGTGGTGCTGGCCACGGGCCGCGACGGTCTGGGCGGCCCGCAGATTCCGGCCTTCATGCAGGGCGTGGAGCGCAGCCGCTGGGCGCATTCGTCCGACATGCTGGACTACGAGCGCCTGCGCGGCCTGCGCGTGGGTGTGATCGGCGTGGGCTCGTCGGCCATGGACAGCGCGGGCACGGCGCTGGAGTGCGGCGCCGCCAGCGTGGACCTGATCGCGCGGCGCAGCGAAATGCCACGCATCAACAAGTCCAAGGGCTCGGGCGTGCCCGGCCTCACCCAGGGCCATGCCGACCTGCCCGATGCCTGGAAATGGCGCATCCGCCACTACATCAATGCGCAGCAGGTGCCGCCGCCGCAAGGCAGCACGCTGCGCGTGTCGCGCCACCCCAACGCGTTCTTTCACTTCGACTGCGCCGTGCAGTCGGTGCGCGCACAGGGCGCGGGCCTGCAGGTGGCCACCACGCAAGGCGTTTTCGCGTTCGACTTCCTCATTCTGGCCACGGGCTTTGAGATCAACTGGGCGCGCAAGCCCGAATTCGCCGCCTTTGCGGGCCAGGTGCGCACCTGGGGCCAGCGCTACCAGCCGCCACTGGGCGATGAAGACCGCGAGCTGAGCGACTCGCCCGACCTGGGGCCGGTGTTCGAGTTCCAGCCCACCGCGCCCGGCGCCTGCCCGGGGCTGGAGCGCATCCACTGCTTTTGCTACCCGGCAGCGCTGTCGCACGGCACGGTGTCGGGCGACATCCCGGCCATCAGCGATGGCGCGCGCCGTCTGGCCACCGGTCTGGCCAGCCTGTTCTACCGCGACGATGTGGAACACCACTTTGCCACCCTGCAGGCCTACGCCGAGCCCGAACTGACGGGCGAGGAATGGACGCCCGCCCACACGCCCAGCCGCGTGCTGCCAGGCACCGGGCCCCACACCACCACCCCGGGTGCTGCAACCCACCCACAAGAAAACACATGACCACCGACACCATCGCCACCCTCATCCCGGCAACGGCGCATGTGCAGGCCGCGCGTGTGCAGCGCGCCAAGGCCATCACCGCCACACAGATTTGCGAAGACCTGCTGCTGACGCCCGCATTGCCGGACACCGGCCTGACTCTGGCCGAGCGCGTGGGCGTGGCGCAGGCCGTGGCGCGGGTCAGCGGCCTGCCCGCGCTGGCAGCGCACTACGCCGCCCGCGCGCAGCACCCTGCGGCACCCGCCGAGACTGCGCGCTGGCAAGCCATCGCGCACTTCACGCAGCTTCTGGCCACCAACCCCGCAGCGGCCGACCGCCAGGCCTTGCAGGCGCTGCAGCAGGCGGGCCTGCCCACGGGCGATGTGGTGCTGCTGGCGCAGCTGATCGGCTTTGCGGCCTACCAGGCCCGCGTGCTGGCCGGTGTGGGTGCGCTGGCGGCGCTGGGCGCAGCAGGCGGCGCACCCGCGCAAGCGGCCTCGCCTGCAGCGCCCGAGGCACCCTTCGTTCACCCGGCCAACCTGCCCGCCCCCGGCGAGCCGCTGCGCCTGAACGGCTACACCAGCGAAACCCTGGGCTGGAGCGCCTGGTTGCCCGTGCTGGACCCGGCCACCGCCACGCCCGAACAAAACGCCGTGCTGGACGCCAGCCACCCCAAGGCCCGCAGTTCGGACTTCTACCTGCTGCTGGCGCACCAGCCGCGCGTACTGGCCGAGCGCTCCGAGGCCTTCAACGCCATCATGTACGCGCCCGGCGGCCTGCCGCGGGCCGAGCGCGAGATCGCCACCACCGTGGTCTCGCGCATCAACGGCTGTGTGTACTGCGCGTCCGTCCACGCCCAGCGCTTTGAGCAACTGGCCAAGCGCAACGATGTGATTGCGCAGATCTTCACCGACCCCGACACCGCCGGCACCAACGCGCGCGAGCGCGCCATTGCGCACGCCAGCGCCGTCCTCACGCGCGCGCCCGGCGCCGTGGGAGCAGCGGATCTGGCGCCGCTGCGTGCAGCCGGCCTGTCCGACCTGGAGATCCTCGACACCGTGCACGCGGCGGCGCTTTTTGCCTGGGCCAACCGGCTGATGCTGAACCTCGGCGAAGCCGTGCATCCGTAACCCGGGTTCCATTAGCAGGGATCACCATCCATAAGCGCACCGCGGGCGCGGCAGCGGCGCGAGAATGACTCCCGCAGGAGAGCACGGCGGCCCGCAAGGGCGCCGCTGCACCGAAGGCGCAAACTCCCATACACGCTCAGGTCCCGTACTGCACCATTCATCAAAGCCGTCTGGAGAGCCGCCACCACCGTGGCGCACCGAAGGAGCAAACCGCGCGCCAGTTGGGCGGCGCGGTGAATCTCTCAGGTACCAAGGACAGGGGGAGCGGCAGCTTGGCGGACGCGCGCCATTCGATTGCTATTTAAAAAATAGCTATCAACGCACGTTCATTAAGCGCCAGAGCCCAGAAAGGCTTTAGAAATCATGCGCGTGATCGTTTTGGGCGCCGGCTTGCTCGGCGTGACTTCGGCTTATTTCCTGCAACAGCTTGGCCATGAGGTCACCGTCATCGACCGCCAGGGCGCGCCCGGCGCCGAAACCAGCTTTGCCAACGGCGGGCAGATTTCGGTGAGCCACGCCGAGCCCTGGGCCAACCCCAGCGCGCCGCTGAAGGTGCTGCAGTGGCTGGGCCAGGAAGATGCGCCACTGCTGTTTCGCATCCGCGCCGACATGCGCCAGTGGCTGTGGGGTCTGTCGTTCCTGCGCAACTGCACCCCGGCGCGCACGCGCCACAACATCGAGCAGATCGTGCGCCTGGGCACCTACAGCCGCGACACGTTGCAGCAGCTGCGCGCGGCCACCGGCATTGCATACGACCAGCGCACGCAGGGCATCCTGCACTTCTATACCAACGCCAAGGAGTTCGACGGCGCCCTGACCCCCGCGGAGCAGATGCGCGCGCTGGGCTGCGAGCGCCAGGTGATCAGCGCCGACGAAGCCGTGCGCATCGAGCCCGCCCTCGCCCACATCCGCCCGCAGCTGGCCGGCGCTACCTTTACGGCCGAAGACGAATCGGGTGATGCCAACCAGTTCACCCGCGAGCTGGCCAAGCTCTGCGAGGCAGCCGGCGTACAGTTCCGCATGGGGCACCACATCACGGCGCTGCGCGAGGTGGGTGATGCCATCGACCATGTAGAGGTGACCAACGCCGAGGGCCGCTTCGAGCGCGTGCGTGGCGATGCCTTCGTGCTGGCCATGGGCTCGTTCAGCCCGCTGCTGGCGCAGCCGCTGGGCATTCGCCTGCCCATCTATCCGGCCAAGGGCTATTCGGTGACCATGCCGGTCAAGGACGCCCGCATGGCGCACCAGGTGAGCCTGACGGACGACGAGTTCAAGCTCGTGTTCTCGCGCTACACCAGCGAGCGTGGCGGGGACCGTTTGCGCATCGCCGGTACGGCCGAACTCAACGGCTACGACCGCAACCTCAACCAGGTGCGCTGCGACGCCATCGTGCGCCGCGTGGAGCAGCTCTTCCCCGGCGCGGGCGACGCGAGCCAGGCCCAGTTCTGGACCGGCCTGCGCCCGGCCACGCCCAGCAACGTGCCGCTGATCGGCAAAACCAAAGTGGGCAACCTGTTCCTCAACACCGGCCACGGCACGCTGGGCTGGACACACGCCTGCGGCTCGGGTAAATCGATTGCGCGCATCGTGAGCGGCCTGGCGCCCGAGCTGGACTTTGCGTTCACCGGCATGCCGCGCCACACGCCATCCGGATTGCTGCCCGTCGCCAGCACGCACAAGGCCTGAACAGCAGGGCCCAGGCGGGCGCCGCCGCGCGGCCCGCCCCACGCCGCGCGGCCGCCTGCGTTCAGATGAACACCGTCAGCACGCCGGTATAGCCGTACAGGTGGTGGTGCGCGATTTCGCCGCCCGCGAAAAATCCCACCAAAGGCACATCACCCAGCGCATGCCGCACGATTTGCAGCTCGGCACTCGGCCCGCCAAAGTGCGGGCCGCCACGGCCGGAGCAGCTCACGTAGATGGCGCCCCGGATGGGCCGGGCCGGTGTGCTGCCGCCGGCAGCCCCACGCTACCAGGCGCCGGGCGCCGATCCCCCTGCGCTGCGCTGGCCAGCGGTGCCGGCTCCAGCGCTTCGGGCGACAGTTCTTCGCGGATTTCGGCGCAGATGCGCATCAGGTCGGCGCGGGCTGCAGCCACGTTGCGCTGGCAAAACGCCAGGTGCATGCCTGGCTCGACATGGTCGGCCAGCGCCACACCCCGGCGCGCGCCATCGAGACCCACGATATGGCGGACACGCGTGTCGGTACCAAAGTGGCCGGTGCGCTGCGCCCCCTGGGGCTGTTCGCCGGCATCCACCAGGCCCGCCAGCGTGGCCCGCACCTTGCGCAGCGCCGCCTGCGCATCGCCGTCCAGCGATACATCGAGCGTGGACAACAGCACGTCGAGCGCGGGTTCGCCATCGAGCTGCAGCACCACGTTCTCGTGCGCGGCGGTGACGGTGTGCAGGCGTCCCACCGGCTGGCATCCCTGCGTGACCCGTGACAGCAGCGCCACGCCGGGCCCAAATGCCACGCCCGACAGGCCACCGTCAAACACACCACCCGCCGCCCCGTGACCCGCGATGTTGCCATTGCCGCCCACGGCAAACTGCACGCTGGCACCGCGGCTGGCGCTGAGCCCGCCAAACAGGTAACCCGTGGTGGTGCGCGCGGCCATTTCCTCCAGTAGCTCCGCCAGTTCGGCGGTGTGGCCATCGGCGTGCACGAGTGCGGTGTAGGCCTCGAACCCACTGGCCGGGTTGCGCGGCAACGGTGCCACGCCCGAGAACACGCGGTACTGGTCGGCCGGGATGTCCAGCAGCATCAGCGACAGCGCGGGCTCGTCAAAATACTCGGCGTTGTTGGCCGATACGCCCACGCCCACGGTGCCGCTCCAGTCGGTCACTTCGGGCAGCTCGCCGCTCAGGTAGTCGAACAGCGCCTGCGCCTCGCCCGCGTAGTGGTCGGTGATGTAGAGCAGGCCCAGCGTGGGAGCGGACGCGTACTCGGGCAGCGCCATCTGGGCGCGCAACTGCGCCAGTACCAGAGCGGCGGCCATGCGCCATTGGGGGTGGGTGGCATGGCCGGTGGGAAATAGTTTCATGGTGTGATCTCACAGGCTGTGGCGGACGCAGGTTGCAGCACCGCCAGGCCAGACCCTCAGCCTGCTGGCTTGCGCGGTGCGCGGCGGACCGTGGCTTTCTTGGCGGCAGGCTTGGCCGCAGATTTGGTGGACGCCTTCTTGGCGGCAGGCTTTTTGGCAGCGGCTGTCTTGGCCGCGCCGGCGGCGGTGCGCTGAGCTCCCTGCACCGCCTGCATGCCCTTGGCGGCAAACTGGCTGGCCATGTCGGTAGCCGTCTTGATGGCCTCGGTGGCCATGGTCTTGGTGGTGTCGATGGCAGCGGTCTGCTTGGCGGCGTCTTTCAGCGCGTTGGCCGCGATCTGCTGGAACTGGCTGGTCAGCGCGCCCCACCATTGCATGGGGTCCACCACGCTGGCTTCGGGCGCCTTGGGGGCCTGGTCGCCGTCGGCCGCCGCGGGCTTGGCCGGTTCTGCGGGTTGCGGCGCAGCGGCAGCCGGCGCGGGGGTGGCTGGTGCGGTTGCCGCAGACCGGCCGGCAAAGCTTTCAGCCGCCTTGTCCAGGCTGCTCTTGACGGTGTCGGCCGCCTTGAGCTTGAAAGCGTTGGCCACGTCACCCATGCTGAAGTTCATGCCCTTGAGCGTGGCCAGCGTCATCTTCTGCACCTCCAGCGCCTGAACGGTGGCGGTCAGGGCGCGCGAGTTCTGCTCCAGCCAGAACTGCACGGCCTTGAGTTCGTCGATGCGCTTTTCCAGCTCTTCGACACTGAGGGTGGGCGCCACCCAGTTCGACAGGCTCGGCAACTGGGGAATGCTGCTGGAGGCCCCTTTGGCCAGGCTTTGCAGAAAGTCAAAGCCGGGGACGAATTTGCCGAAACCGAAGTTGGATGTGTCGCTCATGGCCGCTCCGCAAAAGGTGGATCACGCAGCTTACTCCAATGTCTTGCGTCCCGGGAAGCCCCCGGCGCTCAGTGTTTTTGCCCGTGCGCGGCGCCGTGGCCCATGTCTGCGGCCGCTGCGCCGGGCGCCTGCGTGCTCACCGGCAGTTGCAGCGGCAGCTGCGTTTCGGCGCCCTTGGCGTCCTGGAACACCAGGGTCAGGGGCACGCTAGAGCCCTTGGCCAGCGGCGCCTTCAGGTCCAGCAGCATGACGTGGTAGCCACCGGGCTTGAGCTCCACGGTCTTGCCGGCGGGCAGGTCAAGCCCCGGCACGGCGCGCATCTTCATGATGTCGCCTTCCATCTTCATCTCATGCACTTCGGCCACGCCTGCGGCGGGCGACTCGACGCGCACCAGGCGCGCGCCCTCCTTGGCCGTGAGGCGCATGAAGGCGCCCGTGGCCTTCTGGCCTTGCACGCTGGCGCGCGCCCAGGCGCCCTCCACCGCCACGGGGGCGGTGGCCTGGGCATGGGCCTGTCCGGCAAGCAGGGCAAGGGCGAAGAGTGCGGAACGGGTGATGCGGTGCAGTGTCATGGAGTTCTCCTGGGGTTAAAAAATGAACAAGTGAGGGATCAATGCGCGTGGCCGCCGGCCGCTGGCATCAGCTCCAGCACGGGTGCGGGAAATTTCAGGTCGTCCGGCTTGCGGCTGGCGCCAGGCAGCTCGGCCCAGTCCACCCGGCCTTGCTCGCAGACCTGCGCCACCGGCCAGTAGAGGACACCGGCCTGCGCGGGCAGGCGCGCCTGCAGCACAAATTCATCGTAAGGGGCGTTGGGCAGCGCATCGGCCGGGGTGTTGGCCGTCCAGCGGATGCGGCGCACTTCGTCGGTGATGCGCTTGCCGTGGTCGGTGCGCGGCGCGGCGAGCGCCTCGCGCTCGATGGCGATGGTCCACCCGGCCTTGGGCATGGGCTTGGCGCCCTGCACGCCGGACGGCAGGGTCACGGCGATCTCGCGCGTGGGCGACTCGCCACAGCCGTGGCCTACGCGGAACGTGGCCTTGTAGCCACTGCCCGCGTTGGCCACCTGGTACTCCAGCGTGACGTGGGCGTTTGCAGTATTAAACAGGCCGGTAGCGCTTGTCAATAAAGCGCAAACAGCTATTGTTTTGATAGTTTTCATGGCGATGTGGGGTGGTTGGTTGCCAGGTCAGGGGGCCCACTTCAGCTCGGCCATGTAGGTTCGCTGTGGGTAGGGGTGGAAATTCCAGAACTGGTAGTTGTTGAGGTTGTCGATGCCCACCGCCGCGCTGACCTGCTTGCTGATCTGGTAGCGCACGCGCACATCGGTGGTGAAGTAGCGGCTGGCGCCCTGGTAGGCAAAGCCATTGGGGTCGCTGTTGTCCAGCGTGCTGTACTGCTTGCCGCTGTAGCGCGCGCCCAGGGTGTAGGACCATGTGGCATCGGGCCGGTAGGTGGCCACGGCGCTGGCGCGCCACTCGGGGACGCGCGGCTGCCATCGGCCCACGCTGGCAGGGAACTTGTCGTTCGTCGTGATCCTGGAATGGGTCCAGGTCAGGCTGCTGCCCAGCTCCAGCCCGCGCACAAAGACGTTGGCGGCCAGGTAGGCCAGCTCGATGCCATGGGTGCGGATGGCGTCCACGTTCTGCACGTTGGTGACGTTGGGCGTGACGAGCACATTGGTCTGCGAATACAGCGCGTCCTTGGTGCGTTCGAAAAACGCAGTCAGGCGCAGCAGCCCATTGCCCATGTCCCGCTCGGCCGTCAGTTCGGTGGTCCAGCTCTTTTCGGGTTTCAGGTTCGGGTCGTTGTTGATGAGCGTGCCGCTGCCGCTGATGCCGCCCTGGTACAGCTCGGCCACGGTGGGCATGCGCACCGCGCGGCCGGTGGAGGCCTTGAGCACCCACAGTTCGCTGGCCTGGTAGGCCACGGCGGCCTTGGGCGAGAGGTAGGTTTCGTTGCGCTCGGGGTGGCTCAGCGTGGTGGTGGCGTTGCCGGTCTGGCCGTTGCTGGCGCTCCAGCGCTCGGCGCGGGCGCCGAGCGCGGCTTTCCACTTTGGCGCGAACTTCCAGGTGTCTTGCGCCCACAGGCCCAGTAGTTGTGTGTCGCCCTTGAAGGCCTGGTTGCGCGCTCCCGCCGCGCCGTTGATCCAGTTACTGGTGGCGTTCTCCACCGTGCGCAGCTGGTAGCTGTCGCGCTGCAGGCCAAAGTCCACGATGTGCGCGCCATTCACCCCATCCGGCCGCCAGGTGCCTTTGGCGGCCAGCGTGTTCCAGCCCGTGCCTTTGCTGTTGACTATGCGGCCCGCGTCGCCACTCAAAGCGGCGGGCATCGCCACCGTGGCGGCACGCAGGGTGTCGGTCTGGTAGTCGTACAGGCTGGCGGCCACCTCCCAGTCGAACACACCTAGTGTGTGGCTCTTGACCGAGAGCCCGTGCATGAAATGCGTGAGGTTCTCGTTGGACCCATTGAAATCGGTGGGCGCCAGAGCAAACGAGCGGCCGTTGATGTTCACCGTGCCGCCGTAGACCGCATTGCCATGGGCATCGCGCAGGTAGCTGGCGGGGCGCCCCTCGGATGCGTTGTGCCACCAGCCCAAGGTGTAGGCCGCGCGCAAGGTGGGCGAAAAGTCGTAAGCGAGCTTGGCCTTGATGTGGTCTTGCTGCGTGTGGTACTGCGTGGCCGTGCCCAACAGGTACCAGGGCTGGTTGCTGCGGTTGTTGCCCGGCACCGCGCCCGTGACTGGCGTGCCAGCGTTGCCCACGGTGCCGGCGGACACCAGGCGCGTGGGGAAAGTGAGCGGCTGGCCTTCGCTGTAGGTCTTATTGAAGTTGAGGAACCACGACAAGTCACCCTGCTTGTTGCCCACGGATGCACTCACCTGCTTGCCCCCGTAGGTGGCGTTGGTGTCGTACAGGTCAAACGGCTGGTGCTGGACGCTGACCTGCCCATGGGCTTCAAACTTGGTCGGCATGCGCGTGACGTAGTCCACCACTGCGCCCACCGAGTTGCCCGCGTACGCGGCCGAAAACGGGCCGTAGAGCACATCCACGCGCTCGATCTCTTCGGGCGTGACCAGCATCCAGCGCGGCGCGTTGGTGGGGCCGTTGCCCAGGTAGTTGCTCAGCAAAATGCCATCGGCAAACACCATGGAGCGCGCCGGGTTGCCCGTGCCCGAGGCGCGCGTGGACAACACGGCGTGGTTGTAGTCGCCGATGTAGCGCTTGCGCACCAGCAGGCTGGGCAGGTATTTGAGGGCGTCTTCGCTGTCGGTGGCGTTGATCGCATGCTCGATCTGCTCGCGCGTAACACCCTCGATGGTGGTGGGGATCTGCGTGGGCAGCGAGGTGGGCTGGCCGCCGCTGATGGTGACCACGCCCAACTCCTTGACGGGGGCGTTGGCGATGTCGGCGGTCTGGGCGTACGCGGAAACACCCGTGCAGAGTGCGAGGGGAAAGGCACTGGCCACGGCCAGCGCCCTGCGGCTTTTGCGCATGGGAACTCCTGAATTTCAAGCCAGAAAGGCCACTAGCGCTTATCCACAAAGCGCCAACAGCTATCAAACAAATAGCGAATTCAGGAGAATGCAGGCGGCCCGCGCGGTGGCAGCGGAGCGGCGGTGCGCGCAGCAATGTGCGCGGCAGGAATGGGGCGCAGGGCATGCGCAAGGGGGTGGACCACAGGCAGCTGGGCCAGCGACACGGGAGGCGGAGCGCCCACCTGCGCGCAAAGCGGGCAGTCCAGCGTGTGGCTGGGCATTTCCTTGGCGCCATCGTCGGTCTTGACCACCAGCTTGATGGCGCCCGAGCCCGAGCAGATCAGCTCCATGGCCTGCGGGTTGACCAGGGGCGACGCCACTGCCACGCCGATGGACAACACAAACCACGCCAGCACGAGGCGGGCAAGCCAGCGAAAGTGGCGAAGGGTTTGCATGGCGGTCGGCATGAAGGCGCTGATTGTAGGCCGCCATCCCGCCATGCCCTTGACCACCGTCATCTGCGCGACGGTGCTTTGCCCTGGCACCCTCTTACGATGTGCACTTTGCCAGCCCACAACAACGGAGACATCCCCATGCTGACACTCTGCGGCTTTTCAGCCAGCAACTACTACAACAAGGTCAAGCTCGCCCTGCTCGAAAAAGGCCTGCCTTTCACCGAAGAAACGGCCTGGGTGGGCGAGACCGACCCCAGCGCCACGCCGCTCGGAAAGGTGCCCTACCTGCGCACGCCCCAGGGCACGCTGTGCGAGTCGGCGGTGATGGTTGACTACATCGAAGCCGCCCATCCCCTGCCACCCTTGCTGCCAGCCGACCCGTTTGCCGCCGCCAAGGTGCGCGAGCTGATCACCTTTCTGGAACTGCACCTGGAGCTGGTGGCGCGCAACCTGTACCCCCAGGCCTTCTTTGGCGGCACGGTGAGCGAATCGACCCGCGAGAAGGTGGGCACGCAGCTGGAGAAGAACATCGCCGCCTTCGGTCAGCTGGCCCAATTCAGCCCCTATGTGGCGGGCGACAGCTTCACCCTGGCCGACTGCGCCGCCATCGTGCACCTGCCGCTCATCAGTTCGGCCACCAAAATCATTTATGGCCGCGACTTCCTGGCCAACCTGCCGGTGCGCGAGTACCTCACGCGCATGGGCGAGCGCCCCCATGTGCAGCGCGTGAACGCAGACCGCAAGGCCAGCACCGCCGAAATGCTGGCGCGCCGACCCAAGCGCTGAACGGGCGGCGTTCTGCCAAAGGGCCCATCGGAACCAAAGCCAGGGGCGGCCGGCAGGTACGGCCGCGCCACCACTCTTTGACTTTGGTCAACGCAGGGCCAACCCCTCGGGCGCAACATGAAAGTGTTCAATCAGCCCCAAGGAAACATCGCATGGACATGACCCAAGCCGCCCCCTTCCGCCAGCAACTGCTCGCACAGAAATCCGCACTGCTGGAACAGTTGGCCGAGCAGCGCGGTGGCGTCATCGGCCGGGCCGAGGCGGCCGCAGACCATTTTGGCCAGCCGGAAGATCCGCGCGCCCAACTGGCCACCGAACGCGAGCTGGAGTTTGCGCTGGACGAGCGTGAAACAGCCCATCTCGCCGCCGTCGACGCAGCTCTGGCACGCATTGAGGCCGGCACCTATGGCGAGTGCACGGACTGCGGCACCCACATTGCCGCAGCCCGGCTGCACGCCACCCCCGAGGCTGCGCGCTGCGTGCACTGCCAGGAAAAGGCCGAGCAACACCGCCGGGTGGCCTGAGCGATCTTTGTTTTTCCATATTTTCAACCCCAAGAAAGCCTTCTGATGAGCACTTTTCACGCCGTTGTCTGGTTGGACCAGTCTGAAGCCCACGTAGTGATGTTCGACCGCGAACATACCGAAGCCCAGCGCATCAAATCCCGCAGCCACCACAAGCACCAGGGCAAGGCAGAAGACCTGGGCCCGTTCTTTACCGATATCGCACAGGCGCTGTCGAACACGCGCGAAGTGCTGCTGGCAGGCCCGGCCTGGTGCGCAACCAGTTCCGCGACTGGTGCGCCAAGCACCATGCCGCCGTGGCCGACGCAGTGGTGGACTCGGTGGCCGCAGACCACCCCACGGACGCACAGCTGGTGGCGATGGCACGCCAGTACTTCAAGAAGTTTGACAACATGGCGGCCGATCCATCCATGGCCTGACCGCTGCGGGCTCCCATCGGCCTGCCCAGGCGGGGCCCTTGGCTGCTATCCTTTGTGGCATGCGCAGCCTCTTTCACCTCGCCTTTCACGTCACCGACCTGGATGCCGCCCGCCGCTTCTATGGCGGCGTGCTGGGATGCCAAGAAGGCCGAAGCACCGACACCTGGGTGGACTTCGACTTCTTCGGCCACCAGATCTCCTTGCACCTGGGCACGCCGTTTGCCAGTGCCCGCACCGGGCATGTGGGCGACCACCTGGTGCCCATGCCGCATTTCGGCGCCATTCTGGAGTTACCCGACTGGCAGGCGCTGGCTGCGCGCCTCAAGGCTGCGGGCACCGCCTTTGTGCTCGAGCCCCAGGTGCGCTTTGAAGGCCAGCCCGGCGAGCAGTGGACGATGTTCTTTCATGACCCGAGCGGCAACCCGATAGAGATCAAGGGCTTTCGCTCGCTGGACACGGTGTACGCGGCGTGAGCTACACCTTTGCGTCCGCCACCATCCTGCTGCTGCTGATCACCGATCCGCTGGGCAACATCCCCATCTTTGCCAACGCCCTGCGCGGCGTGGCGCCCGAGCGCCGGGCGCGGGTGATCCTGCGCGAGGTGCTGATCGCCTTTGCGCTGCTGTTGGTATTTCTGTTCTTTGGCGCGCAGTTTTTGCAGGTGATGAACCTGAGCGATCTGTCGCTGCAGATAGCGGGTGCGGTCGTGTTGTTTCTGATCGCGCTGCGCATGATCTTTCCGCCCGACTCCGGGCCTCAGACCGAACTGCCGGGTGAGCCGCTGATCGTGCCCCTGGCCATCCCCGCGCTGGCGGGCCCCTCGGCCATGGCCACCGTGATGCTGCTGGTTGCCCAGGCGCCCGAGCGGCGACTGGAATGGGTGGCCGCACTGTGCGTGACCATGGCGGTGTGCGCCGTGGTGCTGCTGCTGGCCGAACGCATCCAGCGCCTGGTAGGCGAGCGCGTGGTGATGGCTTTTGAGCGCCTGATGGGGCTGATCCTGGTTGCCATCTCGGTGGAGATGCTGATCCGCGGCATCAAGCAGCTCGCCCGGCAGTTGTAGGCCACACGCCCTGGGGCCGGCCTCTGGGCTTTCAGCCGGCAGGCGGCGACCAGGTCGCCGCACACAGTTTCATTTGCGGGCCAGGGCCGGCATGGCACCCAACGCAAAGACCGAATTGGGCACGCCAGCACGTGCCATCAGCGGCGCAGGACGGCGCGCCAGTTTTGCCCGCGCCACCACCGGCGACTCGACCCGCACGCCCGTGCCTGCTGCTCGGCCACGAGATCGCGCAGCGTAACGGACTGGAGGTATTCCAGCACCCGCGCATTGAACGCCGTCCAGAGCGATCCGGTCATGGACACCATCTGCGACGATACGTGCGCGGCTGGCGCGGCCTCCTCGCCAGGCTTGTGGTTTTCTACCGCCACCACGATGTCGGCTACAGACACCTGCTCGGGCTTGTGGGCCAGGGCATAACCGCCCCCGGGGCCGCGTGTGCTGTCAACCAGCCCGGCCCGCTTGAGGGCGCTGAAAAGCTGTTCGAGATAAGACAGCGATGTGCCCTGGCGAGCGCTGATCGTGGAAAGCGCAACGGGGCCTGTGTTCTGGCGCATTGCCAGATCGGTCATCGCAGAAACGGCCAGTTGGCCTCTGGTGGTAATTCGCATCTTCACTCCTTGTGAACATTGATACCTCCGAGCCCCGGAAAATCCCTGAGAGCTCGGTCCATCAAGCCAATGTAGCGGATCAAACACTTCGCGTATATTCGTTTTATTATTAAAAACATTGCGGTTTTTTCGAACCGTTGCGTACCCTCCGATGAACTTCAAGCATCTCAAATACTTCTGGACGGTGGCCAAGGCCGGCGGGATAGTACGCGCAGGCGAGCAGCTGCACACCACGCCCCAGACCCTGTCAGGACAAATCAAGCAGCTGGAGCAATGGCTGGGGCACGACCTCTTTCGCAAGCGCGGCCGGGGGCTGGAGCTGACCAGCGAAGGACGGGTTGCGCTGGGGTATGCCGAGCAGATATTTGCCCTGGGCGATGAGCTGGAAAAATCCGTGCGCCTGTCACGCGGTCAGGCCAAGCCGCTGGAATTTCGCGTGGGCATCGCCGATTCGGTGGCCAAGTCCGTCGCCTACCACTTGCTGGAACCCGCACTGGGCCTGCCGGATCGCGTGCACATGATCTGCCACGAAGGCAAGTTTCCGGAGCTGCTGGCGCAACTCACCCTGCACCGCCTGGATCTGGTGCTGGCCGACGAACCGGTGTCCCGCAAGGTGGGGGTGAAGGCCTTCAACCATGCACTCGGAACCAGCGCCATGAGTTTCTTCTGCGCCCCGTCGCTCGCGAAGCAGCTGCAAGGCCCCTTTCCCCAATGCCTGCACGGCGCACCCATGCTGATCCAGGGCCCGCTGTCTTCCGTGCGCCAGCAACTCGATCACTGGTTCAACAAATACCAGCTGCAGCCGCACATCGTGGGAGAGTTCGATGACAGCGCCCTCATGAATGCGTTCGGGCGCGAAGGACGCGGCGTGTTCACCTCGCCCAACGTACTGGAGGACGAAACCATGGTGCAGTTTGGCGTGGAGGTGGTGGGCCGGACGTCGGAGCTGGTGGAGGAATTTTTTGCCATCTCCGTCGAGCGCCGCATCACCCACCCCTGTGTTTCCGCCATCACGCGGGCGGCCAGGGCGGAGTTGTTTGCGTTATGAGTGCTGCCCCCAGTCGGCCCAGTAAGACTCTTTAGCCATCGCTGTGTCGGCAGGTGGCATCATTTGCGGCGCATATGGTGCCGTTGCATCCTTGGACCTCAATGCCATCATGGATGCCGCAGGCGAAGGCGCATCGGTCGTGGATGCCCTGGTGGAGCGAGCCAGTGCGCCCGGCGATATCCGATAAAAATTCGAAGGAAACAACCGCATGGACTTCAACCATTCCCCGAAATCCGGGAACTGCGCGACAGGACGCGCCAGTTCATTGCCGAGCAGGTGATTCCGCTCGAAAACGACGAACGCCAATCGTCCCACGGCCCCAGCGAGGCGCTGCGCCGCGAACTGGTCGCCCGCGCCCGCACCGCCGGCCTGCTCACGCCCCACGCCTCCCGCGAGATGGGCGGCCTGGGCCTGAGCCATGTGGCCAAGGCCGCGGTGTTCGAGGAGGCTGGTTACTCCTGGCTCGGCCCGACGGCGCTGAACATCCATGCGCCCGACGAAGGCAACATCCACCTCATGGAAGAAGTGGCAACGTTGGCGCACAAGGAGCGCTGGCTGCGCCCCCAGGTGGCCGGTCACATCCGCTCGTGTTTTGCCATGACCGAGCCCTCGCCCGGCGCGGGTGCCGACCCCTCCATGCTGGCCACCACGGCGGTACGCGACGGCGATGACTACCTCATCAATGGCCTCAAGTGGTTCATCACCGGTGCCGAGGGCGCGGACTACGCCATCGTGATGGCGCGCATGGAAGACGGCTCGGCCACCATGTTCCTGACCGACATGGACCGCCCCGGCATCACGCTCGAGCGCAGCATGGATGCCATGGACAGCTGCTTTACCGGTGGGCATGGCGTGCTGCGCTTTGACAACCTGCGCATCCCCGCCACCGACGTGCTGGGCGAGATCGGCAAGGGATTTCGTTACGCCCAGGTGCGCCTGGCCCCTGCACGCCTGACGCACTGCATGCGCTGGCTGGGCCAGGCACGCCGCGCCCACGATGCGGCCCTGGCCTACACACGCCGCCGCCAGGCCTTTGGCAAACCGCTGGCCGAACACGAAGGCGTGGGCTTCATGCTGGCAGACAACGACATGGACCTGCACACGGCCCGCCTGCACATCTGGCACACCGCATGGCTGTTGGACCAGGGTGAGAAATGCAACTTTGAATCGAGCCGCGCCAAGGTGGTGTGCTCGGAGGCCGAGTGGCGCGTGGTCGACCGCAGCGTGCAGATGCTCGGTGGTTCGGGGGTTACGTCTGAATCTCCCGTGATGCGCATCTTTACCGACATGCGGGCCTTTCGCATCTACGACGGCCCCAGCGAAGTGCACCGCTGGAGCATGGCGCGCAAGCTGGTGCACCTGGCAGAGAAGGCGGAGGCGGCGTAATGAGCCACGCCTTGAGTCATCACTTTTGGCACGGACTGGCATTTCCTATCCACACTGTGGCGCAACGTTGGCAGCCTGGATGTGGCAGTATTCGGCATACCCGATGAATCCGGGTAACAGTCAACCCGCCGGGAGGCTCATGGCCTGGGCCGACTCTTGCGCCCCGGTTTGGCCCTAGCGCTCACTGGCTTCGCGCTCGCCTGCTCCAGCCACAGCAGGGAATCCACCTGCGACAGAAAGCGCCGCAGGTAGTCGGGCGACAGGGACTGCATCAGGCTGAGCGATCGCAGCATGAGCCTGTGCGAATTGAGCGGGCCGGCGTTTTCGGGCCCGCGATCCAGGGCCTGTGCCACCTGCCGTTGCGCAGAAATCTTGGACCAGACCTCGCTGAACTGGCGCACGCTCTTCATGCCAGACAGGCTGGCACCGTCGCCCGCGCGCGCCAGGTCTGCATCGGCCTGTGCGCGCTCGCTCAGGTCACGGTTCAGTTGTACCAGCAGGGAGCTTGCCGCAGGGCTTGCAGGCCGAACCACCTGCGGGACCTCTTCCGAACTCGACCGGACTCGCTCCGCATAGGCCGCTACAGCGGCGCGCAGGCGGACGGCGAGCACCTGCCGCACAGCCGGTGGCTGGCCCGACAGGCGCCGGGCCAGCACCTCCAGGTAGCGAAAGCGCGCCGGATCGTGGCGGTCGGCGCCATCGGCCCGCAAGGACTCCAGCGTGGGCTCGCTCGGCTCACTCATTGCGGGCGGGCTTGGCATTGGAGGCCTTGGGCACCGGTGCCATTTCCACACGGCGGTTTTGTGCGCGGCCTTTTTCATCGGCGTTGTCGGCCACAGGCTGCTCGGCACCAAAGGCGGCGGCAAACACCTGCGATGAGGGCATGCCTTCGTCGATCAGGGCCCGTGCCACGGTGAGGGCCCGCTGGGCCGACAGCTCCAGGTTGTCCGCAAAACGCTGCTGGGGCCCTCGCAGCAGCGTGGTGTTGTCGGTGAAGCCGCTGACCATCAGCATTTCGTCGCGTTCGCGCAAGTACACCAGCAGGGGCTGCACCAGGCTCTTGAGGAGCTGGCGGCCTTCGGAGCGCAGTTCGTCGGAGCCGGTGGCAAAAAGCACGCTGCCGCTGATGCCGATGCGGCCGTTGTGCACGGTGACCCGGCCGCTGGCCAGGGGAATGGCCAGCGCTTTCTCCAGCGCCATGCGGCGCTGCTCTTCCATCTGGCGTTTTTCCACCTCCTGCTTGAGGCTGGCCACCAGGTCGATCTGTACCACGAGCACACCCACCAGAATCAACACAAACGCGCCCAGCAGGCCCGCCATGAGGTCGCCGAACACGGCCCACACGGGGGCCGTCTGCTCGGTAGCATCGTCCAGGGTGTCGTCCACGCCCATCACGCGGCAACTCCTTGTGCCGAGGCGGCCTTGCCATGCAGCCGACGCAGGTCTTCCACAATGCCCTGCTGTGCGCTGATGCTCAGGTCGATCACCTCACGGGCCTGGGCCACGTAGTAGGCAAGTTGCTCATCGCTACGGCTCATCGACTGGCTGATCGCACCTTCAATGCCCTGCAGGTTTTCCATGAGTTTTTCGTTGCTGGCGCTGAACAGGCCCACACCGTGGCTGAACGATTCACCCAGACTGGCCAGTTCCACCGCGCTGGCAGCCACATGCGCAGCCACTTCGTCCACCTTGCCGGCCTGTGCGCTGAGCGACTGGGCAAACTGCAGGCCCGCCTGCTCCAGAACCTGGGCGGCCGACCCCATCAGGGCGTCGATGGCGGCGCGCTGCTGCACGGCCGCTTCGTTCACCGACTGCAGCAGCGTGCGCACCTGCTCCATCATGTCCGTGCGTTCTGCCAGGGCGACGTTGTCGCGCTCGCTCAGGCGCGTCATTTCATGGCGCAGTTGGGTGATGACCTGGGCCGCCGCCTGAGGCACATCCGAAGCGGTCTGCAGCAGGCGCGTGAGCGGGGCCTCCAGGGCCGCACCGAGGGTGGCCAGGTGCTGCGCCACGGCAGCCTGCAGGGTATCAAGTCGGTCCACGGCCGCCTGGCCGCGCTGGGCCTCGGCATCACGCAAGGCCACGAGCTCGGTACGCCACACACCGGCGAGTTCGTCCATGCGCTGGCGCTGGGCTTGCACCCACTGTGCCTCGGCCTCCATGCGGGTGCGCAGCAGTGCGTCCGACTGGTCCAGCAACGTGGCAGCACCGCCCAGTGTGCGTGCCACCTGCTCGGTCATGCGTTCGGTGATTTGCGTGGCGGCGGTCTCCAGGGCCTGACATACGCCCTGCTGTTGCGCCACCGTCTGCGCGCCCACACGCTGCCATTCAGCGCTCAGCGTGCTGGCCATGGCTTCCATGGAGCGAGTCCAGTCTTCCTGGCGCTGTTGATCGGCCGCCGCCTGGGCGGTGTGCGATTGTGCGACGGTGTCCTGCAGCGTTGTCAGCAAGCTTTCGGAGCGCTGGTCAAACGCTTGCGCGGCCGTCTGCAGACTGTGGTCGAGCTGCTGAACTGCCCCCTCCAGGGCCTTGCCGACGCGCTGCTGCTGTTCCAGCATCTGCGTGCCTGCACGTTGCCACTCGGCGCCGAGTGTTCCGGCCATGCCTTCCATGGCCCGATTCCAACCGTCCAGACGCTGCTGGTCGGCAATCGCCTGGGCTGCGTGCGCTTGCACGGATGATGCCTGCAGCGAGTCCACCAGTGCGATGGATCGCTGGTCAAACGCTTGTGTGACCGACTGAAGGGCGCCGTCGAGCCGTGCCACCAGGGTGCCCTGGGTCTGGGTATGGCTGTGCAGTGCCGACGTCCATGTGTCGGCCACCTGGTGGGCCGTACCCTCCCATTGCGCCGAGAGCGCCCGCAGCTGTGCATCGGTAGCTTCGCGCAGTCGTTCGTGCGAGCGCTGGGTCTCGTGGGCCAGCGTGGCCATTGCCTGCTCGACCACGGGACGAATCGCCTCTCCCGCCTGGCGGGCGCTGACGTTCAGGCTCTCCTGCAGGGATGTCCCGACGGTGCTGGCCAGTTGGGTGTAAGCCGAGGCAGCTTCGCGGTGAAACCCCTGCTGCTGTGTCAGCAGCTGCTCACCCAGTTGTCCATGGCGGTGCTCAAGCCCTTCCATCAAACGCTGAAGGTGCTCGGCAATTAACGGCAGGGCCTGGGCCTGTGTCTGCAGGGCCAGGAGCACTTCCTCGCGCCGGTGGGCCGACGAGAATGGCCGGAACAACGTGGGAATGTGTGCATCAAGCTGGCGCACCGCCTCCAGCCGCTCGCGGCGGCTCATGGCAGACAGAAGACCCAGCATGGCCGAAGTTGCCACCCCGGCGACCGATGTGCCGAACGACAGGCCAAGGCCTTTGATGGGGGCCGCCAGCGCCGAACGGATCGACTCCAGGTTGGATGAGGCCTCCAGCGCAAACACCGCGCCATTGAATGTGACGACCATGCCCAGGAAGGTACCCAGCATGCCCAGCATGACCAGCAGACCCACCAGGTAGGGCGTAAGCGCAGGGCCGGGCAGCGCCACCCGTTCGCCCTCAATGCGCTGGCGCACGGAGTTGCGCAGCGAAGGGGCGAGGCGACCCAGCCACCCGCCCAGGTCCGCCAGTGGTTCCGCGGGACTACCCGCCAGTGCCGTGACCAGGGACGCCGTGGCTGCGCGAAACTGCAGCAGTTCATAGGCGCCCAACACGTAGACCCCGCCAATCACAGCCGTCATTGCCAACGCCAGCGGGCTAGACCCCACAAAACCCCAGCCCACCCAGCCCACGACCGCAAGGCCCACGGCGAAGATCGCGACCATCACACTCTTGTTCATTCCCGTTGTCCTGTTGTCTCGTTGTGGGCGGCTTCCAGCAGCCCCATGATCGGCTGAAGGCGTACCTGCATTTCTGCGAGCAGCAACGCCTGTGAATCCTGCTCAAACTCGCACAGCCAACCACCGGGCTGGCGCGAATTTTGGGGCGCATCGTCCGGGCCACTGGTCTGCAGCGCCTGCTGGTGCTGCTGGCGCCGGTGCGCCATGCGCCGCTCCAAGTAACCCGGTAGCGAGGCCCAAATCCGCTGCTCATGCGCACCCAGCATCCGCTCCATCACACCGTCTAAAGCCGCCAGCTGCCGCAAGGCCGGCGTACCTCTAGACAGCTGTTGCCGCATCTGTGCACGCAAGGCAGCCAGCTTTACGTCCATCTGCTTTTGCTGGCCAAGGTATCGCTGTATGAGAGCAGCGAAATCTTCTGGCGCATGGAGATACGAGTCATAGACGGGCGTGTGATGTGCCCGCCCACGCGTTGCCCTCGCTGGAGCGATATGTGCCGTGATGAGCGCCATGACATCGGCTTTTGCGGATTGGAAGGCAGCGTCCAACGCGCGCATATCCACCGCTGGCCCGAACCGCTCCGTCTCGGATGGCATTGACTGAATTGCGTGCAGCGCCCTGCTGAGTTGGATCGCATCCACCGCACGCAGCCACTGGCTCAGATGTAGCGCCACGTCCTGCTGCGACTCGCCCTTGTGCTCCACGCCTGTCCATTGTTGCAGGAGGACAAGGAGACTAGAACTGGTAAATCGGTGGTGCAGATACATTCCATAGAACCTAGTCACTGCGCAAGCACTGCCAGCAAAGAACCGGCGGCATCGGGGGGCATAACCCGCGCTGGACAAAGCCGTTTAATTTCGCGGTAACTCACGCTGGTGCGACTCGTCGCCATATCGGCGTCGCAGTTTGAGGACCTGCGCACCATCGTGTGCCCCCCCCGAGAGGACGAGACGCGTAGGCCATGATGTTGATTACAAGGGGATGTGCCCAGTGTCAAAGCACCCATGACTATGAATCCCGGTATCCAAACATACCTAAGTACAAACAAAAACGCCCACTTGGAAGTGGGCGTTTTTTGTAAGCGTTGGCCGCTTTTTTTGGTTGCGCGAGAAGGATTTGAACCTCCGACCTTTGGGTTATGAGCCCAACGAGCTACCAGACTGCTCCATCGCGCGGTAAGAGATAAATTATACCCTATTATTCTGCAGCTGCCGAATTATTTTCGCTTTCCGCAGCGCGATCGACCAATTCCACCAGCGCCATGGGCGCGTTGTCACCAACGCGGAAACCCATCTTCAGGATACGGGTGTAACCACCAGGACGCACTTTGAAGCGGGGGCCCAGGTCATTGAAGAGCTTGGTCACGCTGTCACGGTCGCGCAGGCGATTAAATGCCAAGCGACGGTTAGCAACCGAGTCTTCCTTGGCCAGGGTGATCATGGGTTCGATCACGCGGCGCAATTCCTTGGCCTTGGGCACGGTGGTCTTGATGGCTTCATGCTCGATGAGTGAATTCATCATGTTCTGAAGCATCGCAAGGCGGTGCGAGCTGGTGCGGTTGAGTTTACGAAGGCCGTGTCCGTGGCGCATGGTGCTTTCCTTTTACTTGATTAAATCCGGCAGCCGTATCAGGTACTGCCCGAGGCACTGTCCCCCAGAAGGGAACGGAAAATTATAACTTAACGCTTGTCCAAACCGGCTGGAGGCCAGTTCTCAAGCTTCATCCCAAGGGTGAGACCGCGCGAAGCAAGCACTTCCTTGATCTCATTGAGCGACTTGCGACCCAAATTGGGGGTCTTGAGCAACTCGTTCTCGGTGCGCTGGATCAGGTCACCGATGTAGTAGATGTTCTCAGCCTTCAGGCAGTTGGCAGAGCGAACGGTCAACTCCAGCTCATCCACAGGACGCAGCAGGATCGGATCGAACGTCGCATTGCCGCGTGGGCCTGCAGGTGCATCAAATGCAGCCAGCTCTCCCCCTTCGAGCTGTGCGAACACAGCCAGCTGCTCCACCAAGATCTTGGCCGAGGCGCGCACAGCGTCTTCGGCAGTGATAGCACCATTGGTTTCGATCTCGACGACCAGCTTGTCCAGGTCAGTACGTTGCTCGACACGGGCGCTTTCCACGGTATAGCTGACGCGCTTCACAGGGGAGAAAGACGCATCCAGCACGATTCGGCCAATTGACTTGGTCGACTCGTCTGCATAGCGACGCAGGTTGCCTGGCACGTAGCCTCGACCCTTCTCGACCTTGATCTGCATGTCCAGCTTGCCACCTGCGGACAGGTTGGCGATAACATGGTCAGGGTTGACGATTTCCACGTCATGCGGTGTCTGAATATCCCGCGCAGTGACAACGCCTTCACCATCCTTGCGCAGGCTCAGCGTCACCTCGTCACGGTTGTGCAGCTTGAACACAACGCCCTTGAGGTTCAGAAGAATGTTGACCACGTCCTCCTGAACACCGTCGATGGACGAGTACTCGTGCAGAACGCCCGCAATGGTGACTTCCGTCGCTGCGTAACCCACCATGGACGACAGCAGGACACGCCGGATGGCGTTCCCCAATGTGTGGCCGTAGCCACGCTCGAACGGCTCAAGCGCCACCTTGGCACGGTTGTGACCAAGCTGTTCGACATTAATCGCCTTGGGTTTCAGCAAATTCGTTTGCATGCAACTTCCTCTCAATACCCCCAGCTCGTTACACCGGTAAGGCTGGTGAAGCGCCTAAACCGCGATGCCTCGCGGTTTAGGGACGGTTTTCTCGAAATACGTACGAGCGATTAGCGCGAGTACAACTCAACGATCAGGGATTCGTTGATGTCGGCACCAAACTCATCACGGTCAGGCACCTTCTTGAAGATACCTTCAGCCTTTTCGGCGTTGACATCCACCCATGCAGGCATGCCCACTTGAGCAGCCAGTTGAAGGGCTTCGACAATGCGGTTTTGCTTTTTGGACTTTTCGCGCACAGCCACCACGTCGCCCGTTTTCACAAGGTAAGAAGCGATGTTCACGGACTTGCCGTTCACCGTGATTGCCTTATGGGAAACCAGCTGACGCGCTTCAGCGCGGGTCGAACCGAAGCCCATGCGATACACCACGTTGTCGAGACGCGATTCCAGCAGGAACAGCAGGTTGGCGCCGGTGTTGCCCTTGCGGCTGTCAGCAGCTTCGAAGTAGCGGCGGAACTGCTTTTCCAGCACGCCGTACATGCGCTTGACCTTTTGCTTTTCACGCAGCTGCAGACCATAGTCAGAGGTACGCGCACCGGAGGTGCGACCGTGCTGACCAGGCTTGGAGTCGAACTTGGACTTGTCCGCGATCGAGCGACGTGCGCTCTTCAGGAACAGGTCTGTGCCTTCACGGCGGGAGAGTTTGGCCTTGGGGCCGAGGTAACGTGCCACTTGAGCTTCCTTTGTGTCATCTACCGCAAACCATTGCGGGAGCCGCCTGAGGCGCTTGCGCGTTCACAGGCGGCGGTGGGCTTAGAGAGATTAGATACGACGACGCTTTTGAGGGCGGCAGCCGTTGTGAGGCACAGGGGTCACATCGGAAATCGACGTGATCCGGATGCCCAGTGCGCCCAATGCGCGCACTGACGATTCACGGCCAGGACCTGGACCCTTGATTTCAACGTCAAGGTTCTTGATACCTTGATCGATAGCTGCGCGGCCGGCCACTTCCGAAGCCACTTGGGCTGCGAAGGGGGTGGACTTGCGCGAGCCCTTGAAACCTTGGCCACCGGACGAAGCCCACGACAGAGCATTGCCCTGGCGATCGGTGATCGTGATGATGGTGTTGTTGAACGAAGCATGCACGTGTGCAATGCCGTCCGACACGTTCTTGCGAACCTTCTTGCGAACGCGCTGAGCTGCGTTATTGGCAGGAGACTTAGCCATGATGATCTTTCAATCTCTTTATTTCTTCAGTGCAGCTGCACCCTTGCGCGGACCCTTGCGAGTGCGTGCATTGGTACGGGTGCGCTGACCACGCATTGGCAGGCCGCGGCGATGGCGAAAGCCACGATAGCAGCCGATGTCCATCAAGCGCTTGATGTTCATCGTGGTTTCGCGGCGCAGGTCACCTTCAATGGTGAATTGCTCAATTTGCTCGCGAATTTTTTCCAGATCGCTGTCAGAAAGATCTTTGATCTTCTTGCTGTAAGCGATACCAGTTGCTTCGCAAATCTTGCGAGCGCGGGTGCGACCAATGCCAAAGATAGCGGTCAGACCGATTTCCGCGTGCTTGTGCGGCGGAATGTTAATGCCAGCGATACGTGCCATATGCGTCCTCTAATACTTTCCAATCAACCTTGGCGCTGCTTGTGACGCAGATCCGTGCAGATCACGCGCACCACACCCTTGCGGCGGATGATCTTGCAGTTGCGGCAGATTTTTTTGACCGAAGCCGAAACTCTCATTGCATTCTCCTAAAACTTTTCCATCCGTCCCGGCTGTTTCGCACGGAACACAATTTGTGCCCGCGAAAAATTCGTGGGGCGCCAACTCAACCGATATCCAACTCTCTACCGGCAAGGCTGCAAAGCAACCGCTGCCGTCCCATTCATCAACCGCCCGTGTTGCCCTTGAAATTGGCTTTCTTGAGCAGCGATTCATACTGTTGCGACATCATGTAGTTCTGAACCTGGGCCATGAAGTCCATGGTCACCACCACGATGATCAGCAGCGATGTGCCACCGAAGTAAAACGGAACGTTGTACTTCAAGATCAGAAACTCTGGCAGCAAACACACGAAGGTGATGTAGACAGCGCCCGCCAAGGTCAACCGAACCAGAATCTTGTCGATATAACGTGCCGTTTGCTCACCTGGACGAATGCCTGGAATGAACGCACCACTCTTCTTCAGGTTGTCTGCAGTTTCACGGCTGTTGAACACCAACGCTGTGTAAAAGAAACAAAAGAAGATGATCGCCGTGGCGTAAAACATCACATAGATGGGCTGACCTGGGGTCAACGCACCTGATATGTCCTTCAACCACCGCATTGACTCACCAGCGCTGAACCAGTTCACCACCGTTGCTGGCAACAGAATGATCGACGAGGCAAAGATCGGAGGAATCACACCAGCCATGTTCAGCTTCAGGGGCAAGTGCGACGACTGACCGCCGTAGACCTTGTTGCCCACCTGTCGCCGAGCGTAATTCACCAGAATCTTCCGCTGACCACGCTCGACAAACACCACGAAGTAAGTCACGAGACCCACCACAATGACGATGAAGATGGCAGCCAGAATGCTCATGGCACCCGTACGAACCAGTTCCAGAAGACCACCGATGGAGCTCGGCAATCCTGCAGCAATGCCAGCGAAGATCAGGATCGATATCCCGTTACCCAAGCCACGCTCGGTGATTTGCTCGCCCAGCCACATAAGGAACATTGTTCCGGCTGTCAGGCTGACAACCGCTGTCATGCGGAACCCGAAACCAGGGTTGAGTACCAGCCCGGCCGAGCTTTCCAGCGCGACAGCAATACCCAGCGATTGAAACAGGGCCAAGCCCAACGTGCCGTAACGGGTGTACTGCGTGATCTTGCGGCGACCGGCCTCACCTTCCTTCTTCAACTGCTCGAACGTGGGAACCACGTACGTCATCAGCTGCATGATGATCGACGCCGAAATGTACGGCATGATCCCCAGAGCGAAAACCGTGAAGCGCGAAAGCGCACCACCGGAGAACATGTTGAACAGGTTCAGGATACCGCCTTGCTGGCCACTGAACAGCTGCTGGAGTTGGGCTGGATCGATGCCTGGCACGGGGATATGGGCCCCGACCCGGTACACGACCAGCGCAAGCAACAGAAAAACCAGACGACGACGCAGGTCGCCGAATTTACCGGTCTTTGCAATTTGAGCCGCGCTAGTAGCCACAGATGTCTTCCTTCAGAGCCACATTCAGGCGATGCTGCCGCCAGCAGCTTCGATAGCTGCCTTGGCACCAGCCGTCGCGCCCACACCGTTCAGCTTGACAGCCTTGGTGAGCGAGCCACTCTTGATGACCTTGACCACCTTGGCCAGCTCGCCCACCAGGCCAGCTTGCTTGAGCGCAAGGACATCCACTTCGGCCAGACCGAGCTGATCCAGAGCAGTCAGCGTCACTTCTGCATTGAACTTGAGCAGATGCGACTTGAAACCGCGCTTGGGCAGACGGCGTTGCAAAGGCATTTGACCGCCTTCGAAACCCACCTTGTGGTAGCCACCCGAACGCGACTTCTGACCCTTGTGACCACGACCAGCGGTCTTGCCCAGACCGGAGCCGATACCACGGCCTACGCGGCGCTTGGCATGCTTGGCGCCGTCTGCGGGCTTGATGCTATTGAGTTCCATGATCGATCTCTCAGAGGACTTTGACCAGATAGCTGATCTTGTTAATCATGCCGCGCACTTCAGGCGAGTCCTGCAATTCGCTGACACTGTTCAGCTTGCGCAGACCCAAGCCACGGACAGTGGCGCGGTGCGATTCCTTGGTGCCAATGGGGCTGCGCACCAGTTGAATCTTGACGGTTTGTTGCGTTGTCATATTCAAGCTCCGGTTCAGGCGAAGATGTCTTCGACTGTCTTGCCGCGCTTGGCTGCCACATTCGACGGAGTGGTCGAATTGACGAGCGCGTCGAACGTTGCACGGACCATGTTGTAGGGGTTCGACGAACCATGGCTCTTGGCCACGATGTCGGTGATGCCCACAACTTCAAAAACAGCGCGCATGGGGCCGCCAGCGATGATGCCGGTACCCTTGGGTGCGGGGTGGAGTTCCACCGATGCTGCACCGTGATGACCCTTCACCGAGTGGTGAATGGTTCCGCTCTTGAGCGCAACCTTCACCAAGTTGCGACGGCATTCTTCCATCGCCTTTTGCACAGCAGCGGGCACTTCCTTGGATTTGCCCTTGCCCATGCCAACGCGGCCATCGCCGTCGCCAACCACCGTCAGTGCAGCGAAACCGAGAATACGGCCACCCTTCACGACTTTGGTCACGCGATTCACCGCGATCATTTTTTCGCGCAGACCGTCGTCCTGGCCTTCGCTCTGCACCTTGGGTTGAAATTTAGCCATTTTTAATTCCGTTCCGCTTAGAACTGCAGACCTGCTTCACGGGCCGCATCGGCCAAAGCCTTGACGCGACCGTGGTAAGCAAAACCTGCACGATCAAATGCAACCTTCTCGACTCCAGCAGCCTTTGCTTTTTCAGCAATGCGCTTGCCGATTGCCTGGGCTGCAGCGGCATTGCCACCCTTGCCCGAACCGCCCAGCGACTTGCGAACATCGGCCTCGGCCGTGGACGCGCTGGCCAGCACCTTGCTGCCGTCGCCGGAAATCACACTGGCGTAGATATGGAGGTTCGTACGATTCACGGTCAGACGTGCCACGCCTTGCTGTGCAATGCGGATACGCGTCTGACGCGAACGACGAAGACGCTGCTCTTTCTTTGTCAACATGTTGCAGCTCCTTATTTCTTCTTGGTCTCTTTGATCGTGATCTTTTCGTCCGCATAGCGGATACCCTTACCCTTGTAGGGCTCGGGCGGACGAACAGCACGAATCTCAGCAGCAATCTGACCCACGCGCTGGCGGTCTGCGCCCTTCACAACCACTTCCGTGGGCGTTGGGGTTGCAACCGTGATGCCTGCGGGCATGTCGAAATTGACAGGGTGTGAATAACCAACCGTCAGGTTCAGCTTCGAACCCGTGGCAGCAGCCTTGTAGCCCACGCCAACCAGGTTCAGCTTCTTTTCGAAGCCCTTGCTGACGCCGATTACCATGTTGTTGACCAACTGGCGAATCGTTCCGCTCATGGCGTTTGCTTCGCGGGATTCATTCGCAGGCTCAAAGCTGAGCTTGCCGTCGCTGCTCGACACCTTCACCAGCACATTTTGTGCAAGCGACAGTGCGCCACCAGAGCCCTTGACAGAGATCTGGTCATCTTTCACGGACACATCCACGCCAGCGGGGATGGTCACGGGCATTTTTCCTACTCGGGACATTTCAGTTTCTCCTCAATGCCGCGGGTTAGGCCACGTAGCAGAGCACTTCGCCACCGACACCGGTAGCGCGCGCCTTGCGATCAGTCATCACGCCCTTGGGGGTCGTGACGATTGCCACACCCAGACCGTTCATGACTTGTGGAATGGAATCACGGCCTTTGTAGACACGCAGTCCGGGGCGGCTGACGCGCTCGATGCGCTCAATCACGGGACGGCCTGCGTAGTACTTCAGGGCGATTTCAAGTTCGGACTTGCCAGCTTCGGTTTTCACCTGGAAGCCGTCGATATAACCCTCGTCCTTCAACACTTGGGCGATGGCGACCTTCACTTTGGAAGAAGGCACCAGCACCGTGGCCTTGGCGACCATTTGTGCGTTACGAATGCGGGTCAGCAAGTCAGCGATAGGATCACTCATGCTCATGTTGTATCTCTCCTGCCTGCTTACCAGCTGGCCTTGGTGACACCGGGGATGTCGCCTGCAAATGCCAGTTCGCGAATCTTGGCGCGGGCCAGACCGAATTGACGGAATGTTCCGCGTGGACGACCGGTGATTTCGCAACGGTTACGCTGACGCGTGGGATTTGCATTGCGCGGGAGCTTCTGCAGGCCCAGACGGGCCGCATCACGCTCTTCATCGCTGCGCTTGGCATCGCCAGCAATCGCTTTCAGCTCCGCATACTTAGTTGCGTACTTGGCTGCCAATTTTTCGCGCTTCAGTTCGCGCTGGATCAAAGCTACTTTAGCCATGCTTCGCCTCAGTTCTTGAACGGGAAACGGAAACCAGCGAGGAGAGCCTTGGCTTCTTCGTCGGACTTGGCCGTCGTGGTGATGCTGATATTGAGACCGCGCAAGGCATCCACCTTGTCGTATTCAATTTCAGGGAAAATGATCTGCTCCTTGACGCCGATGTTGTAGTTGCCACGGCCGTCAAAAGCGCGACCGGAGATACCACGGAAGTCACGGACGCGGGGCAGAGCCACGGTCACGAAACGATCCAGGAACTCATACATCTGCACGCCACGCAGTGTGACCATGCAACCGATGGCCTGGCCTTCGCGAATCTTGAAACCCGCGATAGCCTTCTTGGCCTTGGTCACCACGGGCTTCTGACCAGCAATCTTGGTCAGATCCGCTACAGCGTTGTCCATCACCTTCTTGTCCGAGACCGCCTCGCTCACACCCATGTTGAGCGTGATCTTGGTCAGACGCGGAACCTGCATCGGCGAGGTGTAACCGAACTGCTTCATCAGCTCGGGAGCGACTTTGTCGCGGTAAATTTCTTGCAGTCGTGCCATGTTTACCCCTTAGGCCGCCTTGATTTCAGCGCCGCTGGACTTGAACACGCGAACGCGTGCACCGTCAGCCTGCACCTTGATGCCTACGCGATCAGCCTTGCCGGTGGCAGCATTGAAGATGGCCACGTTGGACTGATGGATGGGCATGGATTTTTCCACGATGCCGCCCGTCGTACCCTTCATGGGGTTTGGCTTGGCGTGCTTCTTGACGAGGTTGATGCCGTCGATGACGAGATAGGAATCATCCTTGCGCAGCGACACAGTGCCACGCTTGCCCTTATCGCGCCCGGTCAGCACGATGACTTCGTCGCCCTTGCGAATCTTGTTCATGGCGCGTCCTTAGAGAACTTCAGGAGCCAGGGACACGATCTTCATGAACTTCTCGGTACGCAGTTCACGCGTCACGGGTCCAAAGATGCGGGTGCCGATGGGCTCCAACTTTGCATTCAGCAACACCGCAGCGTTGCCATCGAATTTAACGAGCGAACCATCGCCACGACGAATACCCTTCGCCGTACGAACCACCACCGCGCTGTAGACCTCGCCTTTTTTGACGCGACCACGCGGAGCAGCTTCTTTGATGCTCACCTTGATGATGTCGCCAACGCTTGCATAGCGACGCTTCGAGCCACCCAGCACCTTGATGCAAAGGACGGACTTGGCGCCGGTATTGTCGGCAACCTCTAACCGAGATTCTGTCTGGATCATTTCAATATTCCCAACTTGCACCAGAAGACCACGGCCCCAGAGAACTTCTCAAGGGCTGCAAATCAGCCAGTCAGTCTTGGGCCCGTCGTCCGCACCGCAAACCATTTGCAGCACTTCCCGCTGGGCAGAAACTTCACGCAATAAACGCGAAGCCTTTGATTATTGCAAAGCCGTGCAGGGAAGTCAAGCGCCTGTTAGCGAGGAATGTGCAAATACTGTTGCGCCAACGCCAGAAAGGCCTCCAGATGCGGATCAGCGCCCAACTCTTGGCGCAGGATGTCCGCAACAACAGGCGCCAGCTCTATGGCCTTGCGAGCGTCCAGAAACAGCAATCTTGAGCGGCGGGCCAGCACATCCTCCACCTTACAGGCGTATTCGTAGCGCGCCGCAAAACGCACCATTCCCTCTGTCAGCCCGCCATCAAGATGGGTCTGCGCCCCGACGATAGCCCCGACAAGCGACGCCTCGCTGCCATATGAATGGAGCCCTTGGGCATCACTGATGCGATGCCGAACGGCTTCCCGGGGCGCTCCCACCAAGGGCAGATGGTTGGTCAGGCCTGCCGGTTTTTCCATGAGCAGGCCGGTGGCGAAGCATTTTTGCAACACATCCTCCGCCATGGCACGGTAAGTGGTCCATTTCCCGCCCGTCACGGTAATCAGGCCGCTGCGGCTGGCCAACACGGTGTGCTCCCGGCTGATCTTCTTAGTATTGTCGCCATCGTCGTCCTGCGGTTTCACCAGTGGCCGCAGGCCCACCCAGATACTCCGGATGTCCTCCACCTGGGGCGCACGGGTGAGGTAGCGCGCCGATTCTTCCAGGATGAACCGGACTTCTTCCTGGAACGGCTCCGGCTCACGCACGATGTCCTGGCGCGGGCTGTCTGTCGTTCCCAGAATCAGCTTGCCGAGCCACGGCACCGCAAAAAGCACCCGACCATCGGCCGTCTTGGGCACCATCAGGGCGTGATCCGACGGTAGAAACTCCCGGTCCACAACAATATGCACACCTTGGCTGGGTGCGACGATGGGCTTGACCGGGCGATCGATGGCCTCGCCGTCCAGCTGGCGCAGCGTGTCCACCCAAACGCCTGTGGCATTCACGACAGCGCGTGCGCGCACGGTGAACTGCTGGCCACTGTCGGTGTCTTCACACACGAAGCCTGCCACCTTGCCGCCCTCATGAATCAGCGAACGCGCCGGGCAGTAATTGACCACCAAGGCGCCCAGGCTGGCTGCCGTCCGTGCCAAGGCCAAGGCCAGACGGGCATCGTCGAATTGTCCGTCCCAGTATTTGACGCCACCCTTGAGCCCCTCGGCGCGGGCCGTGGGCAGGCATGCCAGCGTGCGCGCACGTCCCATGAATTCGGTAGCGCCCAAACCGGCCTTGCCCGCTAAAGCGTCGTACATCTTGAGTCCGATGCCGTAAAACGGCGTCTCCCAGAACCGGTACGAGGGCATCACGAACGGCAAGGGTTGCGCCAGATGGGGTGCGTTGTGCAAGAGGGTCGTGCGCTCATGCAGCGCTTCGCGCACCAGCGCGATGTTTCCCTGCGCCAGATAACGGACACCGCCGTGCACCAGCTTCGTGGAGCGCGACGAAGTCCCTTTGGCGAAGTCGTGCGAGTCGACAAGAACCACGCTGAAACCACGCGCTGCCGCATCCAGCGCAACCCCCAACCCCGTCGCCCCGCCGCCAATCACAGCAAGGTCATATTGGTGCGGCTGGGCCAGGCGGGCCAGCAGGTCGGCGCGTCGCGTAGGAAGAGGGTCTGCGGCATGGGTCATGGGGTGATTGTCCATGGGCGGGGTAAAAATTAAGGGTTTACCCTTGAATTTCTGACGCATCCGAGGTGAGAACCGCCTTCGAATGAGAGTCTTCCAACGACGGCTCGGAGTGAAAAGGACAGCCAGGAGCCTTGTGAGCCCTGGCAGCCATGACGTAGACGTCAGGAAACGGCGCAGTCAGGCCATCAACGCGCCTTGCCGTCCTTCCATGCCTGCAACAACGTGTCGTACGCAATCGTCTGGCCCTTGGGCTTCTCGTTGGCAAGCTTGGCCCACGGCGCCTGCTTGTCGCTCAGCCACTTGGCGTTGTCGCTCTTCGGATTGAGCTTGGGTGCGCAATGTGCCATGCCAGCCCGTTCGAGGCGCGCCATCACCTGGTCCATTTCGTCGGCCAGCGTGTCCATCGCGCCCTGGGGCGTCTTCTCACCCGTCACGGCCTGGGCCACGTTTTTCCACCACAGCTGGGCCAGCTTGGGGTAGTCGGGCACATTGGTGCCGGTGGGCGACCATGCCACGCGGGCAGGGCTGCGGTAGAACTCCACCAGGCCACCGAGCTTGGGCGCCATGTCGGTCATGGCCTTGGACTGGATGTCGCTCTCGCGGATCGGCGTCAGTCCCACGATGGTCTTCTTGAGCGACGTGGTCTTTGCCGTCACGAATTGCGCGTAAAGCCAGGCGGCGGCCGTCTTGTTGGCGTCATGGCCTTTGAAAAACGACCACGAACCCACGTCCTGGTAGCCGTTCTGCATACCCTGCTTCCAGTATGGGCCGTTCGGCCCGGGCGCCATGCGCCACTTGGGTGTGCCATCGGCGTTCACCACGGGCAGGCCGGGCTTGACCATGTCGGCCGTGAAGGCCGTGTACCAGAAGATCTGCTGCGCGATCTGGCCTTGGGCCGGCACCGGGCCGGCTTCGCCAAAGGTCATGCCGGTGGCTTCCTTGGGCGCGTATTTCTTCATCCAGTCCACGTACTTGGTCAGCGCATAGACGGCTGCGGGTGAGTTGGTGGCACCACCACGGGCCACCGATGCGCCCACCGGTGTGCACTTGTCGTCGGCCACGCGGATGCCCCATTCGTCGATCGGCAAGCCATTGGGCGCACCGATGTCGGCGGTGCCGGCCATCGACAGCCAGGCATCGGTGAAACGCCATCCCAGCGACGGGTCCTTCTTGCCGTAATCCATGTGACCATAGATGGGCTTGCCGTCGATCTGCTTCACGTCATTGGTGAAGAACTCGGCGATGTCCTCATAGGCGCTCCAGGTGAGCGGCACGCCCAGGTCGTAGCCGTACTTGGCCTTGAACTTGTCCTTGATGTCCTTGCGATCGAACAGGTCGGCGCGGAACCAGTACAGGTTGGCGAACTGCTGGTCGGGCAGCTGGTAGAGCTTGCCATCGGGTGCCGTGGTGAACTTGGTGCCGATGAAGTCCTTGAGGTCCAGGCCCGGGTTGGTCCATTCCTTGCCGGCCCCTGCCATGTAGTCGGTCAGGTTCATCATCTTGCCGTAGCGGTAGTGGGTACCGATCAGGTCCGAGTCCGAGATCCAGCCGTCATAGATCGACTTGCCCGACTGCATGGAGGTCTGCAGTTTCTCGACCACGTCGCCTTCCTGGATCAGGTCGTGCTTGACCTTGATGCCAGTGATCTCCTCAAACGCCTTGGCCAGCGTCTTGGATTCGTATTCGTGGGTGGTGATGGTCTCCGACACCACAGAAATCTCCTTGACGCCCTTGCCCTGGAGCTTCTTGGCGGCTTCGATGAACCACTTCATCTCGGCCATCTGCTGGTCCTTGTTCAGCGTGGATGGCTGGAACTCGCTGTCGATCCACTTCTTGGCTTCGGCCTCGCCAGCCCAGGCAGCTTGCCCCAAAGTCAGGGTAGCGGCGGCGAACGCGATCGCCGTGAACTGCATCTTCATTGTTGTCTCCTCAGATGGAACCCCCATGGTGGCTGAACACCGGCCCGGGGGGAGATCGGGCCGGAGCGCGTCATCATCAAAAACGATAGCTGCCAGCGCTTTTCACAGCTATGTTTTAGATAAATTTCTACTTAAAAGTCTTACCAATAAAGCGGTACAAGCTATGTTTTTGATACCGCCAGCCCATCAACCCTTGCGCATCACCAGCGCCAGCACCACCATCGACAGCACAAAGCTGATCCAGATCGACGGGTCGCCGTCCAGGCGGAACCACTGGGCCAGCTTGCCGCTGATGCCGACAAAGATCAGGTTCACATAGGCCGCAGACAGCAGCCCGATGAACAGGCGGTCGCCGCGGGTGGTCTCCAGCGGCAGAAAACCCTTGCGCATCACGGTAGGCGACTTGATTTCCCACACCGTCATGCCCACCAGCATCAGCACGATGCAAATGAAGAACACCGCCACGGGCAGCGTCCAGGCCATCCAGTCAAACATTGGTACCCCCCTGAGCGCCTGCGGCGCTTCCCCCCAGGGGGACGCAGCCAGTGGCCGGGCAATGCCCGTTCCACGGCTGCTGCTGGCATGGGGCAGCCTGCGCACTCTGCGGCGAATTGGTGTGGTTCATGGTTCTGCTCCCTTTGTCGTCAAACGCGGCCCATCGCAAAGCCTTTTGCGATGTAGTGGCGGACAAACCAGATCACGATGGCGCCCGGCACGATGGTCAGCACCCCGGCCGCGGCCAGCGTCGCCCAGTCCATACCCGACGCGCTCACGGTGCGCGTCATGGTGGCCACGATGGGCTTGGCGTTCACGCTGGTCAGCGTGCGCGCCAGCAGCAACTCGACCCAGCTGAACATGAAGCAAAAGAACGCAGCCACACCCACGCCTGCCTTGATGAGCGGCAGAAAAATCTTGATGAAAAAGCGCGGAAAGCTGTAGCCGTCGATGTAGGCCGTTTCGTCGATCTCGCGCGGGATGCCGCTCATGAAGCCTTCCAGAATCCACACCGCCAGCGGCACGTTGAACAGCAGGTGCGCCAGCGCCACGGCGATGTGCGTGTCCATCAGCCCCACCGTGGTGTAAAGCTGAAAGAACGGCAGCAAGAACACAGCGGGCGGCGTCATGCGGTTGGTGAGCAGCCAGAAGAACACATGCTTGTCACCCAGGAACTGGTAACGGCTGAACGCGTAAGCCGCTGGCAGCGCCACCGTGAGCGAAATCACCGTGTTGATGCCCACATAGATCAGGCTGTTGATGTAGCCCGAATACCAGGACTCGTCCGTGAAGATGGTCTTGTAGTTGTCCCAGGTGAAGTGCTGCGGGAAGAACGAGAACGAAGACAGGATCTCCGCGTTCGTCTTGAAGCTCATGTTCACCATCCAGTAAATGGGCAGCACGGCGAAGATCAGGTAAGCGATCAAAAACAGCGACCGCTTGTGGAAGCGCTTTTCATTCATGGCCGGCCCCTTCGTTGCTGGCGGTGCCCACGCGCTGCATCCAGTTGTAGAGGATGAAACACAGCAGCAGGATGATGAAGAAATAGATCAGCGAGAAGGCTGCCGCAGGCCCCAGGTCGAACTGGCCAACGGCCTTGGTGGTGAGGTACTGGCTCAGGAACGTGGTGGCATTTCCCGGCCCACCGCCCGTCAGTACAAAGGGCTCGGTGTAGATCATGAAGCTGTCCATGAAGCGCAGCAGCACCGCAATCATCAGCACACCGCGCATCTTGGGCAGCTGGATATAGCGAAACACCGCCAGCTTGCTGGCGCCGTCGATGCGGGCCGCCTGGTAGTACGCATCGGGGATGGAGCGCAGCCCGGCAAACGCCAGCAGCGCCACCAGCGGAGTCCAGTGCCACACGTCCATCAGCAGCACCGTGAGCCAGGCTTGCGTGGCGTTGCCGGTGTAGCTGTACTCGATGCCCAGCTCCTGCAGCATGCGGCCCATCAGGCCAATGTCGGCCCGGCCGTAGATCTGCCAGATGGTGCCCACCACGTTCCACGGGATCAGCAGCGAAAGCGCCACCACCACCAGCACGGCAGACGACTTCCAGCCCTGCGCCGGCATGGACAGCGCCAGTGCAATGCCCAGCGGAATCTCCACGGCCAGCACCGCCAGCGAGAACGTGAGCTGGCGCCACAGCGCAGCGTGCAGCTCCTCGTCGCGCATCACGGCGGCAAACCATTCGGTGCCAACAAACACGCGCCGCTCGGGCGAGATGATGTCCTGCACCGAGTAGTTCACCACGGTCATCAGCGGCAGGATGGCCGAGAAAGCCACACAGAGGATCACCGGAAGAATCAGGAACCAGGCCTTCTGGTTCACGGGTTTGGTCGTGGTGCTCATGCCAGCAGCTCCTCGTTTTGGTAGTAGCAGGTGTGCTCACCCAGCACCTGCAGCCACACCGTGTCGCCTGCCGAGGGCAGTCGCGTCTCGGGGCTGAAACGGGCCTTGAGCGTGTGCTCGCCCACCTTCGCTGTCAACATCAGATAGGTGCCAATGTCTTGCACCTGCGCCACGCTGCAGGCCAGGGCGCCGGGCTGCTGCGCAGCGGCCAGCGCCAGGTATTCCGGGCGAATGCCCACCTCCAGCGACCCGGCGGGCAGCGCACGCCCGGCGGGCAGCGCCAAACGGTGGCCAACCACGGCCAGCTCTGCGCCATCCGCCTCTGCAGGCAAAAAGTTCATGCCCGGCGAGCCAATAAAGTGGCCCACAAACATGTGCGCCGGCCGCTCGAACAGCGCGTCCGCCGAGCCCACCTGCACGGCGCGACCGCGCGTCATCACCACCACCTGTTCGGCAAACGTGAGTGCCTCGACCTGATCGTGTGTCACGTAAATCAGCGTGAGCTTGAGCTCATGGTGGATCTGCTTGAGCTTGCGCCGCAGCTGCCACTTCAGGTGCGGGTCGATCACCGTGAGCGGCTCGTCGAACAGCACAGCCGCCACGTCCGATCGCACCAGGCCGCGGCCCAGTGAAATCTTCTGCTTGGCATCGGCCGCCAGGCCCGCCGCGCGCTGGTTGAGCTGGCCGCTCAGCTCCAGCATCTCGGCAATGACGCCCACGCGCTGCTTGATCTGCGCCTCGGGCACCTTGCGGTTGCGCAGCGGGAACGCCAGGTTCTCGGCCACGGTCATGGTGTCGTAGATCACGGGGAACTGGAACACCTGCGCGATGTTGCGCTCCTGCGGGCTCGCGCGCGTCACGTCGCGGCCGTCAAACAGCACCTTGCCATGTGAGGGGACGAGCAGGCCCGACATGATGTTGAGCATGGTGGTCTTGCCACAGCCCGAGGGGCCGAGCAGCGCATAGGCGCCCCCGTCCTCGAACTCCATCTTCAGAGGCAGCAGCGCGTAGTCGCTGTCCTGCTGCGGGTTGGGCTTGTACGAGTGCGCCAGATCCAGACTGATGCGAGCCATCTCAGCGCCCTCCTTGTAGGGCGAGGTGTCGCGCGGGCGCCCACGCCAGTCGCCCATCGGCGCCAAACACATAGGCCTGCGCCGGGTCCAGATGCAGCGTGATGGGCGCGCCCAGTTCAAAGTAGTGCACGCCGGTGAGCTGCGCAACCAGGTCGCCCCAGGGCGTCGTGGCATGTACGAAGGTATCCGAACCCGAAATCTCCGCCAGCTCCACCACGCCCCCCACGCTGATGTCTGCGGGGCGGGCCACCACGCGCAGCGCGCTGGCGCGCACACCCACCGTCAGCCCTGCCGCCGTGGCCACGCCTTGTGGCAGCGGCAAGGCCAGTTCCACCCCGCCCTGCAGGCGCACCCCACGCGGGGCCGCCGAAGCAGCGATCAGGTTCATGGGCGGGTCGCTGAAGGCACGCGCCACGCGCAGCGAGTTGGGCGCATGGAACACCTCGGCCGTGGGGCCGTATTGCAGCAGCCGGCCTTCATCAAGCACGGCCGTGTAGCCGCCCAGCAGCAAGGCCTCGCCCGGCTCGGTGGTCGCATAGACCACGGTGGACTGGCCTGCGGCAAACAGCTGGGTCAGCTCCTCGCGCAACTCTTCGCGCAGCTTGTAGTCCAGGTTCACCAGGGGTTCGTCCAGCAGCATCAGCGGCGCGCCCTTGGCCAAGGCGCGGGCCAGCGCCACGCGCTGCTGCTGCCCGCCCGAGAGTTCGGCCGGGTAGCGGTCCAGGAACATGTCGATATGCAGGCGACTGGCGATCTCACGCACCCGGGCGTCGATGTTCTTCTCGCCGCGCAGCCTGAGCGGCGACGCAATGTTGGCGGCCACCTTCATCGATGGGTAGTTGATGAATTGCTGGTACACCATCGCCACGTTGCGCTCGCGCACCGGCACACCCGTCACATTGACGCCATTGACCACCACGCGACCGGATGTTGGCGTGTCCAGCCCCGCCATGATCCGCATGAGGCTGGTCTTGCCCGCCTGCGTGGCACCCAGCAGCACCGTGACGGCGCCACTCTGGAGCGCAAGGCTCATGTCATGCAACCAGGTCTGCGGCCCTACCTTCTTGCCGATGCTGTCCAGTGCCAGCTGCATCCCGCAACCTTTCTTTGTGACCCGAGGGCGTATGAATCCGGCGCTGCTGCGACACCAGACACAGCACGCACACCTGATTTTCGATTTCGTTCATTTTTGATATTTCTTGATCA
This sequence comes from Acidovorax carolinensis, assembly GCF_002157145.1. NCBI lineage: Bacteria > Pseudomonadati > Pseudomonadota > Betaproteobacteria > Burkholderiales > Comamonadaceae > Acidovorax > Acidovorax carolinensis. Next base: position 3,737,350 of record NZ_CP021361.1, read on the forward strand.
CATTGAATCAATGTTTACCCTTAACAAGTTCCTTTTTGTTCGATTTAAAGTATCTCCACCCTTTAGCTGATTGATTCGCGTGAATACGAACCCCCGACAACTGCTGCTTCTTGAAGAAGTCCGTGCGCGCAAATCCGCCACGGTGGAACAACTGGCCGATACCCTGGGCGTGACACTGCAGACCGTGCGCCGCGATGTGCAGCGCCTGGCCGATTCCGGTCTGCTCACGCGCTTTCATGGCGGCGTGCGCGTGCCCAGTTCCACGGTGGAGAACCTGGCCCACACCCAGCGCGAAACGCTCAACGCCAAAGGCAAGGCGCGCATTGCGCGCGCCGTAGCCGAACAGGTGCCCAACGACTGCTCGCTGATCCTGAACATCGGCACCACCACCGAAGCCATCGCCAAGGCGCTGTTGCACCACCGGGGCCTGCGCGTGATCACCAACAACCTGAACGTGGCGGCCATCCTGAGCGGCAACCCCGACTGCGAAGTGATCGTGGCCGGCGGCGTGGTGCGCGCCCGCGACCGCGGCATCGTGGGCGAGGCGGCGGTGGACTTCATCCGCCAGTTCAAGGTGGACATTGCGCTCATCGGCATCTCGGGCATCGAGCCCGACGGGTCGCTGCGCGACTTCGACTACCGCGAGGTGAAAGTGGCGCAGACCATCATCGAACACGCCCGCGAGGTCTGGCTGGCCGCCGACCACAGCAAGTTCAACCGCCCGGCCATGGTGCAACTGGCCACGCTCGCCCAGATCGACCGCCTGTTCACCGACGCCCCTCCTCCCGAACCATTCCCGGCACTTCTGCAGGATGCCGAGGTGATCTGCACCGTCGCCGCATGAGTGAGAACAACCCCCTGCGCGGCGGTCGCTGGCATCGGCTGCGCGCTTTCATTGGCCGGCTCTCCGAATCTGGGCCCAACCGCATCGCCTGACATACCCTTTCATCTATGACCTACCTGCTCGCACTCGACCAAGGCACCTCCAGCTCCCGCAGCATCGTCTTTGACGAGCAAGGCCGCATCGTGGCGCAGGCGCAGCTGGAGCTGCCGCAGATCTACCCCCAGCCCGGCTGGGTGGAGCACGACCCGCTGGAAATCTGGCGCACCCAGCTGGCCACGGCACGCGATGCGCTGGCCAAGGCGGGCATTGCCGCCAGCGCCGTGCGCGCCGTGGGCATCACCAACCAGCGCGAGACCACCGTGCTTTGGAACCGCAAGACCGGCCAGCCCGTGCACCACGCCATCGTGTGGCAGGACCGGCGCGCCGAGCCTGCCTGCGCGCAACTGCGCGAACAAGGCCATTCCGCCACCATCCAGGCCAAAACCGGGTTGCTGGTGGATGCCTATTTTTCGGGCACCAAGCTGCAGTGGCTGCTGGACCATGTGCCCGGCGCGCGCGACGCGGCCGAGCGCGGCGAGCTCGCCTTTGGCACGGTGGACAGTTGGCTCATGTGGAATCTCACCCACGGCCGGGTGCATGTGACCGACGTGAGCAACGCCTCGCGCACCATGCTGTTCAACGTGCGCACCAACCAGTGGGACGACGAGCTGCTGGCGCTGCTGCGCATCCCCAGGGCGCTGATGCCCGAGGTACTGCCGTCCAGCGCCCACTTTGGCGACATCGCCCCCGACCTGCTGGGCCACCCCATCCGCATCGGCGGCGTAGCGGGCGACCAGCAGAGCGCGCTGTTCGGCCAGGCCTGCTTTACCGCCGGCATGGCCAAGAACACCTATGGCACGGGCTGCTTCATGCTGATGCACACGGGTGGCACGTTCCAGACATCCCACAACGGCCTGCTCACCACCAGCGCAGCATTGGCAGCCCCCACGCTTGCTGCTGCGCATGCGGCGCTGCCCCCGAGGGGGCCGTACCAGGCTTGGGGCGGCCCGGCGCCTGGCAGGCCACGACCCAACCCGAATTCGCCATGGAAGGCAGCGTCTTTGTCGGTGGCGCCGTGGTGCAGTGGCTGCGCGACGGACTGCGCGCCATCGATTCGAGCAGCGAGGTGCAGGCGCTGGCCGAAAGCGTGCCCGACTCGGGCGGCGTGATGATGGTGCCCGCCTTCACCGGCCTGGGCGCACCTTACTGGAAGCCTGATGCCCGCGGCACCATCACGGGCCTGACGCGCGGCACCACGCTGGGCCACATTGCGCGGGCCGCGCTGGAAAGCATCGCCTACCAGAGCGCCGCCCTGCTGCTGGCCATGAGCCGCGATGCCGTGGCCGCAGGCGGCGCCCCGGTCAGCGAGCTGCGCGTGGACGGCGGCGCCTGCATCAACGACCTGCTCATGCAGTTCCAGGCCGACCTGCTGGGCATTCCGGTGGTGCGGCCTGCCGTCATCGAAACCACGGCGCTGGGCGCGGCGTACCTGGCGGGGCTGTCGAGCGGTGTGTATGGCAGCACCGATGAGCTGTCCCAACTGTGGCGGGCAGATCGCCGATTTGTGCCCACGCTCGGCAATGCGCGTGCGCAGGAGTTGATGGCGAACTGGGAGCACGCCGTGCGCCAGACCACGGCAGACTGAATTCGGTTGCGCACCAGAACGTAAGGGCGCGGCGGCGCTACCATCGTGGCCCCAGTTGTTGTTGCCACCTTGCACCTCCCATGAACCAAACCGCCGCCTCCCCCTCCCTCCCCACCATCGCCTTCATCGGCGGCGGCAACATGGCCAGCGCCATCATTGGCGGGCTGATCCACCGCGGCCACCCGGCCAGCCAGATCGAGGTGGTCGAGCCCTGGGCCGAGGCCCGCGAGGCGCTGCGCAAGAACTATGGACTGCAAGCCCAGGCCGAAGCGGGCCCGGCACTGCAGCGCGCGCAGATCGTGGTCTGGGCCGTCAAGCCCCAGACCTTCAAGGACGCCGCTGCCCAGGCAAAGCCCCACACGGCAGGCGCCCTGCACCTGAGCGTGGCCGCCGGCATCCGCTCGGACAGCATCGCCCAGTGGCTGGGCAGCGAACGCATCGTGCGCACCATGCCCAACACGCCCGCGCTGGTGGGCAAAGGCATGAGCGCGCTCTATGCCCGCCCGGCCGTCAGCGCGCCCGAGCGTCAGAGCATCGAGGCCATCATGGCCACGACGGGCGAGTTCCTGTGGGTGGATGATGAGCCGCTGCTGGACGCCGTCACGGCGCTGTCGGGCTCGGGCCCGGCCTATGTTTTCTATTTTCTGGAAGCCATGACGCGCGCCGGCACCGACATGGGCCTGACCGCGGCGCAGGCCCACCAGCTGGCGGTCGGCACCTTTGTGGGCGCCTCGGAGCTGGCCCGCCGCTCCGACGAAACGCCCGCGGTGCTGCGCCAGCGCGTCACGTCCAAGGGCGGCACCACCTATGCGGCCCTGCAATCGATGGAGCAGGACGCGGTGGGCGAGAAGTTCGTGCAGGCCATGCAGGCCGCACGGCAGCGTGCGCACGAGCTGGGTGACGAGTTTGGAAAATAAGTATCAAAACAGCCTGTAGCTCTTGATGGATAAGCGCTAATAGCTATTTATTTGATAGCAAATCAACCCAGCAGATAGCTGCCCGCAATGCCGACGAACAGCGTGAACCCCACCCAGTGGTTCATGCGAAACGCCCGAAAACACCCCTCGCGCGAGCGCGTGCGGATCAGCCACCAGTGCCACACCACCTGGGCCAGCGCCACCGCGATTGCTATGTAAAAAATAGTACCTAGCGCAAGCGGTGCAAGCGCTACCAGCCAACAACCCAGGAACAGCAGGTAGAACACCACAATGGCGACCACGTCAAAGCGCCCCAGCGTGATGGCCGAGGTTTTCATGCCGATCTTCAGGTCGTCGTCGCGGTCCACCATGGCGTATTCGGTGTCGTAGGCCAGCACCCAGAACAGGTTGCCCAGCCAAAGCAGCCACGCCATGGCCGGCACCTGGCCCTGCACGGCGGCAAACGCAATCACGATGCCGAAGTTGAAGGCAATGCCCAGCACCGCCTGCGGCATGGCAAAAAAACGTTTGGTGAACGGGTAAAGAATGGTCACCAGCAGCGCCGGCACCGACCAGGCCACCGCCACCCAGTTCGTCGTGAGGACCAGCCCCAGCGAAATGAGCGACAGCACCGCGCCCACGGCCAGGGCTTCCTTGACCGAGACCTGGCCCGAGGTGATGGGCCGCTGCGCCGTGCGCTTGACGTGGCGGTCGAAATCGCGGTCGGCCACGTCGTTGATGCAGCAGCCGGCGCTGCGCATCAGGATGGTGCCCAGCACGAACACCGCCAGCAGATGCCAGCCTGGAAAACCGCCCGCCGCCAGCCACAGCGCGCTGAGCGTGGGCCAGATCAGCACCAGCCAGCCGGCAGGCCGGTTCAAGCGGATCAGGTCGAGGTACAGGGAAAAACGGCTGCGCGGAGAAGGGGTCATGCTGAAACCAACGAAAAACGGACAGGAACGGGCAAAGGACGAACGCAGCGAAAAATGCGGCGAGCGGCGCCGCCCGCGCGCGATGGCGGGCCGGCCCGGAAAACGCGCTTTATACGCTACCCGCCGCTGGCGGGGCGGGCGGTGGGGCCAGTGGCACGCCGGCCTGCCCGGCGGCAAAGCCGCGCAGAAACTCCACAATGCCCGGGTCCACCGCCAGCCGCTGGCCAGCACCCCGGCCTGCAGCACATCGCGCGATGCACCGATCCCCGCCTGCAACTGGGTTGCCTGCTGCAGCCAGCGCTGTGCGCGCACGGGCAACAGCGGACGCAAGGCCTCGATGTTGTAGCGCAGGCGCTTGGCCAAGATGCGCGCGCGGTGCTGGCTTTCGGCATGGGTGCTGTCGCGCAGCGCCTTTTTCCATTGCGCATGCAGCCGCTGGATGCGCTGGCGCACCCAGTGGCGCACGGTTTTGCCCGGCAGGTCCGGCGATTCACCCCAGGCCTGCGGGCGGGCCAGGTCATCCAGCCACAGGGTGATGGACAGCAAGGCCGCGCCCACGGCCGGCTCCTGCAATGCCCGGCGCACCAGCTGGCGCTGCTGCAGCGCGGCCTGCTGGAATGCCTGCGCCATCGCCTGCCAGCGCTCTGCCCGCCCGGCGTCACCGGCCACAAAGGCGTCTTGCAGCGCGGGCAGCGTCTGCGTGCACGCCACATCCAGGTCGCGCAACTCGCCCAGCAAGACCAGCATGGGCTGCATCTCCGGCCACGCAGGCACCGCCCGCACCGGCGCGGCCGGTTTGAACAGGCGCAAGGCGCCGCGAAAGCGCCGCCAGCCCACGCGCGCCTGGTGCACCAGCTCGGGGGCGTCGCTATGGACCAGCGCGTTCAGGTTGGCGGTGAACTGGGCAAACATCTCGCCCAGCACGGGCTGCACCAAGGCGCGCAACGAAACCTCGGTGCCCAGTTGCGGCGGGCGGGCGCGCAGCGGGGTGTCCAGCTTGCCATCGCGCAATTCATAGCCGCGCTGGGCCTTGCTGGCCGCCAGCGGCAGCACGGCGATGTGCTGCGCAATCTGCCGCGCCAGATCGAACAGCGCGGCGGGCGGCCCGGCCAGCAGTTCCAGCTCCAGCTCGCAAATCGGCACGCTGCGCTGCCCGCAGGTGATCTGCCCCATGTCAAGCGCCACCTCGATAGCACTGCCATCGCGCCGGCGCACCGTCCAGGCCGTGCGCTCGAAGTCCGTGGCAAAACAGGGCGCGAGCGCTGCAAACACCGCGCCGTCGGGGTCGACTTTTTGCCAAGGCGGCGCGGACTGCAGGGCGGCCTGCACCAGCGCAGGCCCTGGCACCGGCACTTCCCATTCTCCGCGCAGGCTCAGGGCCGAATCGCCGCTGTCGCTGGTCTTGAGGGTTTGCAGCCATTGCGGCGCATTGACCCCGCCCACACGCCGCAGGCGCAGGGCCATGCGCTGGGTGCGCAAGGCCTGTCCGGGCGTGTCGTAGTAAATGTTGTCCACCTGCTTGTGCACGGGCTGGCGCCGCGCCAGGGCCGGCAGGCGCGCCAGCTGCCGCGCCAGGCCGGCGGGATTGGACGTGGGCAACGCGAGCTTGATTTCAAGCTCTGCGCCCGGGCCGGGGTAGCTGGTAGATGGCATGGTGTTTGTCTCTCCAGGTCACGGCGCCACGGTGACAGACCGCTGTCGGAAAAAAGCGCCGGCAGCAGACACGCCCCGTGATCCAGCAAACGAAATCAGTCTTCCAGCAACGAGCGCAGCATCCACGCTGCCTGCTCGTGCACCGTCAGGCGCTGGGTCAGCAGGTCGGCCGTGGGTTCGTCGCTGGCCTTGTCGGCCAATGGGAACAGGCTGCGCGCGGTGCGGGCCACGGCTTCGTGGCCTTGCACCAGGATACGGATCATCTCGGTGGCCTTGGGCGGCTGGGCGGGGGCATCGGGCAGGCTGGTCAGCTGGCCGAACTGGGCATAGGAGCCCGGTGCGAAATGGCCCAGCGAGCGGATGCGCTCGGCAATCGGGTCCACGGCATTCCACAATTCGGTGTACTGCGTCATGAACATGGTGTGCAGCGTGTTGAACATCGGGCCCGTCACGTTCCAGTGGAAGTTGTGGGTGGTGAGGTACAGCGTGTAGGTATCGGCCAGCAGGCGTGACAGGCCCTGGGCAATGGCGGCGCGGTCTTTTTCGCTGATGCCGATGTTGATGCTGGGTGCCGAGGTTTTGCTGGAAGCTTTGGCCATGTCATTTCTCCTGGAATGGGCGGGTGGAACAACGGCTGCGGGCGCCTGAAAATCAGGCCTGCAGCGCAATCGACCACTGTAGCGCAGGAAACCGCGCGCACAGGGCACAAGCGCCGTTCAACCCCGCCTGCACGGTCGCATCAGGTCATGACAGCCGCGTGACGCCCGGTAGCTCGCAGGCATAAATGGCGTTGCGCAGCGCGGCAATGGCTTCATAGCGCGTGAAGCTGCGCCGCCAGGCCAGCACCACGCGGCGCGTGGGCGGTGGGCTGCCATCTTCCTCGCGGATGGGCAGGTAGCGGATATAGTTTTCGTCGCTCTTGCGCCGGCGCGACACGGTCAGCAGCGCATCGCGCGGCACCGACAAGCGCGGCACCAGCGTCACCCCCATGCCGGCGGCCACCATGTGCTTGATGGTCTCCAGCGACGAGCCCTCGAACGACTTGCGGATGCCCTCGGCATTGCTGGCAAAGCGCGCGAACTCGGGGCACACCTCCAGCACATGGTCGCGAAAGCAGTGGCCCGCGCCCAGCAGCAGCATGGTCTCGCTCTTGAGCTCGGACGCGGTGATGGATTTTTGCGCGGCCAGCGGGTGCTTGCTGGGCACCGCCGCCATGAACGGCTCGTCATACAGCGGCGCGATGGCCAGGCCCGTGTCGGGAAAAGGCTCGGCCAGGATGGCACAGTCAATCTCGCCGGTGCGCAGCATCTCCAGCAGCTTGACGGTGAAGTTCTCCTGCAGCATCAGCGGCATCTGCGGGGTGCGCGTGATCGAGTGGCGCACCAGGTCGGGCAGCAGGTAGGGGCCGATGGTGTAGATCACGCCCAGGATCAAAGGCCCGGCCAGCGGGTCCTTGCCGCGCTTGGCAATCTCCTTGATGGCCGCCGCCTGCTCCAGCACGCTTTGCGCCTGGCGCACGATGTCCTCGCCCAGCGGCGTCACCGTGACCTCGCCCGCACTGCGCTCGAAGAGCTTGACGTCCAGTTCCTCCTCGAGCTTCTTGATGGCGACCGACAACGTGGGTTGCGACACATAGCAGGCATCGGCCGCATGACCGAAGTGCTTCTCCCGCGCCACGGCAACGATGTACTTGAGTTCGGTAAGGGTCATGGTGAATGCATTTCGGCCCGTCAGGCTTTGAGATAGTCTGATTTTCCACCCAACCAGCGCGCCACGTGCCTGGCAGCCAGTTCCGGGTAGCGGTCCAGCATCTGCGGCGCCAGCTCACGCGCCCATTCGAGCAGGTGCGTGTCGGTGGCCAGGTCGGCAAATCGCAGCAGCGCATCGCCCGACTGGCGCGCGCCCAGAAACTCCCCAGGCCCGCGGATTTCGAGGTCGCGCCGGGCGATCTCAAAGCCGTCGTTGGTCTCGGCCATGGCGCGCAGGCGCTCCTTGGCGGTTTCGCCCACGCGGCCGCTGTCGTTGGTGGCATAGAGCAGCACGCAGGCCGATGCCGCAGCGCCCCGCCCCACCCGGCCGCGCAACTGGTGCAACTGGCTCAAACCAAAGCGCTCGGCATGTTCTATGACCATGAGCGAGGCGTTGGGCACGTCCACACCCACCTCGATCACGGTGGTGCTGACCAGCACGCCCATCTGCCCGCTGGTGAACAGCGCCATCACGGCCTTCTTCTCGGCCGTGGGCATGCGCGAGTGCAGCAGGCCCACCATCACACCGGGCAAGGCCTCGCTCAGGTCGGCGTGCGTGGCGGTGGCGTTGGAGAGGTCCAGCGCCTCGCTTTCTTCGATCAGCGGGCACACCCAGTAAACCTGCCGCCCGGCCGCCACCTGCGCGCCGATGCGCGCGATCACCTCGTCCTTGCGGCTGTCGGCAATCAGCTTGGTGACGATGGGCGTGCGGCCCGGCGGCAGCTCGTCGATCACCGACACATCGAGGTCGGCGTAATAGCTCATGGCCAGCGTGCGCGGGATGGGCGTGGCGCTCATCATCAACATGTGCGGCTCCATGCCTTGATGGGACAGCTTTTGCCGTAAGGCCAGCCGCTGCGCCACGCCAAAGCGGTGCTGCTCGTCGATGATGGCCAGCGCGAGGTTCTTGAACTGCACCTGCTCCTGGATGACGGCGTGCGTGCCCACCACCAGCGCGGCCTCGCCGCTGGCCACCAGCGCCAGCATGGCGGTGCGATCCTTCTTCTTTTGCCCGCCCACCAGCCAGGCCACGCGGCGGCCACGGGCGGCGAGCAAGGGCTCGAGCCAGCCGATCATCTTGGCGAAATGCTGCTCAGCCAGGATTTCGGTGGGCGCCATCAGCGCGCACTGCCAGCCGGCGTCCATGGCGAGACACGCCGCCAGCGCCGCCACCACGGTTTTGCCCGAGCCCACATCGCCCTGCAGCAAACGGTGCATGGGCACGGGGCGGGCCAGGTCGGCGGCGATTTCGTCGCCCACGCGGCGCTGCGCGGCGGTCAGGTCGAACGGCAGCACGGCCATGAGCTGCTCATGCAGGGGCAGCGCGCCGTCGTCCGCCCTGGCGGGGCGCAGCACCGGGGCCCGCAGCCGGTCGCGCTCGCGCCGCGACTGCTGCTGCGACAGCTGCTGGGCCAGCAGTTCCTCGGCCTTCAGCCGCTGCCAGGCCGGGTGGCTGTGGTCTTCCAGCGTGGACAGCGCCACATCCGGCGTGGGGTGGTGCAAAAATGTGAGCGCCTCGCGCAAGCTGAATAAGCGCTGGAGGCCGTTTTGGCTATATATCCGGGTCACCGGCGGCTCTGCACCGGGTGGCAGGGTGTCTGACAAGTCCACCCGCGTCAGCGCGCCGACCACCGCGCGGCGCAGATAGGGTTGGGGCAAACCGGCGGTGGTGGGGTAGACCGGCGTCAGCGCGGCAGGCAGCTCGCCGCCTGCCACACGGAACGCTGGATGCAGCATCTGCCGCCCCCAGAAGCCGCCCTTGACCTCACCCCGGATGCGCAGGCGCGCACCCACGGCCAGGGTCTTCTGGTGCGAGGGGTAGAAGCTGAAAAAACGCAATTCGCACGACCCCGTGTCGTCTTCCACCCGCACCAGCAACTGGCGGCGCGGGCGCAGCTGCACTTCGCTCGCGGTCACCGTGGCTTCGATCTGCACCATCTGCCCGTCGCGGGCGGTGGCCAGTGGTGTGATGCGGGTTTCATCCTCGTAGCGCAGAGGCAGGTGCAAGGCCAGGTCGATATCGCGCTGGAGACCCAGCTTTTGCAACGCCTTCTGGGCCACCGACGCCCCGCCCTTGGCGGCCGCGGGGGCCGCAGGCCGGGCGGCGACGGGGGAAGCGACTTTGGCAGCGATGGGCATGGAGGAGCGATGGGAGCGCGGGTATGGCCAAAAGGCAGGACAAAAAGGCTACCATGGTTGTCTTCACTCACACCTTGTTACGACGATCTTTCGCGTCCCGTGCTTCCGACATGCTCAAGCGCATCCCAATCCGACACCTCACCCTGGGCATGTACCTGCACGAATTCTGTGGTTCGTGGATGGAGCATCCGTTCTGGCGCGCCAAGTTCCTGCTGAAAGACCCCAAGGACCTGGCCCGCATCCAGGCCACCTCCATCCACGAATGCTGGATCGACACCGACAAGGGCGTGGATGTGACACCGGGCACCGCCTCGGTCTCGCGCGCAGAAGCGGATGCGCAGGTCGAGACCGACTTCAGCCAGCTCGAAGACTTGCCGCCGCTGCAGGTCAGCCTGCCGTTGCCGCCGCTGCCCGCGCGCAACCGCGCCCCCACGGACATGGAAGGCGAGCTGAAGATGGCCGCATCGATCTGCATGCAGTCCAAGCAAGCCGTGGTGTCGATGTTCAACGAGGCGCGCATGGGCCGCGCGGTAGATACCTCCAGCGCCAAGAGCCTCGTTGAAGACATTTCCGACTCCGTCACGCGCAATCCGGGCGCGCTGATCAGCCTGGCGCGCCTGAAGACCGCCGACGACTACACCTACATGCATTCGGTGGCGGTGTGCGCCCTGATGGTGGCGCTGGCCCGGCAGCTCAAGCTCGACGACGAGCAAACGCGGCTCGCCGGCATGGCGGGCCTGCTGCACGACCTGGGCAAGGCGGCGGTTCCGCTGGCCGTGCTGAACAAGCCCGGCAAGCTCACCGACCAGGAATTCACCGTGGTGCGCAGCCACCCCGTGGCGGGCTACCAGATGCTCAAGGAGGGCGGCAACCTGCCCGAGGCCGTCCTCGACGCTTGCTTGCACCACCATGAAAAGGTCGATGGCACCGGCTATCCCAACCAGCTGCGCGGCGACGCCATCAGCGTGATCGCCCGCATGACGGCGATCTGCGATGTCTATGACGCCATCACCTCCGACCGGCCCTACAAGCGCGGCTGGGACCCGTCCGAGTCGCTGCGCCGCATGGCCGAGTGGACCAGCGACCATTTCGATGCGCGGCTGTTCCAGGCCTTCGTCAAGAGCATCGGCATCTATCCGGTGGGTTCGCTGGTGCGGCTGACTTCGGGCCGCCTGGGCGTGGTGATGGAGCAAGCCCCGGCGGCGCTCACCACCCCGGTCGTAAAAGTGTTCTTCTCGACCAAGTCCGACCTGCGCATTCCGCCCGAACTGGTGAACCTCGCGGCACCGGGCACCACCGAGAAAATCGTGGCGCGGGAAGACCCCGACCGGTGGAATTTCCCCGACCTGAACACGCTGTGGTCCGGTCTTTCCGAAGCAGCCTGGTAAAACCACCCTGCCCATACTTACCTTCGCTGCCGTGCCCTCCCTGATCACCCTCACCCTCAACCCCGCACTCGACCTGGCCACCACCACCGACCGCGTGGCGCCCACGCACAAGCTGCGCTGCGGCCCCGTGCAGCGGTTTGCGGGCGGCGGCGGCATCAACGTGGCGCGCGTGCTGCACCGGCTGGGCAGCGAGGTGCAGGCCTGGGCCCTGGCGGGCGGCGTCGCCGGCGCACAGGTGCGCCAGTTGCTGGCCGATGAGGGCGTGGCCACCGCCATCCAGCCCATTGCCGGCGACACGCGCGAGAACTTTTCGGTGGTGGAAACCACCACCGGCCAGGAGTTTCGCTTCGTGCTGCCCGGCCCCACCCTGCAGGCCACGGAATGGCAGGCCTGCCTGGACACCTTGGCCGCACTCACCACCGCACCGCGCTGGCTGATCGCCAGCGGCAGCCTGCCACCCGGCGTGCCCCCTGATTTTTACGCCCGGCTCGCACCCGGCGCCCGCGCACGCGGCACGCGCCTGGTGGTGGACACCTCCGGCCTGCCACTGGCGGCGGCGCTGCAGGCCGGGGTCACGCTGGTCAAGCCCAGCCTGCGCGAATTGCGCGAACTGCTGCAGCTGCCCCTGGCCAGCGCCGCAGCGTGGTGCGCGGCCGCGCAGGCGCTGGTGCACGCGGGCCAGGCGGAAATCGTGGCACTGTCCCTGGGCGAGCAAGGTGCGGTGCTGGCCACGCGCAACGGAGTCTGGCAGGCCCCGGCCCTCCGCGTGTCGGCAGCCACCGGCACCACGGGCGCGGGCGACTGTTTTCTGGCCGCACTGGTCTGGGCACTGGACCGCGGCGAAGCGCCGCCAGAGGCCCTGCGCTGGGGCGTGGCCGCCGGGGCAGCCGCGCTGCTGTCCCCCGGCACGGCGCTGGCCCAGGCCCATGACGTGCAGAGGCTCGTGCACAGCGTGCCGGCACCGGTGTCCTTCACTGTCCAGCCATAGCCTTACCCTGCATAGCGCGCGGCCCCGTGGGACAATCGCTCCCTTCGCAATTTTTTACCTTGGTACGGGCCCGTTCAGCCCTCAAGCACGATGACTGATCTCTCCAGCGGCGCAGCCAGTGCGCCCTTCACCCCCAGCGCGATACCCACACCGCGCGTCTTCACCCTCAGCGACTTCGACTTCTCGCTGCCCCCGAACGCATCGCCCAGCACCCTGCCCCCGAACGCAGCGCCTCGCGCCTGCTCGACGGCCGCGCCATGCAGCCCGTGGACCGCATCTTTCGCGACCTGCCCGGCCTGCTGCGCGCGGGCGACCTGCTGGTCTTCAACGACACCCGCGTGGTCAAGGCGCGCATCTTTGGCGAGAAGGCCAGCGGCGGCAAACTGGAGCTGCTGATCGAGCGTGTGCTGCCCGCCGAGGCCGGTGGCACCGGTAACGAAGTCGTGGCACACATGAAGGTCAGCAAGAAGCCCCTGCCCGGTAGCGTGGTGCACATGGCCGGTGGCCGCAAGGCAGGGGGCTTTGACGCGCAGCTGCTGGGCCGCTGGCCCACCGAGGACGGCCCGCTTTTCCGCTTTGCGCTGCACGGCCCGGCCAACGAATCGCCCTGGGAGCTGATGGACCGCCACGGCCACCTGCCGCTGCCACCCTACATCGAGCGCCAGCAAAACACCGGCCACGACCCCGACGAAGCCGAAGACAGCCAGCGCTACCAGACCGTGTTTGCGCGCAACCCCGGTGCCGTGGCCGCGCCCACCGCCGCGCTGCACTTTGACGAGGCCGTGCTGGCCGACCTGGCGGCGCGCGGCATCGAGCGCGCCAGCGTCACCCTGCATGTGGGCGCGGGCACCTTCCAGCCCGTGAAGACCGAGAACCTGGCCGAGCACCAGATGCACAGCGAGTGGTACGAGGTGCCCCTGGCCACGCTGGCCGCGCTGGAGCGCTGCCGCCAGCGCGGCGGCCGCGTGGTGGCCGTGGGCACGACGACGGTGCGCACGCTCGAATCCTGGGCCAAATCCGGCCAGGCCACGGGCGACACCAACATCTTCATCACACCGGGCTTTGCGTTCCAGGTGGTGGACTTGCTGATCACCAACTTTCACCTGCCCAAGAGCACGCTGATGATGCTGGTGAGCGCGTTCGCGGGCTATGCCCATGTGATGGGGCTGTACCGGCATGCGATTGCGCAGGAATACCGGTTTTTCAGCTATGGCGATGCGATGCTGCTGGAGCGGGTTGCTGGGTGATTTTCGGCTGTTGCGCTTTATGGGATTGCGCTGATAGCTATTGTTTTGATAATTAGCGCTGTGACTTTATTCTTTGCTGAGGGCGGAGGCCGGGGTGTGCATCCTCAAATACCAGCAAAAACTATCAAATCCACAGCAAATACCACCGGCCTACCCAGCGCAAAAAACGAATTCAGCCCTTAGCCAACCAATCCCGAAACACCCCCGCCTGCCCGAAATGCCCACACCCGATGAACGGCACCGGCGGCCGCAACGCCGACAGCGGCGAGGGATGGTTGGCACACAACACCACGTGCCCGCGATCACCAGGAATGACCGCCCGCTTGGCTTGCGCATGCGCGCCCCACAGCATGAACACCACCGGACGCGGCCCCTCGGCCACCCGACGGATGACCGCGTCGGTCAGCACCTCCCAGCCCTTGCCCGCATGGCTGGCGGGCTGCCCTTCTTCCACAGTGAGTGAGGTGTTGAGCAGCAGAACACCGCTGCGCGCCCATTGCACCAGGCTGCCGCCGGGCTGCGGAAACGCGGGCGGGGCGTGCCCAGGTCGCGCTGCAACTCCTTGAAGATGTTGCGTAGCGACGGCGGCAGCGGCACGCCCGGCGCCACTGAAAACGCCAGCCCCTCGGCCTGCCCGCGGCCATGGTACGGGTCCTGCCCCAGGATGACCACGCGCACCGCATCGGGTGGCGTGAGTTCCAGCGCGCGAAGCGGGCGCGGCGGAAAAATGACGGCTCCCGCATCCAGCCGAGCTTGCAGAAACGCCCGCAGTTTCTGACCGGCTACGGTAGCAAAAAACCCATCCACCAGCGGCTGCCAGCCCGGCGCCACGGGCCAGTCGGCGGGGTCGGCGCTCTGCAATTGCGTGGGATCGCACGCAGGGCTCGCAAACAGGTCATTCATGGTCGAAATGGCCTCCCGCGCTTATCCATCAAGCGCAAGCAGCTATTAATTTTGATTTTCAGGCAAACAACTTGGCCAGCGCCAGACCCGGATCCTGAGCACGCATGAACGCCTCGCCCACCAGAAAGGCATGCACGCCCGCATCGCGCATCGTCCTGACGTCCGCAGGCGTGAGGATGCCCGATTCGGTGACCAGCAGGCGGTCGGCCGGCACGTCTTTCACCATGTCGAGCGTGGTCTGCAGCGTCACCTCGAAGGTGCGCAGGTTGCGGTTGTTGATGCCGACCAGCGGGGTCTTGAGCTTCAGTGCGCGCTCCAGCTCGGCGCGGTCGTGCACTTCCACCAGCACGGCCATGTCGAGGCTGCGGGCAATGGCTTCAAAGTCGGCCATCTGGGCATCGTCAAGGCTGGCCGCAATCAGCAAGATGGCATCGGCACCCATGGCACGCGATTCATAGATCTGGTACGCATCCACCATGAAATCCTTGCGCAGCACAGGGAGCAAGGTGCTGGCGCGGGCTTGTTTCAGGTAGTCGGGTTGGCCCTGAAAGAACTGCCGGTCGGTCAGCACAGACAGGCAGGCAGCGCTGACCTTGCCATCGCCTTCCATATAGCTTTGAGCGATGTCGGCAGGCTCGAAGTCAGCGCGGATCACGCCCTTGCTGGGGCTGGCCTTCTTGATCTCGGCAATCACCGCCGCCTGGCCCTTGGCAATCTTGGCGCGCAGCGCGCCTTCAAAGTCGCGCGTGAGCACGCGGCTCTCGGCGTCGGCACGCATGGCGGCCAGGGGAATGCGTTTTTGTGCGGCGGCGACTTCTTCGTGCTTGACGGCCACGATCTTGTTCAGGATGTCACTCATGGGGAGATGCCTTTTCGTCGGGCTCCGGTGAGCCCTGTTTCAGTATTTTGGTGAACAAGCGGTGCATCACCAGCCCCGCGATCACAAACAGCGCCGAGACGCCCAGTGCAATCCAGGTGCCAGGGTCGCGCCACATGGGGTCAAGCAGCGAGAGCGTGGGTGCGCGTGACCAGTTCGCCCAGCTTGGCCTTGGCGGCGCCGCTGTCGATGGCCTGCTGCGCACGCGCGAGGCCCGCAGCGATGCTGTCGACCACATTGGCGGCATAGAGCGCGGCGCCGGCGTTCAGGCAGACCACGTCACGGGCGGCGCCGGGTTTGCCATCGAGCACGTCGAGCATGATGGCGCGCGACTGCTCGGGGTTGTCCACGCGCAGCTGGCGGGTGCTGGTCATGGCCAGGCCGAAATCTTCGGGGTGCACTTCGTACTCGCGGATGGCACCGTCCTTGAGTTCGCCCACCAGGGTGGAGGCGCCCAGGCTGATCTCGTCCAGGCCGTCGCGCCCATAGATCACCAGGGCGTGCTGCGCACCCAGGCGCTGCAGGGCCCGCACCTGGATGCCCACCAGGTCTTCATGGAACACACCCATGAGGATGTTGGGGCGCCCGCCGGGTTGGTCAGCGGCCCCAGGATATTGAAGATGGTGCGCACGCCCAGCTCTTTGCGCACGGGCGCCACGTTCTTCATGGCCGGATGGTGGTTGGGCGCGAACATGAAGCCGATACCCACCTCGGCAATGCACTGGGCAATGGCTTCGGGCGACAGGTTGATGTGGACGCCCAGGGCCTCCATGGCATCGGCGCTGCCGCTCTTGCTGCTCACGCTGCGCCCGCCATGCTTGCTGACCTTGCCGCCCGCTGCGGCGATCACAAAGGTGGCGCAGGTGGAAATGTTGAAGGTGTTGGCGCCATCACCGCCCGTGCCCACGATATCGACCATGTGGGTGGTGTCGGGCACATGCACCTGGGTGGAAAACTCGCGCATCACCTGCGCGGCGGCGGTGATCTCGCCAATGGTTTCCTTCTTCACGCGCAGGCCGGTCACGATGGCCGCCGTCATGACGGGCGAGAGTTCGCCGCGCATGATCATGCGCATCAGGTGCAGCATCTCGTCGTGGAAGATTTCGCGGTGTTCGATGGTGCGCTGCAGCGCTTCCGAGGGGGTAATGGGCATGGGGGAGTTCTCCTTGCTGAGGGTTTCAGGCGGCGGGACTGTCGGTGACGGCGAGCTTCAGCCCGAAGCCGATGAA
Organism: Acidovorax carolinensis; assembly: GCF_002157145.1. Taxonomy (NCBI): domain Bacteria; kingdom Pseudomonadati; phylum Pseudomonadota; class Betaproteobacteria; order Burkholderiales; family Comamonadaceae; genus Acidovorax; species Acidovorax carolinensis. The sequence goes on from NZ_CP021361.1 coordinate 3,753,899, forward strand.
CATGAGGCCGGCAATGCGGTCGAGCAAGTGCATGCCGCGCTGCAGGGCATCGACGCGCCGGCCCATCCAGGCGGCGGCAATCGCCCAACCGGCACACACCGGCAGCGCATTGAAGGTGAACAGCAGGCCCAGCAGCAGAAAGGCAAGCGTCTTGTTCTCGGTGCCCGGGGCAATGAACTGCGGCACGAAGGCGAGGAAGAAAATCACCACCTTGGGGTTGAGCACATTGGTCCAGAATCCGCCCAGAAAGACCGCGCGCAACGACGTGCGGTGCTCCGCCGCGCCCTGCTCCGTGACCGGCGGCATGGAGGGGCTGCCGCCCGCATCCGGCGCCCGGGCCAGCAGCAGGCGCGCGCCCATCCAGAGCAGATAGCCGGCGCCCACCCATTTGATGACAGTGAACGCCGTGGCAGACGCCGCCAGCAGGGCCCCCACGCCCAGCGCGGCGGCCAGCACATGCAAGCAGCAGCCGAGCGCAATGCCGCACGACGCCACCATGCCCGCCCGGACACCCGATTTGAGCGCGTTGGAGACGATGTACAGCACGTCGGGCCCCGGAGTGAGGTTGAGCAGCCAGCCTGCGGCGATAAACACCAGCAGCTGCTGCGGCTCGATGATCACGCGCGCTGCTCCAGGAAGTTGCGCAGCATGGCGTGGCCGTGCTCGGTGAGGATGCTCTCGGGATGGAACTGCACGCCCTCAATGGCGAGCGTCTTGTGGCGCACGCCCATGATCTCGCCGTCTTCGGTCCAGGCGGTGATCTCCAGCACCTCGGGGCAGGTGGTGCGCTCGATGGCCAGCGAGTGGTAGCGGTTCACCGTGAACTGCGCGGGCAGCCCGGCAAACACGCCTTTTTGCGTGGTGGTGATGACACTGGTCTTGCCGTGCATGAGCTCTTTGGCGCGCACGATGGAGCCGCCAAACGCCGCGCCAATGGCCTGATGCCCCAGGCACACGCCCAAAATTGGCAGCTTGCCGGCAAAGTGCTGGATCGCCGCCACCGAGATGCCCGCCTCGGCGGGCGAGCAGGGGCCAGGCGAGATCACGAGGCGATCGAGCTGACCGGCGTTGAGCCGCGCCTCGATCTCGGCCACGGTGATTTTATCGTTACGGAAGACCTCCACCTGCGCGCCCAGTTCGCCGAAATACTGGACGATGTTGTAGGTGAAGCTGTCGTAGTTATCGACCATCAGGAGTTTCATGGCCTCACCCTTCCTGCGTGGCGGTGGGGTGCAGGCGCGCGAACTCGCGGTGTTCATGGGCGATGTAGGCTTCCATCATGCTGCGGTAGATGGCCTCCAGCACGTCGGGCTCGCCGCCCTCGACCTGGGTGCGCACACGCACGCGGTCCACGATGGCCTGGATGCGCTCCTCGTCGCGCACCTGCGACGCGTCCTGCTTGATGCGCGCGGCCTGGGTCATGTAGCCGCCGCGCGTTACCAGCAAGGGCACCAGCACGTCGTCCAGTGCATCGATGTGGCGACGCACATCGTCCATGGTTGTGCAATGCTGCACGTTGTTGATGGCCTGGGTCATTCCAGCCCCTCCTCGACAAGTTCGGCGGCGCGCAGCAGGGCGCGGGCCTTGTGTTCGGTTTCTTTCCACTCCAGCTCGGGCACCGAGTCGGCCACCACGCCCGCGGCTGCCTGCACATACAGCGTGCCGTCCTTGATGATGCCGGTGCGGATCGCAATGGCCACGTCCATGTCGCCCGCGTAGCTCAGGTAACCGCAGGCACCACCATACACGCCGCGCTTGACGGGTTCGAGCTGGTCAATCAGCTCCATGGCATGCACCTTGGGCGCGCCGGTGAGCGTGCCTGCGGGGAAAGTGGCCTTGAGCACGTCCATGCTGGTCATGCCCTCGTTCAGCAGGCCTTCGACGTTGCTCACGATGTGCATCACATGGCTGTAGCGCTCAACCACGAAGGCTTCGGTCACCTTGACGGTGCCGGTCTGGGCGATGCGCCCGATGTCGTTGCGCGCCAGATCGATCAGCATCACATGCTCGGCACGCTCCTTGGGGTCGTTGATGAGTTCCACTTCGGCGGCCTTGTCCTTCTCGGGCGTGGCGCCGCGCGGGCGCGTGCCTGCCAGCGGCCGGATGGTGACCTTGGTGCCCGCGTCGGTCTGCTCCTGGCGCACCAGGATTTCGGGGCTGGCGCCCACCACATGGAAATCGCCGAAATTGTAGAAATACATGTACGGCGAAGGGTTCAGTGAACGCAATGCGCGGTACAGGCTGAGGGGGCTTTCCGTGTAGCGTTTGTGGATGCGCTGGCCCACCTGCACCTGCATGAAATCACCGGCAGCGATCAGATCCTTGGCACGGCCCACGGCCGCCAGGTAGTCGGCCTTGGCAAAGCTGCGCTGCGCGGGGTGGCTTTCCGTGGCCTTGACCACGGGGGCGCTCACCGAATATTTGAGCTGGTCCTTGAGCGCGCGCAAGCGCTTCTTGGCCTGGGAATACGCCTCGGGCTGGGCCGGATCGGCATAGACGATGAGATACAGCTTGCCCGACAGGTTGTCGATGACCGCCAGTTCCTCGCACTGCAGCAAAAGGATGTCAGGCGTTTCCAGCGTATCGGGCGGGCAGGTGGTTTCGAGCTTTTTCTCGATGTAGCGCACTGTGTCGTACCCAAAGTAGCCTGCCAGGCCACCGCAAAAGCGCGGCAGCCCCGGGCGCAAGGCCACCTTGAAGCGTTTTTGATACGCCTCGATGAAATCGAGCGGGTTGCCCCGCACGGTTTCCACCACCTGGCCGTCGGTGACAACCTCGGTTTTGGCGTCTGCACCAAAACCGCTGGCACGCAGCAAGGTGCGTGCAGGCAGGCCGATGAAGCTATAGCGACCAAAACGCTCGCCACCCACCACCGATTCCAGCAGGAAGCTGTGCTTGCCGCCGTCCTTGCTGTGCGCGAGTTTCAGGTACAGCGATAACGGGGTTTCCAGGTCCGCAAAGGCTTGCGCCATGAGGGGAATGCGGTTGTAGCCTTCGCCGGCCAGGCTTTTGAATTCAAGTTCCGTGATCACGGGGGAGAGCTCCCAGCTGAGGCGGCGCATGGTGCAAAGTGTGCAAAGCGCCGCTGTTCATTCGACAGGCCCCGGCGGGGCCACGGTTGCACGCAGGGAGTTTCCCCGGTGCCATCAGGCGTTCAAAAAGACAGGCGTGCGCCAGGGCCAGGCTCCCCGGTCGCTGCAACCTGTGATGAACACGTGGTGTATGAACATGACCAAAGTGTAGCAAAGGTCTGCGGACCGTTGGGTGGCGCCACCCCACTGCGCATGGCCAAACCGCTGGAAAACCCTGTGGTGGTGGCCGGCAATTCTTGCAACAATTAGAAACGAACGATCGTTCAGTTTTAGGAGTGCTGCATGAAATTCTTCCCTGAATTCGCCTTGTTTGCCGGGGCTCTCGTGCTGGCGGCCAGCGCAGTGGCCCAGCCCATCACCGTGGCCGACGTGAAATACGAAGAATCCAGCGTCGTGAATGGCAGCACCCTGCAGCTGAACGGGGCGGGCGTGCGCTACAAGGCCGTCTTCAAGGTCTACACGGCCGGGCTGTATCTCGAAAAGAAGGCATCGACCGCGCAGGACGTAGCAGGCGTGCGCGGACCCAAGCGCCTGAGCATCACCATGCTGCGCGAGATTGATTCCGCCGAACTGGGCAAGCTGTTTTCACGCGGAATGGAAGACAACATGGACCGGGCTGCGTTCTCCAAGCTGATTCCCGGCGTGCTGCGCATGAGCCAGGTGTTCTCAGAGCACAAGAAGCTGCAGGCTGGCGACCAGTTCATGATCGACTGGATTCCCGGCACAGGCACGGTCATCACCGTCAAGGGCAAGCCCCAGGGCGAGCCCTTCAAGGAACCCGAGTTCTTCAATGCGCTGATGGGTATCTGGCTGGGCAATGCACCCGCCGACTGGAAGCTCAAGGACGCCTTGCTCGGCAAGCCCGCCTGAGCGCGGATGCGCACTGGTCAGCCTCCTGTCCCAACCTGCACCAATCGCGGGGCACCGCAAAGTCGGGCACCTCGTCACCATCACCACCGGCGTGCGACGCGGTGGGGCGTCAGGCCACCAGCAGCAACTCCAGCGAATCCACGTAACCGTCTGCATCCACCGCCTGCACCGGCAGGCCATGGTTGTAGCCATAAGTGACCAGCACCACGGGGCACCCGGCGGCGCGAGCGGCCTGCGCATCGTTGGAAGAATCGCCCACCATCAGCGTGCGGGCAGGTTCGGTCTGCAAGGCCTCACAGGTTTTCAGCAGCGGCAATGGATCGGGCTTCTTTCGCTCGAAACTGTCGCCCCCGAAAACCTGCTCAAAATAGCCGTCCAGCCCTTTGGCGCGCAGCAATGGCAAGGCAAACGAAGTCGGTTTGTTGGTCAGGCAAGCCAGCCGCAGGCCGGCATGGCGCAGGGCCTGCAGTCCCGCCACCACGCCGGGATAGACATGCGCGTAGTCGCCGTTGATGGACAGGTAGTGCTGCTGGTAGCTGGGCCACGCGCGGGCGTAGAGCGCTTCCATTTCGATAGCTTTTGGCGCTTTACCTGCCTTGGCTAGCACATGATTTAGCACTGAATGCAGCAAATGCTCGGAGCCCTTGCCAACCATCTGCTCGATGGCCGGCGCGGCAATCGCCGGCAGCGCCAAGTCGCTCAGCATGCGGTTCAGGGCTTCGGCGAAGTCACCCAGTGTGTCCACCATCGTACCATCGAGGTCGATGATGGCGCAGGCCAAGGGAGCGTGGTTCGATCCAAAAGACTTCAAATTCAGCATGGGTCAGCAGGATTCACAACAATGCGCCGGATGTTACTGCGCTGCACCACCGCAGCGTGACATGGGCATGCCGCACCGCCACACCTCCCCCGCATCTACCGGTGCCGCGCCATCAGCTCCAGCACATAGCGGCTTGGAATTGCGTAGGAAATGCCCGAGGGCTGGCTCATCGCCGATTCGCGCGTGCTCTTGATCAGCACCATGTTGATGACGCCGAGCACCGCGCCGCTGCGCGGGTCAAACAGGGGGCCGCCACTGTTGCCGGGGTAAGCCGTGGCGTCGAGCTGGAACACCTGCAAGGGCCCGGCGCGCAGGCTTCGAATGGCGCGCTCGCTGAGCTGCTGGCCCGTCGGGCTGGGCAGGGCCATGGTGGTGATGGACGAGACGGTGGCGCGGTGCGTGACGCTGGAAAAACCCAGCACCCCGCCGATGGGAAAGCCCATGAAGGCCAGTTCGTCCCCCTCGCGCACCGGCTCCGACGCCACCACGTTCAGCGCCGCCGCGGCCGGACCGTCGATCTGCAGCAGGGCAAGATCGTGCTCGGGAACAGTCTCCAGCACCCGCGCCTGGCGCATGGTCCACGCGCCCGCCCCGGCGCGCAGTTGCACGACCAGGGCCGGCCCATCGGGGCCCACGGTGCCGACGGCGGCGGTGACGTGGGCGTTGGTCACCACGCGCAAGCCGTCGCCCACCACAAAGCCGGTGCCTACATAGCGAAACCGCGGCGTGTCCGTTGCACGGTAGGTGCCCACCAGCACCACGGCGGGTTTGATCCGCTCGATGGTGTCGGGCAGTTGTGCCAGCGTGTTGCTGCTCCATGCCACGTGCAGCAAAAAGACAAGTGCCCAGCGCATCCACCAGCGTTTGTGGTTCATGGTTTCTCCTTGGGAAGCAGCCCGCCCAGCGCCTTGCGCGCCAAGTGCGGCAGCAACAGGTGCAGCGGCATGCGCAGGCGGTGGCCGTTCAGGTAAAGCAAGCCGCGCGCCAGCGGTGTCCATGCATCCGCTGTGGAGGCATGGTCGGGCCGCAGCGTGCGCAAATACAGGGCATCGCGCAAGCGGTGCTGCCAGTCCCGCTGACACACGCTGGGCGCAAGCGCGGCCACGGTGCTGGGCGGCACAGGGGTTTGCATGATGGCCTGCGCATAACGCAGCGCGTGGTGCAGCGGCCACTGCAGGCCCAGCGCCGCCGCGCGCTCCAGCAGCTCCGGCCAGAAACCGGGCACCATGGCAAACTCGCGCAGCAATGCGTCGAGGTCGACCACGCCGCGGAATCCGTGGGCGAAGTCGCTTTCGTGAAACAGGTGAGCCGCGCTGTGCAGCACCATGTCCGCCGGTGCGAGCACGCACACACCCGGTTGACCGGGAAGCGCCTGCGCCGCTTGCAACAGACGCTGCGTGCTGGGTCGGGCCCGGGCGGTGGCTGGCACCAGGGCATGGTGCACGTCCAGCACCGTGCCACGCTGCAGGTGCCGCATCGGCGGCAGCTCGTGCATCCAGGTGCGGTAGTAGTGCTGGTCGTAGGCATCATGGTTGGTGTGCACCCAGCCCGCCATCATCAACGCCGTTTCCACGTCGGCCAGGCACTCGTGCGGCACCAGAATGTCCACGTCCGACACCATGCGCCCCAGCGATGCCTGCAGGCCCGCCAGGGCGTAGGCGCCGCCTTTGAGCAGAACCACGGGCACGCCCGCTGGCTGCAGGGCGCGCGCAATCTGCGCCACCTCGAAGCGCAGCTCACGCTGCTGGCGCGTGGCCAGGGCCAGCGCGGACGCGAGGTGCTGGCGCGGCGCAGGGGGCACGGCAGCCCACGCGCCATGGGCCTGCACCAGGGCGGCGATACGGGCCAGCACATGGGCGCGGCGCGCCTGCCGCACCACCAGATCCCATTCGGCCAGGCTCAAACGCTGCGGCTTCGGCGCCGGGCCGAGCAGATTCAACAGCGGCTGCATGGCGTTGTCCTGCATCAGGAAACCCCGGCTGGCGACGGTGGCTGCAGCGCGTCAAACCAGGCCAGCGCCTGGTCAAGCTCGCTGTAGCGCAAATCAAAACTGTCGCAGGCATCGACCAGCCGCACCAGGGCCTCGAAACCCGCGCGGCCATGCACATGCTGGTTGAAGCTGTTGCGCGCGAGTTCCACGACGGTGGTGGCCTTGGCCCGCGGCTGCACCTGCAGCGCCGCGCCCCGCTCGTACCGCGGAAAAACCACCCACGCCGGCAGGGCGCGTTCTTCGGCACGCGCCAGGCTCTCTGGCAGCACCTTGAGGTGCGCGACCGTGCCCTTTTGCGTATCGTGCGCCACCGGCCCCAGCACGCAGCCCGGATTGCGCTCAAGAATCACATCGATGGAGGCATTCTTGAGGCTGATCGGTCGCGGCGACGGGACGACCCAGCCACTGCCGGGTTCCAGCAGCGTCAACTCATCGGACAGCAGGCGCCAGCCACGCAGCATGAGGGCCGCGCACAGCGTACTCTTGCCCGCACCCGGCGGCGCCGGCAGGACCACAGCGCGCCCGCCTCGTTCCAGCACAGCGGCATGCAGGCTGATCCACTGGTGGCAGTGGCTGGTCACGCACCAGTTCAGGCCCCACTCGAACAGCGCGAATGCTTCACCCTGCGCCAGTGGCGTGAAGGGCTGGCGGTCGTCCAGCGCGAAAACGCACAGCGGCCGAAACCATGGGCGGCGCGCCTCCACCGCCACATGGAAGTCGAAGAACCCGGCACCGTCGTGCGGGGCCAAAAGATGGTCGGAGTACAGGCGCTCAAGGCCATCGGCCACAACGGGGATCGGGCTGCGCACACGCACCACAAAGGGTGGAATCACGATACCCAGGCCTTCGCCGCACAGCAGCCTGTCCAGCTGGGGTCTGGACAGGGAAGACAGCCGACGCTGCGTGCTCACGCGCTGCAGGGTTCGATAAAACCCAGGGATTCAAAGTCTTGCAGCAATTTGTCGACCCTGCGCACATCGTGCGCGGTGGGTGGCTCGCCGAGCAGGGCCAGCGCCAGGCTTTCGGAGCAGGACTGTGGCGCCGCGAGCACCTGCTGCAACAGCTCACCCGCAACGGGGCTGAGCGCATGGATGTCGCCACTGGCATAGTCGTACACCACGGCGCCATCGGGCCACAGCTGCAGCAGATAGTCTTCTCGCCGTGGGCAATGCCAGCGCCCCGCAGGCACAGGTTGCGCCGGGGCGGCATCAGCCGAAACGGCGCGCACTGTAGATGGTTTCGAAGTAGGCGATGGTTTGTGCATAGTCCCACTGGGCACCGGCAAACGGACTCCAGTTGCCGCGCCCGCTCCAGATGGCATTGCATTGGGAAGTGGTGAGCGCCAGAACGTCGCGATCATCGTGGAACTCAAGCGCTGTCAGATACGCCGCCACCACATACCTGGCCAACACCGTGTCGCGGTCATGCCCCTCGTAACCCAACACATCCCCCAGCGTCACCCGGCGCCCAAATCTGCCTTCGGGGTTGGCAGCGAAGCCGCACTCCTGAAACTTCTTGTTCTTGAACTCGCTTTGCTTGAGGTTCCACTCGGCAGGGGTGCGAACGACGCAGTCGGTCTTGTAGCGGGCATTGCTGACCCGCCCCTGGTTGGCCTGCAGCGAGGCAAATGCCGATGTGGTCACGCCATTTCCCTGGCCGCCGCCCAATGCGCCAGCCAGAACGGTGTTGCTCTTGAGTGCAGCCACCACGGGTGCCGCACTCAGGCCCGCACGCACAATCTGCCGGCGGCTGACACCCTGTGCACTTCCATCTGGCATGTCGCCAGAGGGTGTGGGCGTTGTTTCAGATTTTTTCATCGCGCTCTCCCAAGCAAATCAATTTGTCTCGCCGGCGACATCGCTTCCACGAGGCGTTCCGGGAATTGATACATCCGGCGCATGTGAAGTCCACATCCCGAAGAATTGCGCAAGGAGCCCGGCATGGCCCATGGCCGCACTGACCAAGGCATCCGCTGCGTGGACTGCACATTCATCGCCAGACCTCACAGCGTTTTCTTGAGCCGATCCACCTCGGCCTGGGCAGAAAACCGATCACCTGCGGCGCTGAGCTCATCGAGCAACGCGCGGGCAGCATCCTTGTTGCCTGCCTTGATCTGAATCTTGGCCAGGTTCAGCTTGAATTCCAGAACCTGCGGCTGCAGCTGAACCACCTTTTTCTGCATCTCCACGGCCCGCTCATGCTGGTTGGCGGCAGACAGCAGCATGGCCCAGGTGTCCATGAACGCCGGCTGATTGGGTGCCAGCGCGTTGGCGCGTTCAGCATCAGCCAGCGCGCCGTCGCGGCCAAGCTGGCCTTTGAGCCAGGCCAGATTGTTCAGGGCAGCCGCGTTGTTGGGCTGAATCGCCACCACCCGCTCAAACTGGCGCAGACTTTCAGGCAACTCGTTGAGGGTCAGCGCCCGGTTTCCCAGATAGAAGGGAAAGGCCGCATCCTTGGGCTGGGTCCGCAGCCATTCAGCCGCCCATCGATCGGCTTCGGGCTTCTTTCCAGCCGACAGCAGCACGTCATGCAGCCGCACTGCCAGCTCCGGGCTAGCGACCTGCTTGAGCCCCGCGCGGAAAGCGTCAGCGGCTTTATCCCAGGCCTTGCCTGCCGTGTGAATCTCGCCCTCGAGCATGTATCCCACCTGCTCCTTGGGCCTTTGCTTTTGCACTGTGCGGCTGATGGCCAAGGCATCGGCGGGCTTCTGCGCCGCCATGGCCAAGCTGACTTGACCTTGCTGGGCCTCCAGCGAATTGGGATCAATCTCCAGCGCCTTGCGCAGATTCTGACTGGCTGCGTCACGGTCCCCGGCGATCAGGTGGGCACTGGCCATGCGCAGGTAGGGCAGGGAAGACTGCGGCTGCAGCGCCGCCATGCGGTTGAAACTGGCCTGCGCCTGGTTGTGTTCTCCGTTGGCCGACTGCGCGCGCCCTAGGACATCGAGCAACTGCACGTTGTCAGGCAATGCGGACACCCCTGCTGCGCCACAACCAGCGCATCCTTGGGCTCGCTGTTGCGCAAATGATGCTCCGCAAGAAGCAGGCGCGGCAGAGGGCTGCTGGGCGCCGCCTCCACCACTTTGCGCAACAGAGTTGCCAGCTCTGTCTTGTCCGCGCCATTGGCCTGGCGCAACTCAACCAGAGCCAGATGCGCCTGAACGTTGCCTGGCTGGCGCTTGATGGCCGCTTCCAGGCGCGCGCGCGCATCGTCGGGCCGCTTGTCCGCGTTGTCGAGCATCGCCAGCACGCCCACTGCAGGAAAATAGTTGGGATCGATCTCGAGAACCCGTTCCATGGCCTTGCGTGCGCCGGCTGCATCGCGCTTGAGCAACAAGGCACGGCCGCGCAAGAACACGGGCAATACGTCTGCTGGACGCTTTTTCTCCAGCGCATCGATGGCTTTCAGGGCCTGATCGACCTTGCGCTCCTGCAGCAGTGCGTTGATCAGGGCCATGTCTGCCACCACGCCGTCATCGGATGCGGCGATGCTCTGCAACTCACCCAGCGCAGCATCGCCCTGCCCCGATGCCAGCCGGCTGACCGCCAGCGATGTTCGCTTGGCCGGGTCTTTTGGATCCAGGCTGGAGGCTTTCGCAAAATAGCGTTGTGCACGGTCCACATCACCATGGAGCATGTACACCTGCCCGGCCAGCGCAATCATGCCGGGGTCGCGCTCGCTGCGCTCTACGTCCACAGGCAATGCGGCCATGGCCTTGTCGAGACGGCCCTGGCGCACATAGACGGTCACCAATCCACGCCGCGCCATGGGCAGCCCCGCTTCCAGTTGCAAGGCCTTGGCCAGCAAAGCCTCGGCCTGCACATTGGCGCCCAGCCGCAGTTCCGTCATGCCAGCCAGTTCGAGGGCACGAAAATTTTCGGGCGTGAGACTCACCAGCTTCTGCGCATGCTCCTGTGCCACCTTGAGATCATTTTTGGCATATGCCAGCATTGCCTGCAAATACAGGGTCTGCGGCTTGCCAGGCGCCGCCTTTGCCAGCCCCTGCAGGGTTTCGGCAGCGGCATCGGTCTTACCCTGGAGCAGCAGCAGCTGAACGACGGCAGCCTGCCCCTCCAGGTAAGAGGGATTGACTTGCAAAGCCTCGCGGTACGCCGCCATCGCCGCATCCATGTCACGCTTGCCATACAGCAGCAAGTCACCGCGCAGTTTTAGCGCCTCATCAGCGCCTGCGGACTGCCGGGGGATCTTGTCCAGACCTGCCAGGGCGCCCTCGACATCGCCACGCTGGGCACTGGCACGCGCCAGCTCGATCAGCGCAGGCGCATGGTCGGCCTTGGCCTTGAGGGCCTCGTCGATGCTGGCGCGGAACTTGTCTTCCTGGCCCTGGCGCAGCCAGGCAATGGCCACGATGGTCTTAAGACTTGCCTGCGCTGGGGCACTTGCCAGCTGCTGGCCGTCATAGTCGGTCGTGATCTTGCTGTACTGCCTGCCCAGCAACAAGGCTTGGGCCAGTTGCGGAATCACTTCATCAGGGGCCGCACCCAGATCCTGTGCTTTTCTGAACTCGGTTTCAGCACCCGCTATATCGCCGGTGAGTTCCAAGGCCTGGCCCAGCAGGAGACGCGCCTTGGCGGAATCCGGGCGGTCCTTCAAGACATTCTTCAGCTGGATGATGGCCGCGGGCGCATCGTTGCGGCTTAGGTAGTCCTGCGCCGAAGCCAACAGCGCATCGGGATTGTCGCTACCGCAGGCCGACACCAGCAAGGCCACGGCCAGTGTGGCGGCAGGAATGAGGGAACGGGAAATGGGAGGCTTCATGGTCGTTCTCCAGGAAAATTGTTCAGGGCTTGAGGCCCAGGCGATGCATCAGGTCATACAACGTAGGGCGGCTGACGCCGAGCAGGTCGGCCGCCTTGGCAATCGTGCCGTCCGCCCGGGCAAGCGCCGCAAGCACCGCGCGCTGCTCGGCGGCCTCGCGCGTCACGCGCAGGTCGAGGGACCGGTCGCCTTCGGCGCTGGCGGCGCCCGCAAGTCCCACATCGTCGGCGGTGATCTGATTGCCATCGGCCATGATGGTGGCCCGCTTGATGCAGTTTTCAAGTTCGCGGATGTTGCCCGGCCAGGGATGGGCCTCTATTGCGCGCAACGCATCGTCGGCCAGCGTCAGGTTGCGACGGTGCTCCTGGCCGAATCGGCGCACAAAGGCGTGGGCAAGCAGTGCCGCGTCTCCCACCCGCGCACGCAAGGGTGGTATCTCCACCACGATTTCAGCCAGGCGGTAATAAAGATCTTCACGAAACCGGCCCTCCTTGACGCATTGCGTAAGGTTCTGGTGGGTTGCGCACACCACGCGCACATCCACGGCGATTTCCTGGCGACCGCCCACGCGTTCAACAACGCGCTCTTGCAGGAATCGCAGCAGCTTGGCTTGCAGGGACATAGGCATGTCCCCGATTTCATCGAGCATGAGCGTGCCTGCATGCGCTGTCTCAATCTTGCCCGGCGTGGTCTTTGCGGCTCCGGTGAAGGCTCCTTTTTCGTAGCCGAAGAGCTCGCTTTCCAACAAATTTTCAGGAATGGCTGCGCAGTTGATGGCAACGAATTTGCCGTCCTTGCGATTGGACAGCTGGTGCAGGCCGCGCGCCAGAACCTCCTTGCCCGTGCCACTCTCGCCCAGCAGCATGACGGAGGCGTTGGTGTTGGCGACTTTTTCGATGGTGCGGCAGATGCGCAGCATCTGCGGGTCGCGCGTCAGCAAACCGGCGAGCGTGTCGGGCATCTGCATCGCCTGCAGCCGCTTGTTCTCGGCCTGCAAATGGTGCAGCCGGAAGGCCCGCTCCACGGTCAGGTTGAGCACCTCTGGCTCAAACGGCTTGGCCAGAAAATCGTAAGCCCCCATGGCCACGGCCTTGAGCGCGTTGGACTGGTCGTTCTGCCCGGTCAGCACGATCACCTTGGTGTCAGGATCGACGCCCAAGATTTGCTCGAGCAGCTTGAACCCCTCGGAGACCGAATCCGCATCCGGGGGCAAGCCCAGGTCCATGGTCACCACCGCGGGGGCATGCCGACGCAACTGCGTCATGGCACTTTCGCGATCGTCGGCGGTGACGGATTCAAAACGATCCAGCGACCACTTGATCTGCTTTTGCAGCGCCAAGTCGTCCTCGACAATAAGCAGGGGCTGCAACTTGTCCGGGCTCATGCCTCCTCCTGTGGATGTAATCCGAAATCACGACCGATTTCAAACAAGGGAAGCAGGAGACGCACCACCGTTCCCCTGCCAACCTGGCTGTCCACGGAAACCTTGCCGCCGAGCTCCTGCACGTACTGAAAACTCTCGTAGGTGCCAATTCCCATGCCGGCCTCTTTGGTGGTCTGAAACGGCTTGAACAAGCGCGTCTGGACAAACTCTTCGGTCATTCCCTGGCCTTCATCACCCACTTCGATGCGGGCATGGCTACCGAAACGATCTACTTTCATCCATACCCGGCCATCGGCGTCCGTCGCGTCAAACGCGTTGTGTACCAGGTGCCCGATGATGCGCTCCAATCGATCGGCCTGTCCACGGGTAAAAACCTGTGGCGATGCCTCCAGCTGCACGGTGCGCCCACGGCACAAGGCGTTGGCCGCCAGCCGTTCGGCAATCTTGCACAGATCCACGCCCACCGACGTATCACCGGAAGCGGTGCCGCCGCGCAATTGCAGCATCAGCTGACGCATGCGATCGAGCGAGTTCTCAACCGTCATCAGCATGTCGGCCTGGAACTCGGGGTTGTCCTGCAGTCGCTTGGCGTTTTTGACCATGAGTGACAGCTGGGCGACGATGTTCTTCAGGTCGTGCACCACAAAGGCCGACATGCGGTTGAAGGCTTCAAACTTGCGCGACTCCAGCAAGGCTTCGGTGGCCTGTATTTGCGCCAGGAAACTCGCGGCCTGACGGCCGGCGGTCTTGAGCAGATCGGTGACCTCCCAATTGACGTCCACCAGCGTGCGCGGACTGGCCAGCAACACAAAGCCCAGCAATTCCTTGCCCTGCCACAGCGGCACCAACAGCCAAGCCTGCGGGTACTCTGCCAGCCACTCGGGCAGGCGCAAATCGCGGTAACGTCCGGGCGAAGCGCGGAACTCCTCCAGATTGACCACCCATCCGGTGGATCGCATGAACGTTGGAAGTTCGGCCTGCTGGTCTACGGTCTGGGTGGTCGAGGCCAGATTCCACCGGGCCACCTGCCGGTACTGATCGTCATCCGGACGCAGCAGCCACAACGCCCCTGCGGGGCTCTCCAGCATGTCGGCCAAGCCCTTCACCACATTCTGGCCCGCTTCTTGGGGATGGGCCTGGCTCGACAGCGTGGCAGTGAACTTCAACCATTCTTCACGGTAATCAAAGCGGTAGCGAAAGAAATGCTTACCCAGAAACACCCGCAACTTGGCACGCAACGAGCCCGAAAGCGCCAGCGCCAGCGCAAGCACCAACCCCACGAAAACCAATCCCAACTGCAGGGCGCCCCCCCATTCACCGCCAAAATAGCGAACGTAATAGCCAACGCCCGCGATGAACAGCAGATAAAGCCCCACCAGCACCAGCGTAGCGGAGTGGAATACAACCTTGCGCGAGACACGAATCTTGGCGATCCAGTTGCGATGCCGCGTGGTGGCCAACAGCAGCAGTGGCACCATCAGCGCGTGCACGAAGGGCCTCGCAGTCAGTGCGTCAGGATCTACGCCCTGAAACAGCACGCCTTGGGAAAACAGGTACAGATCGAACAGGAAAGTGCCCGCCAGCCCAAGGCACACGGGCTTCGCGCTCCACAGCGAATCCTCGGGCAGATTGCGAAACAATTGTTCCACCAGCACCAGTCCGCCAAGTGCCAGCAGCACCATGAGAAACATGTGGCCCGTGGCTCCCGCCAGAACGTTCACGAGCACAATCAATGCGGGTACGCCTAGTAAACCCGCAGATGCCAGTCCAGGCACCCAGCGATACCACGGGCCCTGCACCCCACCAGCGTTGGCTTTGAAGAACAGGGCGACAAAGACACCCCAGCTGAGGTAGCGCAGCATGTCGGCCGACTGCGCACCCAGCCACCAGGCAGCGTTGACTGCCAGCGCCAGCAAACTGAAACCACTCCAGACCACGGTAAGTAGCGCTGCGGCAAGCATCGCCACGCCGATGCGATTGACTGGCGCCCGCAGATATTCCTGGCGGAGCAAGCGCAGGGACAACAAGGAGTACGCGCCCGCTGCCAAGGCCAACCCCCAGTAAACCAGCGCGTTTTCACTGTTGTTCATGGCGATGGGCGGGTGACCACGTGTTACTGCGCGCCTTTGCCGGTCAGGACTACGCCCACCGTTTCAAACAGGATGACCAGATCAAGAAACCATGAATGGTTCTTGACGTAGTAAAGGTCGTATTGCAACTTGTGCTCTGTGTCTTTGATGGACGCACCGTAGTGGTACCGCACCTGGGCCCATCCGGTCAATCCCGGCTTGATGCCGTGACGCAAGGCATAGTAGGGAATCTCGCGCGTGAGCTGATCCACAAAATAGGGCCGCTCCGGCCGAGGCCCCACCAGGCTCATGTCCCCCTTGAGCACGCAAAACAGCTGGGGAAGTTCGTCGATGCGCATCTTGCGGATGATTTTTCCAATGCGCGTAACCCGAGCATCGCCGGCACTGGCCCAGCGGGGTGTACCGTCTTTTTCCGCATCGTTGCGCATGCTGCGGAACTTGATCACATTGAAAATCCGACCATTGCGGCCGACACGCTCCTGACGATAGAGAACGGGACCTCCTCCTTCCATAAAAATCAAAAGCGCGGTAACAAGCATCACGGGAGATGCAATGATCAGCAACAAACTTGCTCCGATCATGTCAAAGAGCCATTTGACGATGGACCGTACAAGCCCCTGTTTAAATCCCTCCCCAAAAATCAGCCAACCCGCTGAAACGGCTTCCAGATGAATCTGCCCCAGAAACTGCTCGAAATGGGTTGCAATGTCGATGACCTGGATGCCATTGACCTTGCAATCGAGCAATTCACGCATCGGCATGCTGCCGCCACGGCGCTCACTCAGCGCCACCACGATTTTGTCCACACGGTACTTACTGACTGCATCGGTCAGGGTTTGCCCAGAGGAAATGACCCTCAATGCGGAAACAGCGGGTTCCTTTTCATTGGAACTTGAAAAATACCCCACCAATTCAATACTTGGATCATTTTCTTGCAGAGATTGACCCACTACACCGGCACGCGCTCCGGTACCAAAAACGAGGACACGCTGGCGCGTGTAGGAGGCGGGAAATACATTTCCGCCGAACAGCCGAATAATCAACATACCGCTGACGATAATCAGCAGCGCGACCAGCGCCTGCTCATTCTGGTAAGGGGACTGCAGGGGCAAGAGAAACAAGATGCCACCCGCAATGGCCATGGAAAAGAGAAAAGACAGCACAGCCCTTGCTCGCACCTGACCCACGGTCAATGTGCTTGGTTGCTCATACAAGCCAAGGGCGAAATTCACCGTGAGAATTCCGATGGCCATCAAGGCGCCCCGAATGACACCCGAGGAGATCGCCGAAACATTGAACATGCCTGTTCCCGCCTGCATCGTCAACGAAACAATCAGCGTTCCAACAATCAGGACGGCATAAACCATGATTTGCAAAATGGTGCGCCGATGAAAATAATGACTGGAAATCTTGATCATTGTTTTTTCCTGCCGTGCCCGACTTTCGGACGCAAAAAATACGGATCAAAAATCACCCACATCTGGCAATTTATGAAACAAAACGTTCAAACGATCGCCGCACCTGACGTGGCAAAAAGTTGCTTGACAGTTCGCTCCTTGAGAGGCAAAGCACCACGGATCGCAACTAGTCTGCGTGAATTCAGTTAGCTCTCACGAACCAATGGCGATACGACAAGCAACAGCCACAGCATAGTGGATACACGTGGAATTTCAATAACACTTATTACCACCCCGATCAAAAGGGCGGCTGCAATAGAGATCCCCACGATCAGGGACAAGGGTTTTTGGTGCGCAACTCCCTGGGCTGCCATCACCAGCGCACCCACCGCCAGGGCGGCAAGAACCGCCAGGCCCAACAATCCACGTTCGATCAACAACTCCAGATACAGGTTGTCCATGTGCCAGGGCAGGAAGTTCGTGTGGGCGATGCTGCTCCAGTAGCGCGGCCCCTGCGCAAAATCCGGATTCTTGAGTATCTGCTGGCCCTGTGGATCGATCAGCTCCACCGCATCCAGGCGCACAGGCGTGTTCGCCCCCAGCACCGAGATCGACAGCACACCCTCTCTCAAGGTAGATCGGATACCGGTCGACGCAAAGTCGGGGCCGTGCAGTTGCAGTTCCATCCAGCGGCCAGCAGCAACGCTTGACGCAAGCACAAGGGCCGTTTGCACCTGACACTCGAAGGAATACAGCAGATGCTGCTCGCACAACTGGACCAACAGCCGCGCAGGTGCATGCACCTGCCCCCGCAAGCGGACCCGGTATGCACCACCGGTGGCCAAAGCCACGCGCTGGATGAGCGCCAGCTCGCCCTTGACGCCAGGCCAAGCGGGCCCAGAAAGCCACACCTGAGTGCGGCCTTCCGAACTGCGCGCCCAGCGCATCTGGCCCGGCAGTCCGCCCTCAGGGGTCTGCGTACCGTAGTGCGCAGGCAACCTTCCCACACCCAGCCCAAGGAGCCACTGGCTTGGCGTCTTCAGCAAGTCAACTCCGCGCTGCCAATGTTCGATACGGTGGTAGAGATCCTTGTTCGATCGGCCCAGGCGATCCGGCATGAAGGTGCCGCCCACAAAAACGCCCAGCACTTCAGCCACCAACAAAACCGCCAGGCATGCCATCGCGCGCCGGTGCCACACAGAACGATCGGGCGCAACCAGGCGGAATCTGTGTGCCAACGTGGCCAGCGCAATCAAGGCAAGTGCCACAGACAGATAAACGCCGCGCGAATACGTCATGAGCACCGCATAGATCGACAGCAGCATCAGCGCCCCCGCCGCGCACCAGCGCCAGCCATGCGGCGCGGTCCATGCCGCCCACCATGCGAACGGCACCGCCAACGCCAGGTAAAAGTCGATGGCGCCGCCGCCGACATGCATTTCCCAGAACCAGGCGGTGATTCGAGTGTGATCACTAAAATCCAGTGCGCCCACATAAATGCCGCGCTCCCACACCACCGCAGCGCACACCCAGAAAAGACCGAAAATCATGCCGCGCGCCAGCCGCAGGGGCGCAGCGTGACCATACCGGTACAGCACGGGCATCAGCATCAGCCCCCACACCATGCTTTTGGCCACACGCAGCGTGTTGCCTGGCAAATCGTAGTCTCCGTAGACCCCTTGGGCCCACAGGTCCGCCAGCATTGCGGTCCACGGTACGGCGCCCCGCGCATCGTCCAGACCGCGCCACACGCCTGTCAACAACACCGGCGGCAGCACCACGTAAACCCACCGCATGCTGCGCGGCGTCCGGTCGAACGCCGCTGCCGGTTTACACCAAGAATCAAGACCCCAGCGCAGGTATGCGCCGCCCATGGCGGCGAGTATCAAGAGGTCGGATTCGTCAACCAGCCACCAGCCCGTCCAGGGTGTGAAATTGGCCACGGGCAGCAAGGCCGGCAGCATGAACCACAGATCGGCGGGCCGCCATGTGGCCCAGGCCACCGCGCTCCCGAGCAACAGCACAGCCAGGGCCGGGGTCAACGGGTGGTGCAGCGCGCCGGCCAAGGCGGCTGCAGCAAACAAGCCGCCCGCCAAGCCCGGCATACCCGCCCCGGCTGCGGCAGATGCTAGGCTGCGTGCGTTTACACCAGCACTTCGGGACAAGGCGGGTGCCCCAGAAAGGCCTGCGGACTGGCCGTCGCGCCATAGGCTCCGGACTGGAACACCACCACCAGGTCGCCGGGCTGCGCCACGGCCAGGTCCATCCGGTCGGCCAGTACATCCAGCGGGGTACACAGCGGCCCCACGATTCCGGCAGTTTCGCGGTCGGATGACTGCAACCGGTTGCCAATCACCACCGGATAGTTGCGCCGGATCACTTGGCCAAAATTGCCCGACGCAGCCAGGTGCTGGTGCATTCCGCCGTCAGTCACCAGGAACACCTGCCCCCGCGACACCTTGCGGTCGATCACCCGCGCCACATAAATGCCCGCCTCGCCCACCAGATAGCGCCCCAGCTCCAGCACCAGCCGCGCCGCAGGCAGCGCACGCTCCAGATCCATCTGCACCTGTGCCAAGGTGCTGACCACCGGAGCCAGATCCAGCGCCCGTTCACCCGGGAAATACGGTATGCCCCAGCCGCCCCCCAGGTTGACGTGGCGCACGGGTGCGGGGGCATCGTGCGCCAGGCGCAGCACCAGATCGAGCGATCGGCGCAGACTCTCTGCAATGACTTCGCCACGCAGGTTCTGCGAGCCCGGATAGACATGAAAGCCCTCAAACGCAACACCATGCTGCGCCATGCCGCGCAACAGGTCGGGCACCTGCTCGGCGTCGATCCCGAAGGGCTTGGGCCCGCCCCCCATGTGCATTCCGGCGCCGCGCAACTCGAAATCCGGATTGATGCGCAATGCCACGCGCGCCGGCCGCCCAAGCGCCTGCGCGGCATCGGCCAATGCCCGCAGCTCGCGCGCCGACTCCACATGCAGCAGCACACCTGCTGCCACGGCCTGACGCAACTCGGCCTCGCGTTTGCCCGGCCCGGCAAAACCGATGGAATCAACATCCGCGCCGGCGTCGAGCGCCAGCTTGAGTTCGCCAGCCGAGGCCACATCCATGCCATCAACCAGCGGGCGAACAAAACCCACCAGCGCCGGCATGGGATTGGCCTTGATGGCGTAGTGCAGATGCACGCCATGCGGCAGCACCCGGCGCACTGCATGGATGCGTGCGGCAATCAGGGCCCGGTCGTAAGCATAAAACGGCGTCTGGCCGACCCGCTCGGCCAACAATGAAAGTGGCAAGCCACCGACCTGCAGTTCATTGCGGGATGTGTCGAATCGATCCATATTCATTTATCCAGCGTTGTCGGTCCAGCTTGCCATTGGGGCTGCGCGGCAGCGGCTGACTCACCCAGTTCAGTATTTTGGGCAACATGAACGCTGGCAGGTGATCGCGGCAATGCGCCAGCAGGGCTGCGCTGTCTGCATCGGCCTGGCCGCTGGCCGCGGGCGAAGCCAGAAGCGCCGCGCAGATGGCGCTGCCAAGCGCCTCGTCCGGCACTGCATGCACCAATGCCTCGGCAACCAAGCCGCTGGCATACAGCACCTCTTCCACTTCGGTCGGGCTGACGCGGTAACCCGATGTCTTGATCATTTCGTCGCGCCGGCCCACAAAATACAAGAACCCGTCGGCATCGCGGCGCACCGTGTCGCCCGAGTACACCGCACGTTCAGGCGCCCGCCAGTCGCCCCCCGCAGTCAGCAAGGCCGGCGGCCATGGCTTGAAGCGGTGCGCCGTTTCTTCGGGCCGCCGCCAATACCCCAAAGCCACCAGCGGGCCGCGGTGCACCAGTTCGCCGGGCTCGTCCACCGCACATTCGGTTCCATCCTCGCGCAGCACGCGCACCTCGGCGTTCGGTATCGCGCGCCCGATCGAATCGGGTCGCCGGTCCACTTCCTCGGGCGGCAGGTAGGTGGAGCGAAACGCCTCGGTCAGTCCGTACATCAGATAGGGCAAGGCAGATGGCGCCAGTGCGCGCAAGCGTTGCAGCGTAGTCCTGGGCATGCGACCGCCGGTGTTGGCCCAATAGCGCAAATGCTGTGCGGCACCGGCCGGCCAGTCCAGCGCCGCCAGCTGCATGTACAGCGGCGGCACCGCCGTCAGGCCTGTGACCCGTTCACGCACCATGGCCTGCAGCACATCGCGCGGCAAAAGGTAGTTGAGCAACACCACGCGCGCGCCCACCAGAAAGGCCGTGGTGAGCTGGCTGAATCCGGCATCGAAAGACAGCGGCAGCACGGCCAGCAAGGTGTCATCGGCGCGGTTGTTCAGGTAGCTGGCCACGCTGGTAGCGCCGGCCACCAGATTGCGGTGCGACAGAACCACCCCCTTGGGCTGGCCCGTGCTGCCCGACGTGTAAAAAATCACCGCCACATCGGTGTCCAGTTGGGCGGGCAACGCGGCCGAATGACTGTCCAACACATCAGGCCAGGCATGCCAGGCCATGCGAACAGGCAAGGCATCAGCAGTCGCCCGTACGAGCCGGTCGCACAACACCACATGCTGCAGCCCGGGGCAGCTTTCCAGCACAGGTGCCAAGGCCGCCAGCCGCGCGGCAGATGTCACCAACACCTGCGCCTGTGCATCTTGCAAGATGTGCACTACCTGCGCCGACTTGAGCAACGGATTCACGGGCACCAGAACCCCCCCCGCAGCGGGGGCGGCAAAACTGGCCACCACGGTTTCCACCCGCTTTTCCAGATACACCACCACGCGGGCTCCGCGCTCCAGCCCCAGGGCCAGCAGGCCCGCCGAAAAGCGCTCAACCTGCGACTGCAGATTGGCATATGACAGGTGCATCCCATCCACCGTCAAGGCCGTGCGACCAGGCCAGCAGGCGGCCGCGCGCGCCGGCAGCTCGTGCAGCAAAACGGGGGGCACTCCGCTGTGGAAATCCGGCGCGTGGGGCATGTGGCGGATGTTAAGTCATTGCCATGTTTTTCAGTCGCTGTCGTGCGCAACCGGCGGCGTGCCTAGAATCCATCCACCGCCCCGCCACACACCAGTACCCGCCATGAACCTGACCGAACAAGTCCTTCACGTGCTCGACAGCGCACTCAGGTTGCAAGGTCGCACCACGGAATTCACGCGCGACACTCCGCTACTTGGCGCCCTGCCCGAACTCGACTCCATGGCCGTGCTGGCACTGCTCACTGGTCTGGAAAACCACTTCGGCATCACCTTCAATGACGAAGACGTCAATGGCTCGGCCTTCGCCTGCGTGGGCAGCCTGAGCGACCTGGTGGAGCAGGCGCTGGCGCGGCAAGACCCATGAGCCTTCTTGGGCGCGCCATGTTGCCGCAGGCTTTTTTCCTGCCGACCGGCTCCGGGAAGCGCTTTTGCCTGTTCCACCCTGCGCCAGGTGATTTCGTGCGGGGTTGCGTGCTTTATCTGCACCCCTTCGCCGAAGAGCTCAACTGCACGCGCCGCGTGGCCGCGCAACAGGCGCGGGCGCTGGCGCTGGCAGGCTACTGCGTGCTGCAAATCGACCTGCTGGGTTGCGGCGACAGTGCGGGCCACTTTGCCGATGCCACCTGGGAGGCCTGGCTGCAGGACGCGAGGCTGGCCCGCCACTGGCTGCGTGAACACGCCAGCGGACCGCTGTGGCTGTGGGGCATGCGCGCAGGCGCCCTGCTGGCTACGGCGCTGGCAAAAGACCTGAGTGAGCCCTGCCACTTGCTGCTGTGGCAGCCGGTCGTGAGCGGGCAGCAGCAGCAGCAACAATTTTTGCGCCTGCACACAGCAAGCCAGTGGCTGGGAGCGGACAGAGCCAGCGGGCAGACGCCGTCCCAGATGCTGAACAACGGCCAGCCTGCAGACATCGCCGGCTACACGCTGAGCCCAGCGCTGGCGCGGGGCCTGGCCGCAGCGCGGCTCGAGCCGCCACCGTGCCCCTCAGGTCAACTGGTCTGGCTGGAATTGTCGGTCCAGGCAGAACCCGCCCTGAGCCCTGCTTCTGAAAAGCAGCTCGCCGTTTGGCGCGACGCCGGCTGGGCCGTGTCTGCGCAGGCGCTCACGGGCCCGCTCTTTTGGCAGACGGTGGGCACCGACGATGCCCCCGCCCTCGTGCAGGCCACGCTCGATGCGCTGGCCAAAACGCCCGCGCAAGCTGCACCACCATGAGCTACCACGAGCACCCGCTGGTCGTCACCGGGCCGAAAGTGCAGGACATGCTGGGCATCGTCAGCCTGCCGGCGCCAGGCGCACCGCAAAAAACCACTGGCGTCGTGATCGTCGTAGGCGGCGCGCAATACCGGGTGGGCAGCCACAGGCAGTTTGTGCAGCTCGCCCGCTTTCTCGCTGCCGCAGGCTACCCCGTGTTGCGCTTTGATTTCCCCGGCATGGGCGACAGCCCGGGAGACCCCGTGCCATTTGAAGACTCAGCCCCCCACATCGCCACCGCAATCGACGCCCTGCGCGGCCAGGGCACAGGGGTGGGCAAGGTCGTG
This sequence comes from Acidovorax carolinensis, assembly GCF_002157145.1. Taxonomy (NCBI): domain Bacteria; kingdom Pseudomonadati; phylum Pseudomonadota; class Betaproteobacteria; order Burkholderiales; family Comamonadaceae; genus Acidovorax; species Acidovorax carolinensis. The sequence goes on from NZ_CP021361.1 coordinate 3,776,832, forward strand.
CTCTGGGGCTTGTGCGACGGTGCATCGGCCAGCCTGCTCTACATGCAAGCTCGGCATGACCCGCGCGTGGCGGGGATGGTGCTGCTCAACCCCTGGGTACGCTCCGACGCCGGACTGGCCCGCGCACAGGTCAAGCACTATTACCGACAACGCCTCATGGAACCCGGTTTCTGGCGCAAGCTGGCAGCCGGTGGCGTGGGCTGGCAAGCCCTGCGCGGCCTGGGAAAAAACCTGCGCGCCATGCGACAAAAACCGCCAGAAACGCTCACATTTCAGGAGCTAATGGCGCACGGATGGAAAGCGGTTGAAGGCAAAATCATGCTTATTTTGAGCGAGCGTGATCTGACGGCACAGGAGTTCGTGGAACATGCCAAAACGCACCCCGCGTGGCGCGGCTTGCTTTCACGCCCTGGCGTCACCCAACACGCGGTCCACGGCGCAGACCACACTTTTTCCAGCAGCTCGGCGCAACGCGAGGCGGAAGCCGTGGTGCTTGCCTGGCTGAACGATCTTGATCGCTGAACCGTCACAGCACGCGGGGTTGCGTGTGCATTGATAAATAAAAAATAGACAAAGGAAAGGGGGCTACGCCGAAGCGCGCCCCCTTTGAATTTACAGCTACCGCTGCTGGGCGGTGCCTGCGTCAAACCATCAGGCGGCAGAGCGCCGGCGGGCCACAAAGCCCAAGCCTGCCAATGCCAGGCCAATCAGAGCCAGCGACCCAGGTTCTGGAACCTGCAGGCGCTCTGACGAGATGGTGAGGCCGAAAGCCAGGCGGGTAGATTGCCCTTCCACCGTGGTGAAACCAAAGCAGCCATTGGGCGCTCCAGCGGCAGCGCAAGCGGCATTGGACAGCGTGCTCAGGTTGCCGCCGGAGGTCGGGAAGGCATTCACGAAGTAAGTCTGGCCGTCATAGACGAAGGACTCATTGAGAAAACCATCAACCAGCACAAAGATGTCGTTGCAGGGATTTCCGGGAGGGCTGGTAGCTGCGCAAGGCGTTGAGTTCGGCGTTTCAGTGAACCGGATGGCGTAGTTGATATTGGGCAACGGCAAGTTGGGACCCACGGGGTTCGTCGGCTTCAGGGTCACTGCGGCCGTCAACACAGCACTGGTCAACGTTCTTCCGGTGATGGGGTTGTTCGAGTGTGTCAGCGCAATGCTCGGGGCGATGTAACCGGCGGGAGGAGTGCCACCGCCGTACCATGTCAGAATATTTGTCGTGGCCGGAACGGGATTGTTGATCACCAGCGAGCTTTGACCGCTACCGGTGGACGTTCCCCATTGCAACGTCAGAGGATTAGGATTTTGGACGCCTGCACCCGTGCCGGCGCTGGATGTAAAGGCGGTCCAGGTGCCAGAGGCTGTGACGTCCCAATTGATGACAGGTGCCGCATGGGAAAGTGCGCTGACTGCCAACGCACCTGCCGCAAGCAGGGTTTTGGTGAGGTGTTTCATGGTGACTCCTGATAAGGGTTGGCGCAAGAGGCTGTCTGGTCGCCGGGAAGATCCCAGTTGTTGACGCTTCAAACCGCCTCGCCATCCAAGTAAGCACGAGCCATGCCAGCAATTCAAACCACTCCAAGTGGTTGAAAAATAAAGGAATTTTTAAAACTTTCCGATCCGCCACGTCAGCGGCGTAAAGAAAATCGACGGTCAATCGGCGGCTGCGGCCACGTAGGCAAACTTTCGCTCAAAGTCCAACAGGGGCCGCCACCGAAAGTCTTCGGGCTCGACCAGTTCCACTTCAAGTTCTGCAAACCCGTGCCGGGTGCAGTGGTCCACAAGCTGGGCGTGCAGCACCGGGGTAACTGCGGCGGCGTGGCTGGCCTGCAGCGTCAGCTGGATGCCACCCGTGCCGTTTTTGGCAAGGCGGAAAGCGCCGCTCAGCTGGTCGGCGATGGCATGGTCCAGGTAAAGCAGCTCTTTGATGCTTTCCACGGAAGGCAAGCCTGCAGGGCGGTCTTTGATGCGCCCCTGAATGGCCACCAGCGGCAGCCACGGAGCAGCGGTGCCCGCCAGGGCAGCGCCCTGTACAGCCTCCTCCGACGAGATGAGCCGGCCCAGATCGCCCGTGGCGTAGCGCGGCAGCGCAATGACCGCATGGCTGTCTAGCATGGTGATGCAAAGCTCGCCAAAGCCGCTCGCATCGGGATGGAGGATTTCGATGTGGGTGCGCAACGGGTTGTAGCAAAAAACCGAGGGCATGGCATACAACGCCGCCGCCGAACCGCACAGCAGCTGCGCCAGCGCCGGCTGGGTACGCATGGCGCGGCGCATGCGAATGGTCTCGCGCGTTTCAAACAGCAGGTTCAGGCCCAGTTCGCCCACCCCGAACGAGCTGCCCACGATGCGGTGCGGGTCACGATCGATGTCAATGCCCATGCGGGCGGCAATGTAGTCGCGCTGGGCTTCCACCAGCACTTCTTCGCCCACGATCACGCTGGTGTTGAGCGCGCGCCAGTCCACGCCCACCCGGTGGGCTTCGTCCAGCAGACGGCGAATGAACAGGGGGTCGGTGCACAGCAAGGTTTGCTGAAAACCCGGCCCCACGTCGCGCAAGATGGAGCACGCCATGTCTTCGCGCACACTGACATTGGCCACCGCCACCGCCCTGGAGCGGAAAACCACTCCCATCGGCAGGCAGTTGACGAGCAGCGTGGGCTTTTCGTCCACGCCAAAGACATCCTGAAGGCCCAGATCGATAGAAAACCAGGCTTCTTCGTGCTCTTTACGGGCCGTTAGCCGAAAACCATAGCTGCGGCCACTGCGGCCCGAACTGGTGAGCACATCGGCTAGCGCGTTGGCCGGAAGCGGCCGCGAGAGCTGCGCCAGCGTAAAGCGCTCGAAGGTGTTGGCCTTGGTCAGCACCGGCAAGCGGTTCCAGTCGGTCTGCGGGCCGAGTTGGGCCGCATCGACACCGTGCTCTTGCAGCAAGTTTCTGTAGGCCGGGCTGAGCTTTGCGGCGTCGCTGATGGCGCGGAGCGCACGGCTTTTGGATGTGGCCAGCATGCGATGGCTACCCATGCGCCGGCCCTGGCTCAACATGAACTTGCGCAGCGCGCGCACTGCACCCGAAGGCAGAAGCGAGAGCAGCCCCATGGGCGCTCAGGTCAGGTCAACGGCGCTACGCATCCAAGCCAGCAGCGCCGGGTTTCGCTGGTCCAACTGGCGCTCAAGAACCCGCAAGTCCGCGACATAGGGGGCCACAGGGCCGTAGTAGTCGGTGGCGGGCCCGATTTGCTGGAAACCAAAATTCATCCGGGTCAGTATGCGCGCCAAGGACCGCTCCATGGCGGCATACCAATAGCGAATCTCGTTTTGCAGGCTGTAGGCATACATTTCGCGATACAGGCTCAGCAAGATCTGCGGCGATGGATTGCGCATCTCGGGGGCAGGTGCAGGATCGGGTTGGTCGGTCGAGGCGCCGCTGGGCGGCTGCTCGCCGTGGCGGCGTCGGTAATCTTTACGCACCATCAGCCGACTGATTTCGGCCGACAGCGAAGCAGGGGGCAAGATCACGTCATCGAGCAGCGTCACACAGTGGGTTTGAAACGGAAACGTCTGGATCGCGTCCGGAAGCACCAGGCGCACATAGCCGGCCACCTCCTGGCTGTGGTTCAGCGACGCGAAATGCGCCGAGTTGCTGTCATGCTCGTCGGTTTCGCGCCCGCCGGGACAGTCTTCCGGTTTCAGAAAGCCGCATTCCTCGCAATAAACCTGGTAACGCAGTTCCTCCACGGAACGAAACAGGGGACCATCGTGATGGGGCAAGACTTCACGACCCGAGAATTGGGCAGCGAACTCTTGCTGTGGCTGTAAAACGGCATTCATGCGGGGCGATCCTGCGTGTATTGCGAGGGCTAGGGTGGGCCTCGTTGCGACGGAAGATGGCCCTTTCAGTGGGTCACACAAGCCGATAGAGGATGGAAACAACCGCTCTTCAGACGGCACTTGGCCCATGATTGCCCAAGATAACGCTTGATCCGTAACACTTAGTGAATGAAGTCGGCACGAAAATAGCACCATCACTCAGGGGAAAGTGCCTCTGCCGCGTATCGCATCCATCTTGTTAACGCACACTTACCAAAGTTTCCAAATGGCAACGTGAACGTGTCAGTCGGGGTTGACCGCACAAAGCGTGGACGAGCGGACTCCAACCATGCAAAGACTTAGGTGAATGTTGTGAGCCGCTCGAGCAGGCTCACAACGCAGAGCGCAAAAACCTGCGCCAACGCCCCAGAAGATGCCGCCCCCCTGCCAGCCAGCCACGCCAATGCCGCTGGTCGAAGGCCACCAACCCTACACGCTCGCGACGCTGGGCCATCCAGTCACGTTTGTAGGCGTCGTCGCCGCTGAGATAGTCCACTTCGCGCACCCCGTCCACGTCCATGACGTGTTCCATCAGAGCCGCCGTGAGAATGGAACCTGGCGACAAGCGGTCTTGCCCCTTCACATAAGCCAGCTTGTAGATATTGGCCTTGTCGCCATGCACCAGCCAGACCTGCGCGGCCAGCGGCTGCTCGCCCAGCCACAACACACCCAGGCGCAGCCAGCCTTCGCGCGCGGCGGTGTGCACGAGCCCCGGCATGAAGCCGGGACAGGGCTCAGGCTGCTTCCAGCTTTGGGAGTAGACCGCCTGGTATGCGGCCAACGCGTTATCCAGGCCGGCGGCGTCACCCGTGTGGATATCGATCCGCCAGGCGCCAGCATGGTCCAGCCGGCGGCGCCCACGCTCCACGCTGTGCCGAAGGGCCGACGGGCGCTGTTGCCAGTAGGCGGCAAACCCGCCGTCGGGCACCGGCTGGTACCAGTTGCCGAAGCAGAAAAACCTGTCCGTCCAGTAGCCGGCGGCGCGCAGACCACTTTGCAGCGCCACCAGCCACGCGCTGTTGGCGTCCAGCGGCTGCAGTCGCAACACGGAGCTACCCGGCAACCGGCGCAGTGCCTGTGCCGCCGCCTGCCACTGCGGGGCCGAAAGTTCGTGAATGGCTTCCGCCGAGCCCACCGGGCCATAGAGACAACTGTAGTAATTGCTCAACGCTGCCAGCGGATCGCCGGGCGATTGCTGCATCAAGCGCAAATGGGCCGCTCGGCCTTGCCGCGGGGCTGGCAGCTGCCACGTCCAGTTCTGGTGGGGAGGCCGCTCGAAGCCATGGGCCAGCAGGTTGGCAAACCATGCTTCTGTCTCGAAGATGTCGCCGGGCATGCCGCCGCCCTGCCTTGGTCGCTTAACGGCCGATGGCCAGATAGTCAAATCCCTGACCACGCACCAGCGCAGGGTCGTACAGGTTGCGGCCGTCCACGATGAGTGGCTGCTTGAGCCGTGCCTTGATGAGGTCAAAGTCCGGGCTGCGGAACTCTTTCCATTCGGTCACGATGACCAGCGCGTCCGCTCCCACCAATGCATCGTTGGGGGTCTGCGCATAGCTCACGCGCGGCTCGTTACCCAGCACGCGCTGCGCTTCATGCATGGCCACCGGATCGTAGGCGGTGACTGAGGCACCGGCGGCCAGCAGGTCGGCCAGCAGCTCCAGGCTGGGTGCTTCGCGCATGTCATCGGTGTTGGGTTTGAATGCCAGGCCCCACACAGCAAAATGCCGGCCCGTGAGATCGTCGCCCAGGCGTTGTTTGATCTTGCGGCCGAGCACGTGTTTTTGCGCTTCATTGGCAGCTTCCACTGCCGCGAGCACTTTCAGACCCACGTCGTCCTCGCCGGACGCGGTTTTGATAAGCGCCTTCACATCCTTGGGAAAGCACGAGCCACCGTAGCCGCAGCCCGGGTACAGGAAGTGATAGCCGATGCGTGGGTCGGAGCCCATGCCTTGGCGCACCATTTCAATGTCGGCACCCAGCTTTTCCGCGAGGTTGGCCAACTCGTTCATGAAACTGATGCGCGTGGCCAGCATGGCGTTGGCGGCGTATTTGGTCAGCTCGGCGCTGCGTGCGTCGGTCACGATCAGGCGCTCGCGGTTGCGCTGAAACGGCGCGTAAAGCGCGCGCATCAGCAAAATGGCCTGCTCGTCGGACGCGCCCACAATGATGCGGTCAGGGCGCATGAAATCCTCGACTGCCGCACCTTCCTTGAGGAACTCGGGGTTGGATACCACCGCAAAAGGCGTCTGCACGCCGCGCTGACGCAGTTCGTCGGCAATGGCTGCCTGCACCTTGTCGGCCGTGCCGACAGGCACCGTGCTCTTGTCCACCACCACCTTGTAGTCGGTCATGAGGCGGCCAATGTTGCGCGCCGCCGCCAGCACATATTGCATGTCGGCCGAGCCATCTTCGTCGGGCGGGGTTCCCACCGCGATGAACTGGATGGTGCCGTGCTGGACAGCGCGCGCCACATCGGTGGTGAAGTGCAGGCGCCCGGAAGCTACATTGCGCTGCACCATGTCCTGCAGGCCGGGTTCAAAAATAGGGATGCCACCTGCCTCCAGAACACGAATCTTCTCGAGGTCGAGGTCCAAACACAGAACATCGTTGCCGACTTCAGCCAGGCAAGCCCGCTCACCAGCCCCACATACCCTGTCCCAATTACTGTAATTTTCATGATGCCTGATTCAAAATAGCCATACCACTTGGGAATGCAACGAATGCATCATAGCCACGGCACAAGGTTGAGCGCCCTCGTGCAAACAGTGCGCCAGGCCGCCAGGATTTGCCAAAGCGGCGCATACAAGGGGGCAAAAGAGCAAAGCCAAATGGCCATGAAGAATTAACCTGAAATGTCATCCTATCGAAGCGTGGGCGCGAATTTTTCAGGACCTTGCAACCAAAAAAACCCCAGCGCAAATCAATGCCACGCCACCGGCCCGCAGCAGCGAGACCTGCTCGCCCACCATGAGCCCCACCACCACCGTCAACGCAAACCCCAGCCCGACGAGCGGGTAGGCCTTGCTCACGTCCCATTTCGACAGCACGCCGAGCCAGATGACGGCCCCCAGGCCATAGAGCAGAAAGCCCCCCACTACATACTTGTTGGCAATCACCGACACGATATTGCCCAGCGAATAGGGCTGGGCCAAGGCATCCCGCACCCCCTGGTCCGACATGCCAGCTTTCAGCGCGAACTGCGCAGCCACCGACAGCGCGACGCTTAGCAAGGCAATCACAAAGGTGTTCACGGCAGAAGCTCCACAGTCAAAAAATGGGCTGCCATGGCTGCGACGATCATGGCGAGCACCGTCAGGCGGCTGCCGCGGTCTTTGATGGCATAGACAACCGGGTCGTCGTGCATCTCACCGCGTGATGTCTTGACCCACAGGCGGGCCATCCAATACACCAGCCCAATGGCCACCAACCACAGCATTTGCGGGGTGGCGTAGCGTGCCTGGGTCTCGGGGGCGCTGATGAACAGGCCGAACACCACCACGGCACAGAGTGCTGCGCCCACACCCAGCGGCCACAGCACCACCAGGTCGCTTACCCGGTAGTCGCGTCCCCGGGTGGCACCCGCGCCGGCCTCTTTCAACGACACCAGCTCTGCACAGCGCTTGACCAATGCCAGGCTCAGGAACAGGAAGGCCGAAAACGCCAGCAACCAGGAACTGGTGGCCACACCGATCGCCACGGAACCAGCCAGTATGCGAATGGTGTAGAGAAGCGACAGCATGAGCACATCCATCAACACGTATTCCTTGATGACCCAGCTATAGAAACTGGTCAACACCAGATACGTCACCAGCATCCACAAAAACCCGCGCGATACGGTGCTGGCCAGGAAAAGGGACAAGACCAGAGCAATGCCCGCCACAAGGAGCCCATGCAGGATGGGCAGCGCGCCACAGGCAAAGGGGCGCAGGCGTTTGCGGGGGTGAGAGCGGTCGCTTTCAAGGTCCCACAGGTCGTTGACGATATAGGTCGCTGACGCAGCGAGGGAAAAAGCCAAAAAGGCCAGCACCATGCTGCCCAGCTTGTAGACATCGGTGAATGCGAATGTGGTGAGCAGCGGGACGAACAGCAACAGGTTCTTGATCCATTGGTGCACCCGCAATGCCCGCAGCCACACGGCCATGCCGCTGCTCTGCTTCGGGTATTCGCGTTCGATCGGCACATCGCGTCGCACCAGCGCCGCCGTGCTTTGCGCCACACCCACCAGGATCGCCGCCCTGGCCTGCTTCCAGATGGGAAGGTCGGCCCTGGAATCGCCCGCATACACAAAAGCCTCGCCCACGTTTTCCTGGATCGCCTTGAGTTTCGCCAGGCCCTTCAGGTTGCTGCCGGCGTGGGTGGCAAGCACCTTGTCAAAAATGCCCAGATGCCTGGAAACCTCGTCGGCGGTCGTGTGGTGCGCCGCCGTGGCCAGGACGATCTGACGCCCCCTGGATTTTTCCGCTTGGAGATACGCCAGCAGCGGCGCGCAATAGGGAATTTTTTGGGCGTCAATGGCGACGCGCGCCGAGATGGCATCCTTGAACCCTGACCGGCCCCGCATCAGCCACAAAGGCAACCACAGAAGGCTGACCGGAGAATGCTTGAGCAGGCGAACCAAGGACTCCAGCAAAGTGTCGGTGGGCGTGAGGGTGCCGTCCAGGTCCACGACCAACGGCAAGTTCGATGTATCCCCCATCCGCCCCTCCTTCAATGTGTGAGGCAAGTTGTAGCAGATATCCCCGAAAATCCCGCTTTCTTTCTGCGCGCCACAACCCCATTGATCACACAAGAAACGGACCAAAATGAACGCCGATAAAGCGTGAAATGCTATTTAATTAATAGCTTTTAACCGGGTTGCAGTGTGGATGAAACCGACCAGCACGTCATGGTGCTGATGACGGCGATTCGAAATTGCGCCGGAAACGGGCGTGCACAAGCCCGGCTAACGCAAATATGTTTAAAGATGTTGCAAGCAGGTGGAGCAGCCCATGCCCGCTTTCCGACGTGTATGCAGGCCTGAACGCAGTAGTGGCTTCGGTGAAGCGGGTGGCTTTTTTACGCTGATTTAACCCCTTCAACCGCATACCCAACCTGGGTTCAGTGCTACACGTTTTTTCCGTTTGGCACCATGCACCCAAAACTTTGCAAGTGCTTCGAACGGAGCCTATCCATAGGCTAAACAGGGAAAAACTCTATTTTCTCGCTGTGACAACCAGTTTCGTCTGGGGTCATACCCTCTCGGACAATCGCTCGTCTGCTGTAGGCCGAAACAGACCTTTTCTGTAGTCAACGCCCATAAACCCCACAAATTTCGCGGCGCCAGTTACTGCTGGCGTGCCGCCATTCCGGCCTGAATCCACAGAGTCACACTGCATCGGCATAAACCTTTTGCCGAAACACCTCTGCAACACCATCCCATTGAACGGTCCAATTCACATGATCACTGCGCCCGCACACCCCCCCACAATCAGACACGATTGTCGCAACGGGATTACAAGTCTTCTACTTCTAGCCACCCTGTCTGCATGCGGGGGCGGCGGCGACAGCGCTGCACTTGGACTGGAATCCGCGCAAGCGTCCGAATCCGCTCTGGAACTTCAGCGACAGCGCCAACGCACCTCTTCCACACCATCGACCCAAACCGTTTCGACCCCTGGCATCGTTACAACCCCTGGCATCGTTTCCACGCCGGGCATCATTTCCACGCCGGGCATCGTTCCTACCCCAGCTCCAGCTCCAGCTCCAGCTCCAGCTCCAGCTCCAGCTCCAGCTCCAGCTCCAGCTCCAGTTCTGCCGCCGGCCCCGACCCCAATTGCCAAAGCCCCCTTTAGCTGCGCGGCCGGTGCCATTACCTGTGTCGAAGTGGCCTCCACCAGCACCCAGGCGCAGGCCAGTTTGCCTGTCACCTTTGGCCAACCCTTCAAAGCGGGTGATTGGTTGCACACAACGCAAGGGCTTGTGGCCCAGGTAGGCGGAGCGACCATTCCCTTGCAGGCCGATGAAATCTCGTCGCACCGCGACGGTTCTGCCCGCTTCGCCGTCCTTAGCGCGCAGCTGAGCAACGTCCAGCCTGGCGAAGCCCGCATCATCAACATCTTCCCTGGTGCAAAGGTCAACAGCACCCCCAGCGTGCCCGCATCCCCAGACTGGAACCTGGAACTCGAAGCCCAGGTGTACGACGCCAACGGCAACGTCACTGCCACGCTGGTAGCACAACCACAAAGCCAACTCGTCACGCAAATCGCCAGCACCACCGGCCGCCGCCTGGCCGGCGCTGTGGCCACCGAGTACACCGTCGCACTGCCCTTCAAGAACAAGGCCACCGGCACCCCGCACCCGCACTTGAGCGCCCGGTTGCACACCCGCCTGACGGATGGCGGCCAGCGCATTCGCACCGACGTGGTCATGGAGAACACCCGCACCTGGACGGCCAGCCCGGGCAACATCACCTACTCGTTCGCCGTCAAACGCAACGGCAGCACGATCTACACCCAGCCCAAGTTCACCCACTACCACCACGCGCGGTGGCACAAGGTGCTATGGACCGGCTCGTTGGCCGAGCCCAAAGCCCGCGTGCGCCACAATATGCCGTACTTCATGGCGAGCAAAGCCGTCTGGAATTACGACCTGAACATCCAAATCCCCGCCAGCGTCCTGGACAACGACTACAGCCGCTTGACAAAAGCTCGTGCTGACCAAGCTGCACTGGGCCCGATGGGCAATGTCATGGTGGAGCCCTATTTTCCAATGACAGGTGGGCGCGACGATATTGGCCCCTACCCGCGGTGGACGGTGAATTACTTGTTGAGCCAAGACTCCAGCGCACTTGAAGTGATGTTGGCCAACGCAGACGCTGCGGCGGCCGTGAATACACACTATCGAGACGAGGCCACAGGCTACCCCCTTGATCTTGATCGCTACCCCAACGTCTCGATCACTCCAGAATGGTCAAGTCCTGTCTTGCCGGCAGTAGTAGACGGCACCACCATCTGGACACCGGACGTGGCTCACCAATCATCTTTTGCATATGTGCCCTATCTGGTGACAGGGGACACCTTTTATTTAGACGAAATGATGTTCTGGACCGCCTGGAATGCAGCGACACCAAACCCGGGCTACCGGGGTGCTGGCCTCGGACTAGCCATAGACAATCAGGTGCGCGGCCAAGCCTGGGCGATGCGCTCTTTGGGTGAAACCTATCGCGCACTGCCAGACAACCACCCTCGCAAGAGCTACTTTGACAATCGCCTGAAAGTTAACTTGGATTGGTATGCCAAGGTATACCCTTTGAATCCCAGTGCCGCTACGCTTTATCCGCTCAATGCACTGCCAAAACCCGACCAACAAGATGTCACCGGGCCATGGCAAAACGACTATTTCGGCATCGTGATGGCCCAGTTGGCAGAAAACAATGAGCCGAATGCCTACACGACACTGGCGTGGATCAGCAAATTCAACGTGGGTCGTTTTAATGCTGAAGCCCAAGGGTTCTGCACTGCATATGCCGCAGGCTATTACTTTAGTACCAGGAACTCGAGCAACAATCCATACACATCTTGGCGAGATCTTTTCCAGGCCAATTTCCCTGGTGAAACCTGCAACACAGGGATGGTCATTGCGGGCTATCCAGCGTCGTCTGATGGATATGCAGCGAGTGCTCGTGCAGCGTTGGCCTCAGCGTTCAACGGTGGCATCACTGATGCAGGATCAACATATGCAAAATGGCGTGCGATGACACCAGCGATGGACGCCGACATGTCTAGAAACCCAACTTGGGCCATCGTACCAAGACCTTGACTGGATGCCCCGAAGTGCCGCGCAGGTGCGGCAATGCATGTCGGTTATGCCCGCTATGGGCATTATGGAAAAAGGGAACGTGTTCAACGCGTTCCCTTTTTTTCATATTTTGTTGAACCGCCCCGGTTTTCGTGGAGGCCAGTTGGTTTAAGTCAGGCCACCATCATGGCAGTCTGACTGGCGAGTTGCCGGTAGTAGTTTGCCTCAGCTTCTACAGGCGGGATGTACCCGATGGGTTCGAGCAGCCTGTGATGGTTGAACCAGGCCACCCATTCCAGCGTGGCCAGCTCCACGGCCTCCTTGGTCTTCCAGGGGGCGCGGCGATGTATCAGCTCGGCCTTGTAGAGCCCGTTGATCGTCTCGGCCAGCGCGTTGTCATAGCTGTCACCCTTGCTGCCCACCGAGGGCTCTATGCCCGCCTCGGCCAGGCGTTCGCTGTACCGGATGCTGACGTATTGCGAGCCGCGATCCGAGTGATGGACCAGGCTGCTGCCCTGCTCGGGTTGGCGTGCGTACAACGCCTGCTCCAGCGCATCGAGCACGAAGTCCGTTCGCATCGAACTGCTGACTCGCCAACCAACGATGCGACGGGCAAACACGTCGATGACGAAGGCCACGTACAGCCAGCCCTGCCAGGTCGAGACATAGGTGAAGTCGCTGACCCATAACTGGTTCGGCCGCTCGGCCCGGAACTGCCGGTTGACCCGGTCCAGCGGGCATGGCGCCTTGGCATCACCGACAGTTGTGCGCACGACCTTGCCACGCATCACGCCGCGCAGCCCCAGCTTGCGCATCAATCGCTCGACCGTGCAGCGAGCCACGACAACACCTTCGCGCCCCAGTTGGCGCCACACCTTGTCAGCGCCGTAGACCTGCATGTTGGCCTGCCAAACGCGTTGAATCTGCGGCACTAACTGCTCATCGCGCAGAGCCCGCTCACAACGCCTGTGGGGCTCGCGCAGCAGCGCAGCATGTCTTCGATAAGCCGACGGGGCAATCTGCAAGACCTTGCAGAGCGGCTCGACCCCGAAGGTATCGCGATGCTTGTCAATGAAGTCCTTCAGGACTTGAGTCGGCGGTCGAGCTCCGCCTGGGCGAAAAACGCGCTGGCCAGCTTCAGTATCTCGTTGGCCCGGCGCAACTCCTTGACCTCGCGCTCCAGATCCTTGACCCGCTGCGCCTCGCTAGTGGTGACGCCTTCGCGCACGCCAGTATCGACTTCGACACGCTTGACCCATTCATGCTGCGTTTGCGGCACGCAGCCAATCTTGGGGGCGATGGATTCAATGGCAGCCCATAACGATGGGTACTCCCCCCGGTGCTCCTGCACTAATCTCACCGCACGTTCACGGACTTCGGGTGAGAACTTGTTTGACTTCTTCATGGCTCAATCCTCTCAGAGAAAAGAGCCTCCTCAAAAACCGGGGCGGTTCATGTTGCCAAGTGGACTGTCGCAAACGCTGGTTCGCCTACCCCGGCAATCTTCGACATGTGAACACAATGGGATCAAGCTGCATGGATCGAGTAGGCGCAGCAGGTTACGGGCAACGACTCCATGTGCGGGCGCAAGCTGAGTGAACAACTCCGTCTGCGGCAGTTGTTGCTCAGACAGGCACTTGGACATACGATCTCTGCGGACGGCCGAGCAGGAATTGCCTCGGAGTGCCGGTCGAATCCCCTCCTTCCTTGAAATATCGGGTGCTGCGCTTCAGACATGAATCCGCCCCATACCACCGAAAATACTTATGCGCGTGTGTATTGCCCTGTTCGGCTTGAATCGCTCACTTCCATGGACACACAGAAGCATTCAAAACAACTTGATACATCCGCTGATGCAATACGGCGCACAAGTCAAATTATTCGGGCACTTCAATATTCCACAGGGCATCAATAACCCGCGCAGCGGCGAAAACGTAGGCTCGTTCAAGAACCGCGGAGTCGATCTACTTCAGTTTGATCAGGTCATCATGGCGCCGCAGAGAGATGAGGAAAATGCAGTCTTGCTTGAAACATTCAAACATCACGACTTGCAGAGCAATGACCCTACCACCAACTCACACCGAAACCTCATTAACCAATACCGCAGCCTGCAAGCCGTAATGCAAATGATAAAAAATGCAGAGGGCGATGAAATAGACGCCATATTATTTGCCCGCCCTGATGTCGAATATTTGGATCAACTCGTGCCGGCAGATGCATTGCCAAAGTTGCTAGATGGTCGATTTGACCTGTTGACACCTACATGGCAGCGTTGGGGTGGGCTCAACGATAGGGTTTGCATGTGCAACCTGCGCGCCGCAAAAGTTTATGCCGACAGAATATCTATAATTAACGACGTGGTTGCAACAAACAAACCAATGAACGCCGAATCGATTCTATTGCACACGGTTCAAAATAATTTATTGAAGAACGGGGACTTATCTCTCCGTGGAGTCCGGGTAAGAGCCACTGGGTACACAGTCGATGAAGGACTTGACCTCGACTACTTCACACGGCTCCGATTCTTCAAACGAAGGGTTATCAGCAAAATTCGGCGCACGCTCAATCAATAAGTGCCACAACAGTCAATTTGCCTCAACCAACGAATCGTTACAGATATCTCGGAGCGCAGCGGCAAAACGATGAGCAAACGCCTCATTTCCATAGAGTTGCACCACCCGCTCTCTCGCCAACCGCCCCATTTGCTCCATACGATTGTTATCAGCCAGTAGTGCTTTGACCGCCGTGCGCAAGGCTAGAGCGTCTCCGACAGGTACAACATCTGCGGTTTTTCCGGGTTCCAGGTAATCTCGAATAGGAGGATTGTCGCTGATCACCAAAGCTTTCCCCATCGCCATGGATTCCAGAACGCTGCCTACACCACTTACATTCAAAGTCTCCGATAAAGGGATCACGACAATACTAGCTTTCGCGTACAAATCCCTCAACTCACGGAAACTGACACGCTTCGAAATCTGTCGCACCCTCAAGCGTGCTCCTTCCGGCAGCTCTACTTTGCTACGTGTCTTGAGGACGAGTTCAATGTCCAGCGGCGCCAATGCCTCGATCAATGTTGGCCAATCCCGTCCGTGGTCGTCTCCTATAGCTAAAACTGGCCCCTGCGGCTGAGCAGGTTCAGGCTGATAAAAATCAGTATCTACGCTTTGCCAAATCATCTTCGCCTTGTCACCGGCATGCCAGCGCGCCTCAAGATAACTCTGTTGCTGAGATGACAGCAGCAATATGTTATCAACCCGAGGAACCGTTAAATTCTGCAACAAGCGTCTGGGCCGCCAAACCTCGTCAGGCGCTATATCCCACATAATCAACTTCGGCTTAAAGGGAATCAATGAACGCAGGAATGAGAGCACCGTGGCTGAACTCTCAAAAACAGAAATAACAACATCAACCTTGCGACGGCCAAACAGCACTTTGATAGCTCGAACGGGATCCAGCCCTCTATATATAGGATGCCTGTGCACCAGAGGAATCCATTTCGGAACCCCTGGATCGATCAACTCTACATCAATACCATGATTATTGGCGAGCAAATCAAAGAACACCACAGGATCGGGGCATTCTCCATGGACAAATGTTTCCATACCAGGAAGCCATTCTTCTGGCGGAATCAGAACAACTTTCAATCGTTTTGAATCGGCAATCATCAACCACTCTCCATTATTCAAAAATCATTCCAGACGCAATTCGAAATTTCACACCGATAATTGCAGAAATTGTCCACGCGATAACAACGACTGCAAATTCACGAGTGAAATTTCTACTTCTCACGGCCCTGATCGAGAACGCCGCAGCCGTTTCCACAGCGCCTATCTTGAACACTGCAGTTACTTTACATAGCAATCACGCAGTTTGCGCGAAATTTTGAAGAACAACATCAATCAATTCAAGAAAAGACGTGCAAACGATGACTGAACCTGTAGGATGGGCAGGCCAAGCACCGCCCAGGTGACCATGTGGCTCTGAAGAAACTGCAACGTGTCATCTGTTCGTCAAAAAGTCGCCCTTCAATTCATTGTCAGCAATTTGGCCCTGATAGCCAACTTTGTGCTGACCATCGTGCTGGCGCGCCTGCTCAGCCCGCAAGACATTGGGATTTTTTCCATGAGCGCGGTGCTGATGGCCGTTGCCCACGTTTTCCGCGACTTCGGTGTTACTTCATTCATCAAACGTGAAAAAGAGCTCACACCAGATAGCCTGAGCAGCGCGCTGGGCGTGCTCCTGATCACCTCTTGGAGCGTGGCAGCTCTGATGTTTCTGAGCGCACCTTACTGGGCCCATTTTTTCCACGAGGCACGCGTCGTACCCGTGGTTCAAGTGCTCGCCCTGGGTTTTGTGTTCATTCCATTTGGCTCCATCCCCATGGCCATCATTTCGCGTGAGATGGACGTGAAGAAGTCGGCCGCCATAGGCGCGGTGGCCACGGTGGTGTATTTCGGCGCCTCTCTAGGGCTGGCCCTGGCGGGCTTTGGTCCCATGACCATGGCTTGGGCCAATCTGATCAACATCATCATCACCGGAGCAATGGCCAGATGGCTCTTGGGTCGACCGTTGCCTTGGATGCCGAGCTTCCGCCAGATCAAAGGCATAGTGCACTTCGGCCTAGGCAACCTGCTGACAGCCCTGCTCAAAGCTGCCGACAACGCGCTACCCGACATCTTGCTCGGCCGGTGGATGACACCCACCGCGGTGGGCCTGTTCAGTCGCGCCAATTCCACCGTGAACATGGTCAGCACGGCCCTGCTGCCCACAGTCAACTACTTTGCCTTGCCTTACATGGCCAAAGTGCACCACGCCAACGGGCCAGTGGCTGGCGAATACCTTCGTGCCACATCACTGATCAATGCACTGATATTGCCAGCCCTCGCAGCCATCGCGGTGCTGGCGCAAGACATCGTGAGCCTGCTGTATGGCAGTGCCTGGATGCAGGCTGTACCCGCCATCCCCTGGCTGTGCCTGGCCTATGCAATCAACAGTTTGTTCACGCTAAGCGCCCCGGTGTTGACCGGCGTTGGCAAGCCTTACGCGGCCATCGGGCCCAACGCCTTGCTGGTGGTCGCCAAAGTGGCTTGCGCTGCTTGGCTGATGGATGGCACTCTCGGCACCTTCGCGCTGGCAATGGCGCTCGGTCAGTTGCTCAGCGTGCCGTATAACCTGTGGATTCACGAGCGTTACCTTAAACTGGGATGGACAGCATGGGTCCGGAGCACTCTGCCCGTGCTGGCGCAGGCCCTTCTAGTCGGAGGCGTTTGTTTGGGCATCCGTGAAGCACTACCCCTCGACCTTGCCTCATGGGCCGCTATATTGATAACGGGTGTTGGTGCATTCGCAGCATTCCTAGCTGGCTGCTTCCTGCTTTCGCTGCCTATGGCCGACGAGTTGAAACGGATGCACAAAGCCCTGTTACGGCGGCAGCAGAAGATATGAGGCCGTACAGTTCTAGACGAAGCATCGTGTACTCACACGCCTCCACCGTTTGGCCGCCGGGTTACACGAACTGGAGAGCTAAGTGAAATGATGTCATCTCATCGATTCAATGCAGCCCCGAGTAAGCCACGAGTCTCTGTCGTCATTCCGGTGCGCAATGGCAAGGACTACCTGCAGGAAGCCCTCGACAGCGTGCTGCAGCAATCGTTCACCGACCTGGAGTTGCTATTGATCAACGACGGATCCACGGACGACAACTATGACCGGTACGCCCTTCAGGATGAGCGCATACGAGTGATTCACCTGACGGGCACTGGCGTATCACGGGCCCGCAATGTGGGCATGGAGCAGTCGCGGGGCGAGTTGATTGCCTTTCTCGATGCCGATGACGTCTGGTTTCCCGGAAAGCTTTTGGCGCAGATTCAGTATTTCGACAGTCACCCCGCGGTGGGCGTTGTGTTTGGCAAATTTATTCGCTGGCCTGCTTTACCCAAGGGTGGGTTTGCACCGGCCAGCGCGCTGGCAGAAGACGCGAGCCAACTCACCGCCGCAGACCCCGAGCGATCTGGCTGGCTTTACACCAGGCTGCTTGACGGGCTGCTGGTGGGAATGAACACGGCCGTAGTGCGTCGCACGGTGTACGAAGCGATTGGGGGCTTCAACGAGGCCATGCGGCTGGGCGAAGACTATGACTTTTGGCTCAGGGCGTCGCGGGTGACTGAAATGCATTCGCTTAACGGCCCCGTGGCCCTGTATCGAATCCACGGCGCGAGTGCCATGCACAGGTTGTCGCCGCAAAATCACCTGGCCAACCTGCTCAAGGCTGCCTCGATGCGCTGGGGCCTGAACACGCTCGACGGCCAGAGGCTGTCGCCAACGTCATTTGATGAGCGTATGGGAAGCGTTCATTTTGACCACGCATATTCCCATTACTGGCACGGAGACCGAACCGTCGCACGCGCTGCTTTCTACCAGGCACTTCGCCGCGGCCATCGCCCTCTGCGCTGCTTGACCTATATCGCGCTATCTTTTTGGACGGCCCACGCGAAAGCGCCCAGTTCCTGATCAAGCAGAAAAACGCCAGATCAGGCGTTGCACCATGCACAGGATCTGGCCGCGAAATCCACTGCCGACAAGGCCCTTGAGAAACAGATGCTCTTCGTTGGCGAAGTCCCGCTTTGACGGGGAATCGCCCTCCCCCCGATCGATACATTCAATGCCGTGCGCCTGAGCCGCCAAGAGGATGTGCCGATACAAAATCCGCCCTGGCGAATAGGCAGAAAACCGGTTGTCGTACACAGGAAACCAATAGTGCAACAGAGGCCCGCACTGCAGACCGAAATGACTTGCCACCAATTGCCCTCCACAACGCAAAACACTGAGGCGGGGCTGGCAGTTGGTATCTTGTGAGGCCTGCAAACGGGCCAACAGACGCGCATTCGCCGGATCCAGCAGCGCGCCACCTTCATGCCCGGTTCTCCGGTACTGGGCGTTCTTCATGTTGACCAGGGACTCCAGATCCTGCATTGGCGAGGTTGACTGCATCTCAAACTGAAGCGGGCCGTGGTCCGCAACCAGTTTTCGTTCGCGCCGCTCCGTGTCACTGACCAGTTTTTTATCCTGTGTACGCAGCCATTCCCAGTGCGCCTCGCCGCCCGCGGGAAGAACACGGGTCCGAAGGCCAATTTTCGGGCTGTCACCGTCGAAGCCAACTGCTGACTGACTTTCGTCGAGGTGAGTGAAGTAAAGGCACGGAATACCCGCCTTCAGCAGGAGTGAGCGCCAATCAAGCTGAAGACCGGGCTTAGCCAGCAGACCAAAATAGTCAGTCATGTGCCGGCCCACCGGCTCTCGCATGCCCAAACGCCCCAGCCAGCCGCTAGCACGCTGCAAGGGCATCACGCCCACCAGCTCGTCGCCCTGCCACAGCAGCAGCACATCCACTGGCCCCAAGGTGGTGGTCACCGCCTCGGCATAAGTTGGCGACAAAAATGCCCAGCGCGAAGTAGGACTTTCACGCAGCAACTGCGCCCATCCAGCGCTTTCTGCGACTGTCAATTTGTCAAAGGGCTTGCGCTGGATGCGCAGGCGATGCGCATTCATCGAAGATAGCACCCTTGTATGGGGCGAAAAAACAAAAATGTGGCAAGGCGGGCCGGGTCAATGCGGTTCGCCCTGCAGGTCCAGACATTTTCAGGGACATGTATGCGACCCAGCGCCGGCATTGGGTCAAGCCAGTGAGATGCATCAACCAGCACGGGGTCGCTGGTAAATATCCAGTCGAACCCGCTCTTTCTCGCCAACGAAACCAGTTCACCTGACCACACGCCATGCGGGAACGACATACTTCTCACCCGCTGATTCACATCGCTCAGCATGCGCTGGCTGGCTTGCAGTTCAGCCTCAGGGTCGGGAGACAGGGTCAATGGGCTGTGCGTGTGCCCGTGCCCGCCTATGGCAAGGGAACACGGTTTCATGGCCTTAAGCTCGCTCAGTGTCACCATCTGGCGGACAGTAATCTGACCCAAGACGCCGGGCGTATGCTGCACCAACCACGCCTGACGCTCCGCCTCGTTCATGGCACCCAAGTGCGCCGCCAATGCCTGCCCAATGCTGCCAATCGGCTGCTCTGCCCATCCGGCAGCCGCACACAGGCGGGTCGATGCCCCGGGCTCGGCCAGAGCCGCCACCAAGGCGTCCTGCCACCAGCGTGGACTGTCAAGCTCGACGACCTCGCTGGCCAAGAACAGCACAGCCGGCAGACCGCGGCGCTCCAGTTCGGGGAGCGCATGGGCCAAGGTGTCGCGCCACCCATCGTCAAAGGTGATCAACAAGGGGTTGCGCGGCAAAGCCGTCTGCCCCAGGCGGGCCGCCTGCAAGTCGTCCAGGCTCACCACGCTGTAGTGGCGTTGCACAAAGTCCAGCGTGCGGCAAAAGCCGTCCTGGGAAAAGGTGAACTCCCTCTCGGCAAGCGCGAAAGCCGGGTCATCGGCGGGCAAAACCCGGTGAAACATCAACACAGTGAGGGCGCGGCGGTTACGCCAGCGGTGCAATGCCCCCAAAGCGCCACTACGGTATAGGACAGTGCGCAACCTGTCCTTCAGCATCACCTTTGCACTCATGTCGCGATCTCCGGCACTTGCATTGGCTCGGTCATCAGGTTGCGCACCAATTGAAAGGTAACGTGCCAATCGCGCTCGGCCCAGGGGGTAAAGCGCGGAATCTGATAGGGCGATGTCGAAACACCGGCCACGCCCCAATGGGTGGTGACGGCATAGCGATAGCCCGCCCGTTTTACGGCATCCACATGCAGGCGCGAAAAATCGGCATAGGGTCTGCCATTGGGGTACGCGAAACCATTCACTGGCCCGCGCACGATGGCTTGCAAGCGCTCGCGGGCCCCCCCAACTTCACGCTCGACCTCGTCGGCGTTGCAGTAGTCAAGGATGGGGTGCAAGGCAGTGTGGGCGCCAATGCCAAAGCCCTGGCTATGCAGGTCGCGCAACTGCGCCTCACTCATCACCGGCACGTCGGTCGCCCGCACCCCAGCTTCGGCCTCCAGACGCTGCAGGATCTGCTCGCGGCGGTAGAGGGTGAGGTACTTCAACTCCTGCTCCAGGCGCTGAACCTGACTGCGCCGGTCGTCGGTGGAGCCCACCGTCTGCGCTGGCAGGAAAGGAATGCCCAAATCTAGCGACGGTCCGGGCAGCCGACGCACTGCTGCCAGGATGCGCTCATGCCACAGTGGCACGCCGTCGAACTGGCCCGAGGTGATGAAAAAGGTGGCGTGCAGATTGCGCCGGCGCAGGGCCGGGACAACGCCCGCCAGCCAGTCGGGGTAACCATCGTCAAACGTGATGCAGGCGGCACGACGCGGCAGGGTACCGGCTTGCAGACGGCCAATGGCCTCTTCCAGCGGCAGCACGTGCAGCTTGGAAAACGTGTGGTCCAACAGTTGCTCGAATCGCGCAATGCTCACGTCGGTAGGTACCAGCGGGTCACATTGCTGCGGCACCTTGTGAAACAGAAACACCGACAACTTGTCTTTGGACAAGGATTGCAGGACGAGTCTGGAGATCACAGTTTCCCCCTTGGTCCCGGTGCAATGGCCTGTCGTTCGGGCAATGCGAAGGCACCTGCCACGTGCAGGCGCAGCAGCTCCATGAGCATCACGACCATGTAGATGACCTCCAGGTAAGCCAGGCTGACCGAGGCTCCACCCACCATGTAGGCCAGCACAGCCAGCATGAGCATGTCGGCCATGTCTCGCGCCCATTGGTACGACACGCCAAGTTGGTTTGTCATGCGCTTGATGGCCAGCCGGCTCCAGAGCGCCCGCAATAGGATGAACAGAAAGAGCCCCAAGCCCACAAAACCCAGGTCGCCCATCACCTCAAAGTAAATGCTGTGTGCTGCCTTGGCAGAAAATTCCGGAACGGGCAGATCCAAAAAACCAAGCAAGCCCGGGGACATTTTGAATCTGTCCCAGATCGCCTGGACCTGGACGGCATGAAACCCGCCACCAAAAACCGGGTTTTCCAGTGCGATGGCCGAACTGATCTTCCAGGCGATCACACGGCCCATGAAGGAGCTGTCTTCGCCTGCCTCTTTGATGGTGGTCAGGCGGCTGGTGATGTCTTCGGGCGCAAACGCCAGAAACGCCAGAACGGCGCCTCCCACCAGCATCAGCGCCATGCCTTTGCGCCGCGCGGTGAGGACGAGCCACAGCCCCACCACCGACACGGCAATGAAACCCGCCCGCGACCCGCCACCCAGAATGGCGAGCACCACAATGCAAAATGCGCCCAGGTAACCCAGGCGAATAAGGCGGTTGACTGTATGGGTCTGAAGGTAAAAGAGCACCGGCAGCACCAGTGCCAGCGCGGTGGACAGATGATTGCGGTCGCCCAGCATGGTGCCCGCAGGGCCCATCATGTTGTGACCACCACCCGAGGCCAACGTCTTCAGACCATTGAGTACGCCATGAACCCCCAGTCCCAGGGCAATGACGATGAACATGGCGTGAAAATGCACGCGCTCGCGCACGAAGAAGGGCATGACCAGGCAAAACAGCAAGCCCTTGATCAGGAACTCAAGGTACTTTTCGTTGTCGGGATTGCCAGGATAGGCCAGTAAAAAGGCCAGAGTGGCGTGGGCCGCCAGCAACACATAGAGCCACGTCACCTTGTTGGGCTGGTAGTCGCGCCAGGGCACCCGCCCAAGCGCCAGCAACACCAGGGTAAGCACAGCGCATACGAAATTGACCCGGTTGCCAACCATCCAGCCATAAAAGTATGTGGTCGGCGCGAGCAAGGCTGTCCACCCCCACAGCAGATAGGCGTTGAAGGGGCGCGCCAACGCCAGCGGCAATGCGGCCAGCAGCATCAGGGCAAAAGCCAAATCACGCATAGGATTTTTCGTGGATAAGGGAGACCGGCGGCTCAGCGCTGACGGTCGATATCGTCATAGCGCAAAAAACCCAGGTCGGTGTTCTTCTCGCGTTGGCCACGAAATAAACGCCAGCACAAATACAGCATGACACCCATGTCGATCACCAGAATAAATGCTTCCACTGAGAGCCTCCCTATATTTCGATCAGTCGGCGGAGATGCGCCGGTTAATGATCTTCAGTTCGATGTCGGTACCGTGCCGACGGGGCGCCACCGCCCCCTTGTTCCGGTAGATCACCAGTTCGGTCTCGTGCGCATTGTGGTTGGCCGGGGTGGCAATGCGCGCCACTGCTTCAAACTGGTCGCTGGCCATCACCCGCTCAAAGCGCTGCATGGCCTCCAGGTCGATCCAGAAGCCGGGCTGCATCACCACATAGTGCACACCGTTGGCATTGATGGCCTCGGCAATTTCGGCCTCGGTCAGGCCCTTTTGCTCGACGCCCAGTTCCCGCCGCACGGCCACGCCCAGCAGCAGTTTGTCAGCCCGCATCACCTGCAGGTCCCGGCGGTCTTCCCTAGCACGCATGCTGAACACAAACGAGCCGTCGCGATAACCCGAGAACATGACTGTGCTGTCACGCGGTGCAAGCCGTGCCACCTCAGCCGCGGCCTGGGCGTAGCCCTGCACGTAAAACACGGGGCGAGTCCACACGGTCAAGCCCACGGTGGCAAGCACCAACATGGCCAGCGCGGCATGCGCCCAACGGCCCAGGCGGGGTGGCACCACGGTGTGCACACATAGCACCGCAAAAAAGACCACCGAGGGCAGCAAGAAGACGCTGTGGCGGGCTTCCTTCAAATCGATGGATGAAAAGAACAGGTAGCCCACCGCGAAGCCCAGCCACCAGAAACCCAGGCCGGGTATGCGCCGCCATGCGGCCATGATGGCACCGGCCAGGCCTAGCAGAGTCAGTGGCCACCCTGCCTGCGCGGGGATCTGCTGCAGATACCACACCCAGCCTTGCCAGCTTGCACGCGAGGCCACGGCATCGGCCACGCCAGTGACCGACTGCAGGTTGGCCTGGCCGAACTTGAGGGTGAGCACGGCCAGGGGCAGCAAGCCCACCACAGACAAACCAGCCACCCACCAGTGGTGACGGTTGCGCAAGGCCGCCCAGCCATCGCGCTGCGCGATCAAGGCAGCATAGACCACCGCCATGTATGCCACACTGATTTTTGTGTACATGCCCAGCACTAGCAGCGCAGCCCCTAGGTACAGCCATCTGGGTGGCCCGCCACGCAGATAGGCCATCACAGCCACTGCGCTCCACACCAGAAAGGCAAAGGCAGGCACCTCGAGCATCACCTGTCGCCCCCAGAAGGCCACTTCGGGCAGCCAGAGCACGAGCACTCCAAACGCGAGCGATGGGGCGGCCGGCAGCCAATACCGCGCCAAGCGCCAGCAGCCCAGACCCAGCGCCAGGTAGTGAATTGCCACCACCAGCAGCGCCGTTTCGTGCGACACCCCGAGCACCGCATAGAACGGTGCACTGATGGCGTAGAACAGCGGGGGGTAGAACAAGATCGTGAGCGCCGGATACTGAGCGTAATACCGATAGGCATAGCCGGTCGGATCGTCGATGGGCATGGCCTTAATCATGTCCATGACGAACACACCGTTAAGGGCATGGCGCGGCGAGTCGCTCCAGTAAAAGGCACCGCCATGGGGTGCCTGCGCAAACAGCAAAGCCACACACACCAGTACCAGCGCCCACGCCAGCAGGCGCTCAGCAGCATGGATGGCAAGCGTGTCAGGCCGTGGCATCGACAACCCTCTGGAAAAGCTGCAGTTGCCCTTGCGTCGTCGCCTCCCACGAGAAGGTCTGCGCGTGGGCGCGCGTTGCTTCTCGCGCAGGCAACTGGGCGTGCAGTTGAACCCAGGCCTCAGCCAGTGCCGACGCATCGCGGCGCGCCATCAGCACGCCGGCCGCTGGGTTGCTCACCACCTCGGGCGTTCCCCAGGTGTCGGTAGCTATCACCGGCGTGCCACAGGCCATGGCCTCCAGCAGCACATTGGCCCAGCCCTCGCGGCTGCTGCACAAAGCCAGTATGTCGGCCGCGCTATACCACCACCTCAGTTCGGTCTGGGGAATCACGCCGACCCAGCGCAATCGATCGGCCACGCCCAAGCGCCTGGAGAGATTTTTCAGGGCTGCCTCCTCGGGGCCTGCACCCGCGATTAGCAGGGTCACCTCAGGCAAATGCTGCAGCGCTTCAACGGCAATGTGATGCCCCTTGCGCGCAATCAAATGCCCTACCGACAGCAGGTAGCGTCCATCGACCGGCAGACCCAGACGCCTGCGGGATTCTGCGCGGTCTTCAGGGACGAAGCGCTCCAGATCCACGCCGTTGCGCAAGGTATTGAGTTTGGAACGGTCGGCGCCCAGTTCACCCAGCTTGTCCATGAGCGCCTGGCACACACCAATGGACGCGTTGGCCCGCGCGGCAGTTTCCAGAATCAGTTTGCGCGGAAATGGGTACTGCGAAATGAGGGTCAAGTCGGTACCGCGCGCCGTTACCACAAAGGGCTTGCCGAGCCACTTGGCCAGCAGCGCGGCCGCCACACCGTCGGGATAGTAATAGTGAGCGTCGATGAGATCAAAGTCAAAGCCCTGACGCTGCAGCCGCCGGACGACGGGCAAGGCCCCCAGCGCCATGGCATAGGGGGCGTAGTTCATGCCCACCTTGGGCAGCAGCAGATAGCGCGGGTGGTGCACTTCCACGCCGTTGCGATGCTCCTCGCGTGGGGTGGCAGCAAACTGCGCATACTCGCCAAAGCGCTGGGCCCGGAAGGGAAACCACGGCACGGGCGCAACCACCCGGGCCTGCACCTGCCCGGTCTTGAGCAACTCGCGCAGGCGTGTCTCCACAAAGATGCCGTGGATGGGGCGCACCAAGCTGGGGTATAGGGTGGAGAACAGCAAGATTTTCATGCGCCCGCTTCCACCAGTGCAGTCACCCGCCGTGCATTGCCGATCCAGGTCAGGTCCAATCGATCGATGGTGTCGGCAGCGCCTTGTGCCAGGCGCTGCCGCAGCGATGTGTCGGAGCACAGGCGTGTGAGTGCGCCCTCTAGTGCGCCCGACTGGGCTGGATCGAACAGCAGGGCGTTGACGTTGTCAGTCAGCACTTCCCGCAAATTGGGTGTGGCCGGTGCCACCACCGCCTTGCCCAGCACCAGGTATTCCATCAGTTTCAATGGGGAGGCATAGGGCGTGACTGCGGGCTGCAGCGCCACATCAAACGCCGCTACATGGGCGGGAACCTGTTCGCGGTGGATCACACCTGTGAAGGTCACGCGCTCGGCCAGGCCAAGTCGCCTCGCCTGCGCTTCCAGCGCAGCGCGCACCGGGCCGTCTCCCACCACCAGCAGATGCGTGGTTTGCGGCGCCTGGGGTGACGCCATCCAGTCGACGATGCGGTCCACGCCATGCCAGTCGCGTACAAAACCGGTGAAGCCCAGCACCACCCTGCCCTCCAGGCCGAGCCGCATTTTGGCCGCCTCGGGCATGGGCGCATCGGCGAAATGCGCGCGGTTGATGCCGTTGGGTATGACATGGATGCGTTCGCTCGGCACGCCATACGCACGGACGTGATTGGCCAACACTTCCGTGACGGGCAATACGGTATCTGCACCACGCCATGCACCGCCCTCTGCCCAGCGAGCAAGTCGCCGCAGACCCAACCCGCCGCTGTGCTGCGATCGCTCCAGCACCAGGGGCGAGTTCACCTCCAGCAACAGAGGAATCCCCATGCGCTTCTTGACCATGAGGCCGGCCAGCAGGAACAGGTTGTACCGCTCGTAAATCACATGCGGCCGAAATTCGCGCGCGGCAGCTATCAGCTTGCGATAGGCCACCAGGTTGTAGCCCAGCTCCATCATCTCGTAGGCGGCCTTTGGCAGCATGGCCTTGAGGCGATGCACCCACCCCATGTCGCTACCCATGCGACCACTCCCTTGAGCCGCCGCATCCGCATTGGCCTCGGGCGCCCCGGGTGCCACCACGCGCACTTCGTGCCCCTCGCTGCGCAGGGCGTCGATCATTTCTTCGATGTGGACAGCCTGACCATCTTTCGAAGCAGTGCGGTGGTGGTAGAGGATTCTCATGACTGTCCGGAATAACCTGGAACGATGTGTACCGATTCATCCAGTCGCTGACCGGAAAACAGCCTTTCGTATGAGTGCGCCATCGCAGCAATGCCAAAACTCTTCACCGCCTGCCGGCGCGCTGATTGGGCAAAACGCCAGGCTCTGGCTGCGTCGGTGTACAGCCTACACAGGGCTTGCGCCGTCGCATCGGCGTCGTCAGACGGAACGAGCAACCCTGTGTTGCCTTCTTCCACCACTTCGGGTGTGCGCTTATTCTTGACTTTTTGTAGCCGACCCACGGCGCCGACCATCCGGTGTTGGCCGGCAGCAAAGGGGCAACCGGGAACAGCTTGTGCAACCCCACAGGGCGATGGTGTAAAGGTGTGGGCGTCCGCCCCATCCGCAATGAGAAAACGGAGGCGGGCGGGCGCGCAGATGGCCTGTGCGAGGTACTCGTCCGGGTCTTTCGACGCGGACACGTAGTGACTGGCGGAGGGCTTATACAGCTTGCGCAGGCGCCGGCGGCGCTGTGGGCCACTCATGCGGAAGCCCTCTCGCTTGTGGCTGTGGAGACAACAGCCCGGGCGGGCTCCAGCGCTTGCCGCAGGAACGCATCGAACATGATGAGCATCCACAAGGCCGTCGAATGGTCATGGTGCCCACCCATGTGTTGGTTGATGAGGGCTTGCAACGTGTCCGCGTTGAAGTAACCCGATGCCAACATGCGCGGACTGAGCACTGATTCCTTCATGCGTTGTGCCAGCGGTCCGCGCAGCCAGTTGGCCAATGGCACCGAAAAACCCATCTTGGGTCGGTACAGGACATCGTGCGGCAGCAAGGGCTCAAATGCTTTCTTGAGAACATATTTGCCCTCGCCACCCCGGATCTTCATGCCGCTGGGCAGCGTAGCCAGCCATTCAACGAGCTGGTGGTCCATCAGCGGCTCGCGCACTTCGAGCGAGTGCGCCATGCTGGCGCGGTCCACCTTGGTGTTGATGTCGCCGACCAGCCAGGTCTTGTAGTCCAGGTACTGGATCAGGGCCAGCGGGTCGTCGGTCTGGGCTTGGCTGGCATAGTGGCGGAACACCTCCACAGCGCTGTAGCCCCCCAGGCTGCGCTGGAATGCGGATGAAAACAGCGCCTGGCGCTGCTCGGCCCGCAGGTGCGACATGCTGTGGTGATAGGCCTGCACGCTATCCATGGCCAAGGCCTGCAACGTCGTCTTGGCGCGCAAGGGGCGCGGAGCCCAATCTGCCTTGGGGTACATCCGCGCCACCGCACCAAACAGCGTACGGCGCAGGCCATGCGGCAGGCAATTGCGCACCGACTCCTCGCCCTGGTGCATGCGGTAGCGCCGGTAACCGCCCAGGCTTTCGTCGCCGCCGTCGCCGGACAGCGCCACGGTGACATGCTTGCGCGCCATCTGGCAGACGCGGTAAGTGGGTATGGCCGAGCTGTCGGCAAAGGGCTCGTCGTACAGCCTTGCCAAGGTGTCGATGAGGTCGAAGTCGTTGCTGCTGACAATTTCGAGTTTGTGGTCGGTGCGGTAACGGTCCGCCACCTGCTGGGCAAAGGCGGATTCATTGAAACGTGGATCGTCGAAACCAATAGCGCAGGTGTGAACGGGCGTGTCAGAAAGACCGGCCATGGTGGCTACGACGGCGCTGGAGTCCACCCCGCCGGAGAGGAAGGCACCCAGTGGCACATCGGCGATCATGCGCAGCCGCACCGATTCCTTGACCCGCTCACGCAGCTCGGCTTGTGCATCGGCCAGACCGATGGAGTTGTCATTGCTGAAGTGCACGTCCCAATACGGCACCGGCTCGGCCTGGGCAGAGTCTCCTCGGCGCAGGGTCAGGTAGTGGGCCGCCGGCAGCTTGTGGGCGTCGAGGTAGATGCAGCGTGGATCGGGAACATAGCCGAACGAAAAATAGTCCTCCACAGCGAGCGGGTCGATGTCGCGCACAAAGCCGGGGTGGGCGGTAAGCACTTTGAGCTCGGAGCCAAAGATGAAGCTGCCATCGGGCAACCAGGCGTAGTGCATGGGCTTGACGCCCATGCGGTCGCGCGCAAGAAACAGGGTTTGCTGGTTGCGGTCCCACAGTGCAAACGAGAACATGCCCCGCAGCCGGTGCAGGCACGCCTCGCCCCAGGCTTGCCAGGCGTGCACGATCACTTCAGTGTCGCTGCGCGTCCTGAAGCGATAGCCCAATGCCTTGAGTTCGGGCATGAGCTCAAGGTAGTTGTAGATTTCACCATTGAAGACGATGCCTACCGTGCCGTCCTCGTTGAACAAGGGCTGCTTGCCGGTAGCCAGGTCGATGACGGACAGGCGCCGATGGCCCAGGGCCAGGCCGGGTTCCAGATGCACATCGTCTTCGTCAGGCCCACGGTGGGCCTGAATGTCGTTGATGCGCGAAATCAGATCGCGCGAGAAAGCGCGCGTACCCTGTGCATCGAAAAGGCCGGAGATGCCACACATGGTCAGTCGCGCCCTCGCGTTTGCCGAAGCGCCGCCACCAGCGCATCGCCCTGGCTGTCCAGATAGGACTGCAGGCGCGCCGAAGCGTCGACCTCGGCCCCCTTGGCGTCCGATAAGGGCGTGTAGATCACGATGTGGGCCCCGTCATCACCCCAGCCGCTGATGCGCCCCAAGGCGCCCTGAATCTTGCCCGCGTAGTCGCTGGCGGTGAAGGCCCCGTTGACCCAGTAGAAGCGCCAGGCCAGCAGACGCTGGCCCGCGTCGGCCATGCCAGGTGCGTGCTGGCGCAGCACGGCGCTGTTAACACGCAGGGGCCGGCCCTGAATCCGCGCATCGAAGGAACCGGTTGCCAACCGTGCCCACGTCGGGTCGTGGCTCTTTACCAGCACATTCTCTGAACTGACCAGCTTGCGCTGGTAGTTTTGGTGGCGGTAGTAGCTGACATGCAGCCCCAGCGGCTGACTCTGCCCGTCGATCAGACCCGCGTCCAGCGTGTCAGAGGCATCTTCAAAAGCCGGCTGCCAGTTGCTGGGCGGCTTCGCCGTGGCACGCCAGGGGTCAGCAACCACTGGCTCGACCAATTGAACAGGCCGTGTCTGCGTGCCCAAGTCCATTACAGCCAGCGCACCGTGCGGCGCCAGCACCACGGAAAAAGCGAGCGCCAACCCAAGCCACGGCGTTCGATGCGCGACGCTTTCTTCAACCCGAGCGTCGGCAACCGCCTCGTGAAAGATTTGCGGCGAAGGGTCCACCCAGCGCGCACCGATGAGGAACATCACGCCGATGACGATCCCAAAAAACAACCACCCGTACACGAGGTGGTCCACCCCAGTTGCAAGGGTGTTTCCTGAAAGATGCCCCAGCAAGACGATCAGGTAGGCGCGCACCCAGTTGGCCACCAAGGGGACCAATATGGCCACAGCCATGAACACCAGGCGCTTGCGCGTGCTCTGGTAGCTGAGATACGCGAAAAGGCAGCCCACTGTCACGGATGCAATCAGGTAACGAATTCCGCTGCATGCCTCTACGACCGACCATGCCCCCGAAGGGATGATGAATTGCAGGCCCTCCCGGTAGACCGGGATACCACTCGCACGCAGGGCCATCACCGTGAAGTCAGCGGTCCACTCCATCAAGCGGGGCAACAGAAAGTCACCGATCGGCACCGCAAAGAACAAAAAAGCCAAAGGGAAAGCCAGTGCCTTGGCTACGCGCCAACCGAGCACCGCAGGCACGGACAACACGATCAGCGTCGTCAGCGCGAGCTGTGTGGCTGCATTCACGGCCACCAGATCACCAGCCAGCCAGAGCGCCGCGGCGCCCGCCATGAGCAGCCAGGCCAAGCGCCCCGGACGGGGAACCATGGGCGCCAGGACCGCGCGCTGGCGCCACACCAACCACAGCGAAATGATGGGCACAACGAAGCCATGCGCATAGGTGTCGGAGCGCGTCCAGATCATCGCCATGCCCCAGGCCGAATGCCTGTATGCAACCAGAATAACTGCGAGCAGCAGTACCAGTGCAACCAACGGCCGACGCCAATGATCGGGCAGGGGTTGGATATGGCTTGTCATATTGGCACTCTCATGCGTCGGCATCGTGGGGGTGTGCGTCACGCGTCCTGCCCAGGCAACTGTCAATGCCGCTCAGATGTGCCTGCCAGCTGCACTCCTTTTCCACGTACCGACGGGCCTGCTGTCCAAGGGCGGCAGCGTTGTAGGGCGACTCCAGCAGCAGCTGCAGGGCCTGAACAAATTCTTCAGGCGTGTCTGCACGCAGCAGCCCCTGCCCCGCCGTGGCGCCAATCGCATCGGCGCAACTGCTAACCGTGATTACGGGCTGCTGCATGGCCATGGCTTCCAGAATCTTGTTCTGAATGCCGCGCGCCACGCGCAAGGGCGCCACCACCGCACTGGCGTACTGCAAGTAGGGCCGGACATCGGGCACGGTACCAGTGACCACCACATGCCCACTGGCCAGCGCCTGCACCTGAGGCGAAGGACTGCGGCCCACGATGTAAAACCGCGCCAGCGGCCAGCGTGTGCGCAAGAGCGGCAGCACGTCGGCGACGAACCAACTGACACCGTCAATGTTGGGCCAATAGTCCATCGCACCAGTGAACACGATGGCCTGTTCTCCGGCCTCGAAAGGGTTGAGCCGGCGGGGACCCGGCATGAAAAAGTCGGCATCCACCCCGTTGCCCATGGACTGCACGCGCCCCTCACATTCCGGCGCCTGCGAGAGAAACAAGGCGGTTTCATTGGGCGTCACGAAGTACGAGCGACGCGCCAACAAGGCCATTGCGCGCTCGTACGCGCGCAGGCGATTGCCCTCGCGGCGATACAGCATGGACATGGGCCAGCGGTGCGCCGGGGCATACTGGGTCCATTTGGCGGAGTCCACATCGACAAAGTCCACCAGCATGGGCACCTGCGGCAGCAGCGGCTGCGCATACTGCGCCATGGCCGAGGAAAATACCACGCAGGCCTGCAGATTGTGTTCTGCGGTCGTCTGCGCCACCCAGCGCTGCATGCCGGCGCTGCGGTAGTAAGACAACGTGAGCGCCTCGCCCGTCAGAAGACCGCTCAGGCTCTTGACCTTGGCACTGCGTGCATGGATGCGCTCCACATGCAAGTCGGGGCACATGGCCTGGAGTGTGGGCAGATGTTGCGCGTCCTCCGGGTCATCAATGAAGGTGCCCAGAAACACGCGGTGGCGCTGCTGCAAGTGGCGCAGCAGGTGGTATGAGCGCACCTTGTCGCCCTTGTTGGGGGGGTACGGCAGTCTGTGCACCAGGTAGAGAATGTTGCCCATGGCGGTCATGCGTTGGTGGCGGTCAGCCAAGGCTGCGGACAATCTTGGGCCCGAGCCAATTGGCCACCCCAATGGGCATGCGCCGCCACGCGGCAATCAGAAAGCGATACTTGGCATTCGCGGGGTTGTTCTGCGGCACGCTGTCGCTTTTGTACAGCCGGTATTCGTAGTGCAGCGGCGTGGGCTCAAAGCCCCAGTTCTTCTTGAACGCGTACGAGCCCGTATCCCGCTTGCTGCGCCCGTAGTCAAACACCTTCAGGCCCCGCGCGCAGGCCATGCGCATTAGCTCCCAGTACTTAAAATCGTTGGCCGCCAGATCGCGTGCCGCCTCGTCGTCACCGGCATAGTAGGGCAGCACCTCGTCGCGGAAATAGAAGCTCAACACGCTGCTGACGGGGCGGCCATCGGGCGCGCAAACGGTGAGCACCTCGCAGTCAGGCCCGAAAACACGGCACAGCCCGCTGAAGTAAGCCTTGGGCAGGGCCGGCGTGCCATGGCGGTGCACGTTGTCGGCGTATAGCGCAAAGAAGCGGTCGACCGTGGTGTCGATTTGGGATGTGAGCCCGTTCTTGATGCCTTTGCGCACCATGGCGCGTTGCTTGCGCGGAATGGCCAGCATGTTGTCCTCTTCTTTCGGCGCAATCGGTTTGCGGAAAGTGACATAGAGGTCTTGCAACGGCCAGTCGGTGTGGCGGCGCTGGACATTGCGCAACTCGAGGTGATCGACATCCAGACGCTGCGCCAGCTGCTCGGCCTCCCGCTCCAGCGCTGCAGCAGCTTCTTCGTCCAGCGCGGCAACGCCTCCGTACACCGAAAAAGGCAGGCTGGTGAGTGCATTGCCGAACAGGCGGCTTTTGACATGCCCCAGCGGCAACACGCCCCGGATGCTTGCCCCGGCCTCAGCGTAGAGAAAATAGGTGTCGTGGCAGAACACCTCGCGGATCAGCGCCTGCCAGCCAGCACGGTGGAAAAAAGTGGCCTGCGGACAAGCCAGCACGAAAGCATCCCAACGTGCAGCGTCGACTGCGCTGTGTGCATCCAGCCGGCGAATGGTGAGCTTCGATGCCACTTCAGCCACGGGCCACCTCTTTCGTATGCGGGGAGAGAAAAATATGGTCCATGCGGCCCCAGTGAAAGTCCCGCAGCAGGTGCCCCAGCCGCAGCTCCATGCGACCGATATTCACGTAGTGCCGGAAGCGGGTCTTGACACCGATGCCTGGCACGCGCGGCTGTCCCTCATCCATTTCCCAGGG
This sequence comes from Acidovorax carolinensis, assembly GCF_002157145.1. NCBI lineage: Bacteria > Pseudomonadati > Pseudomonadota > Betaproteobacteria > Burkholderiales > Comamonadaceae > Acidovorax > Acidovorax carolinensis. The sequence continues at coordinate 3,810,018 of NZ_CP021361.1, forward strand.
GTGAAAGTAAAAAACGGCAGGCGAGCCGTCCTGGCGGTGGACCTCGCGCAGCATCCAGCGCGACAGCGCGTAGGGAAAAAGGCGAAAGTAGCCGCCACCGCTCGAAGGCAAGTTGCGGTTGAACATGCGCAGGGTGGTTGGAGGCACTTCGATCAGGCCGTCACGTACCTGGTGGGCAAAACGTGGTGCGTCCGGCATGCCATAGTGGTCGTGCCGGATGGGGTAAATGCTGGAGCTGTAGCGGTAACCGGCACGTTGCAATGTGTCCAGCGCCCACAAATTGCCTGCTCCGATGGAAAAGCTGGGTGCACGGTAACCCTGCACCCGCACACCGGCAATATCCTCCAGCAGGGATTTGGCGCGGTGGATGTCGCTGAAGAACGCCAACTCCGACAAGTCACTCACACGCTCATGGCCGTAGCCATGGCTGGCAAGCTCATGTCCACCATCCACGATGCGGCGCACCAACGCCGGATACCTCTCTGCGATCCAGCCCAAGGTGAAGAAGGTGGCCTGGGTGTGGGTCTCTTGCAGCAAGGCCAGGATGCGTTCGACGTTGCGCTCCACCCGGCATTCGCGCAAGTCCCACTCACTGCGTTCAATGTAGGGCGCAAAAGCCGATACTTGGAAGTAGTCCTCGACGTCAATGGTCAGCGCGTTGGTGATGGAGGGCGTGCTGCGCATGGCGATGGACTTCCGGTTTTAGCCTACGGCACTGTCAGCACGCGGGCGCCGACTTGCATCCACCAGCTTTTGCAGGTGCATCAGGATTTCCAGGGTCACGCGCTCCTGGCGCAGGACGCTGCGTTCGATGCGCAGCAAACGGGCACTCAGTTGCTCGGCCGTAATGTGCGCGAGTTGCTGGGACATGCTGTCTGCCAGCGCGCAATCCAGGTTCAAATCCAGGTCCAACGGCCCCAACGCCGAATCGCCATCGACCAGTGCTTCGAAATCCGGGCCTCGCGCGGCGGCATGCAGCGGCATCTCCCAGGGAGACGCCGCCTTGGGAGGCACATGCGATTCAGACTGAACCTCTTGAATGATCTCGTTAACCAGTTCCAGGTCAATGTGTGTCCGGTCCGTCAGAAACCCCTGCAAAAGGATTCGGTCAAACAGGGTGTTGACGCGCCGGGGAATCCCACCTGTGTAGTGGTAGATGCGGTCGAATATTTCTGGATCGAAGGTAGGCTTTTCACTGGCCCCAGCACATTTCAAGCGGTGCAGGATGTACTCACGGGTTTCATCAGCCTCCAGCGGACCGAGGTGGCAGGTGGCTGTCACCCGCTGGCGCAATTGCACCATGCCAGGGCTTTGCAATATTTCACGGAACTCAGGTTGGCCAACCAGGAAAGTCTGCAGCAGTGCGTACTGGCCATTCTGAAAGTTGGACAGCATGCGCAGCTCTTCCACCGCCTGCGGCTGAAGGTTTTGCGCTTCATCGACGATCAACAGGCAACGCTTTCCTTGCAGTGTCTGGGTGACGAAGAATGCTTCCAGTGCCATCAACAGGTCGGCTTTGGAAACGCCCCGCACAGGGATGCCGAATGCCGCACCCACCAGTCGCAGCGTATCTTCGGCACTCAATTGCGTGCTAACCAGATGGGCCGCTACAACAGTACCTGGATCCAGACTGTCAATCAGGCCACGCACAATCGTCGTCTTGCCCGCCCCCACCTCGCCCGTGATCACGATGAAACCCTCGCAACGCATCACGCCGTATTCCAGGTACGCGCGTGCGCGCTGATGCTGCTTGCTGCTGAAATAGAAGCCGGGATCGGGATTGAGCTGGAAGGGTTTACTGTTCAACCCATAGAACGCTTCGTACATGGATCAAAACCGGTGCGTGATGGTGCCGACTATCGCCGATTCACTGTATGGACTGGCGGGGCCATCCGACAGAACGCGACGTATCTGAATGCCTGCGCTGGTACGACGGGCCACCAGGGTATTCCAGCCTAGTACGAGTGAGCGCACCCGGGTTTCGAGCCCCGGCAAGGTGCCTACGCTGCGCTGATCGCCCCAACTGACATGGATCGAAGAATTCGGCGTGAGACGGTGGGCAAGCCACAGGTTCCAACCACGCTGGCGAATCCGGGAATTGGTATCGAAATCATCGCCCAACTGGAGCGGCCCGCCGATGGAGCGGTTGTCAGAACGCGAAATAGCCAGCGTCACGGTACTACGCTGGCCCAACAACGCCAGCGATAGCTGCTGCACCCGCTGCAACGTGCTGGATGATCGAAGAAAATCCTGAAACACTTGAACATTGGCGGGCAATCCCAATCGTTCTATTTCTGCCAGAACGAGCTGTGTGCGGCGAATCGGGTCAGGCTCAAGCTGGGTGTAAAAGCCGTCGAGCAGGTCGAACAGCGACCCCAGTGACGCCGACTGTGCGCCCAACCCATTGGAAATGGCCTTGATATCGGTGTAACGCCATACAGTGCGTCCCGTGCGATGCTCCAGTGACGCATTGTGGGATTCGCCAAAATATCGGCTCTCACGCTCGAACGACAGTCGTGACCGCTCCGACGGTTGCCACGCAGCACCGAAACCTGTAATGCGGTGTGACTCGCGTGTTGGCGAAAGCTGGTTAGTGGATTCGGTTCCGCCAATCCCCGTGAGAACCAATTGCGACGTCACCGCAAAACTCACCCGAGCGCGCAGTGCATTGGTCTCGATACTCCGGCCGAGTGAATAATCGGCAACCTGATTGCTGGCATCTAAGGCCCAACCAACTATCCGACCGCTTTCTCGACTACCCAGATGCAAAAGCCAGTCTTGCGTAGTGATGTCAGAACGGCTATCCGTCTTGGTGCGGGTGTCTTGGACGCTGTAACGCGCCTCGTAGTCCACGGCGGCTCCAATGCGGCCTCGCAAGTATGGCGAAAATCGGAAGCTCGACGTCTGCGAAGTGTTGGGATTGGCTGGAAGGCCACCCACCGGCGCACCAAAAGCCGAAATAGGCTGCGAAGCAACGACGGCTGCCACATCAACAAAGGCCCATTGCTCAACCGCTTCGACGACAGCGCTGGCATTCAGGTTGTGCCGAATGCTGTTAAACCTTGACTCCCGCGCGTAATAAACATCGTGCAGGGAGTAATCGACAAAACCCTTGACACGGGCCGTGTTGCTGATCAGCTGAAACCCGGGTATCACCTCGGTTATCTGGTCACTGACACTGGTTGCATCTAGCCGTGCATTGCTGGTGATGGTGTGCTGCACCGAAACACGCGGCTCAAATACCAGGCTGGGTTGACGCGGTGCGGCCTGCACATCGTCTGGTTGTGCAGTGACGGCGCCGGGAAGAAGCGCTGGTACGCTGGCCATAGCAAGCGAGACCCAGCGAATCAGGGAAGGACTTGCGGCGTAGCGATACGGTCGGTTCACTCAAACGCTCCTTTTCCCGTCACGCCGCAGCTGTGGCCATGCTGGGCTCGCCGACCAACTGATCGTAGCCATAGCCGTGGCCATATCCATACCCGTAAGCACCCAAGCCACGGCTGCGTGCCTGGTTGAGCACCGTGAGCCTGATAGGGCAAGCCTCGATGGCGGACAGGGCATGCTGAACTTGCGATTGGAGCGTTTTTTCAGCCTGCACGACGATAACAACCTGGCCCATATGACTGGCCAGCACACGCGCTTCCGTGGTCAGCAGCAATGGGGGGGAATCGAAAATGATGATGCGGTCCCGGTAGCGCTTGCCCATGTCATTGAGCAAGGCGACCATGGCATCACTGGCCAGCAATTCCGTCGCACGCGGATTTGGCAGACCCGTTGGCAAAAGTGTGAAATTGTCTATATTGGTGCGCAACAGCACATCGGGCAATCCGATCCTGTCATCTACCAATAAGTCCAGCAAGCCGGGAGCAGGGGGCAAACCCATTGTCTGCATGATGGACTGGCGTGCGACATCGGCATCGACAAGCATCACCGTATGGTTCAGTTCCATGGCCAGACTCATCGCGAGATTGATGGCCGTGAACGTCTTTCCCTCCCCGGGTAAGGAACTGGTGACCATGATGAGGTTGCCATTGGCCACCAACGATGCGCCTTTGCCTGTTGCATTTTCCAGGAGGGGCCGTTTGATGACACGAAACTGGTCCGTCATGGCGGAACGCGGCGCGTTGGGAGTGATAAAGCCCGCCGCAGCCAGTGCCGTCAAATCGATATGTACGGACTTGGACACCGGCTTGAATGTTGGTACGCCCCGCCGCACATCAAGGTCGGCATCTTCTACGGGCGACACTGTTTGTGCCGGCTGCTCCATGGTGCTCGGCCCGACGGACTCGGCAGGCTGCACCACGCCACCAGGCACAGGCGCACCCGCTTTTCGCAATTGTTCGAGCCGTTGGGCCGCTTTTTCGATGGAACTTGTCATGATTGCAGGTCACCCCAGAAGGCCCGACAGATAAGACAGCGCAAGCATTCCACCCGCATAGAGCAACACGAGTGCAAGCAAGGCCGCGATGAATCGCCTCAAGCTTCTCGATTCACGTTGACGGAACGCATCACTGGGCATCAGCTCCACCACCCCCAGCAATGGCAGCTGGGTCAACTGGCGCAATGCAGCACCATCAAAGAAAACTGGCCTGATCTGGCTCATGAGAAACGCCATTCCAAGCCCTGCGGCCAAGGCCGCCAGCAAGGTGATTGGCATCAGCAGCACCCGATTGGGAGCAACAGGCTTGGGCGAAACGCGCGGTGGGTCGATGACTCGAAATTCAGCCACACTGGACGTGTTTTCCAACTGTCCCGACATCATGGCCGATTCACGGCGGGACACCAGATCGGCATAGTTTTTCTGGTTGATCTGATAGTCCCGGTTCAACTGCGCCAACTCAGCTTCCAGTTGCGGGGCCACCTTGAGTTGCTCCTGGGCATGCTTGGCACGTGACTCGTATTCAACGACGCGCGCGCGCAGTGACGCCACTTGAACCTCGGCAGCCGAATAAACGCGATTGAGCTCCACCACTGCCGGATTGGTTTCCACTGCAGGCGATCCAGGTGCCGCCTGGGCTTTGCGCCGCAGCTCTTCCACTTCGCGGCGCTTTTGTGCTTCAAGCTCCCCAATCAATCTGCGCGTATTGACCACATCGGGGTGCTCGTCGGTATAGCGTTGCAGCAGGGTATCCAGATTGCGCTTTTGCTCATGAAGGCGCGCATCGAGCTCAGGCGTCTGCATGCCAACTGCAGAACCAATGAGAGACTGCCCAGTCTGCGCACGCAGCATCTCCAACTGACGGCTCGCCGCCGCCCGCGCACTTTCAGCCTCACGCAGTTCAAGCCTGGCCTGACTTAAAAGGTTGCCGATTTCTGCGGCCCGCCCTGCCGAGTCCAGGCCGCTCTGCGATTGCATTTCGATGTTGCGCAGCTTGAATGCCTTGAGGCGGCCTTCGGCGTCTGTGAGCTTGGCCTCGTAGCTCTTGATCTGCTCATCGAGAAAACGACGCGCACTGTCCGAATCCTGGCGCGAAGCCCCCAGACTGGATTCGACGAAGATGGTCAGCAGCGCCTGCACGACTCGCTGCGCTTTCTCGGGGTTCTGATCGCGATAGGACAGTGTGTAGAGATTGTCACGCCCGGTGGTCTGGATACTGATGGACTTGGTCACGGTATCGACCACGGCATCTTTTGCCGCCTTGGAATGCGCGCCCAGATCCAGATCGACGGTGCGAACCAGACGCTCCACGGTAGGCCGGCTCAGTAGCGTGCGGCTGAGCATGGCCACCTGCTGCTCGATGTTCGGCTGCACGGCAATGCCCGTCATGAGTGGACGCAGGATGGACTGCGTATCGACAAATACACGCGCTGACGCCTGGTAGTGATCCGGCATCATGAGCACAACACCCACGCCCACTGCAGCGACCAACCAGGTGATCAGCATAGCCAGACGGCGATAGATCCACATGCCGCGAACGGTCGTGGTGATCTGACCTAGAAACTCATCCATTCATTCCCCCTTACAAGTCCGCTGGGCGCCTGTCTGCCGCCAATCCTTGCTCAGGCAAGTCAGAACCACCCTTGGGGGATGATGAGAATGTCGCCGGGAAGCACTTCCACATTGGCGTCAATATCGCCGCGCTTCACCAGATCATTCAGGCGTACGTTGTAACGCTTGTTGCCCTCGGCGGTACGTACGAGCGTAGCGCTGTTGCCATCGGCAAAATCGGTCAAACCACCAACCGCGATCATCACATCGAGGACCGTCATTTTTTGCTTATAGGGAAGGAATTGCGGTTTGGCCGCTTCACCCACCACGCGGATCTGCTCGCTGTAGGGGCCGACGAAGCCAGTCACAATCACGGTGACGACCGGGTCCCGCACGTATTTCCCCAGTTCCTTTTCCACGTCCCGAGCGATCTGCGCCGAGGTTTTGCCTTGCGCTACGAGCCCGTCAACCAAGGGCGTGGACACCTGGCCATCGGGACGCACCGGCACAACCTGTGACAGTTCGGGGTTTCGCCACACGATGATGTTGAGCGTATCGCCAGGCCCCACGATGTAGTTGTAATCTGGGGCGGACGCTTTCACCGGGGCAGCCGGATGGCCCCCTCCCCGCATGCCCGCACAGCCAGCCACCGCCGTGGCCAAAGTGGCGGTTGCGACAACGCGGACCATTGAACCCAGGAGCCTCGAAACGTATTTCTGCATGGCGCAACTCCTTACATCGTTTGTACGGCCATAGCCAAAATAACCAAGCCTCGTTGCAGCATACCCTGAACGAATGTCACACGTAAATGCATTTTTGGTTGCACAAAATTGCGCTTGCACGCCGTCCATCCGGACAATGGCTCGTATCTGACCCCAGGGGACAACGCCTGAGCGCACCACTCGCATCCCCGATCAGGCAGACTCAACCGCAGTGGTAGTACTCCCGGTACCAACGGACGAAATGCCCAATGCCTTCAGCCAGCGGCGTAGAAGGCGCAAACCCCACCCAGTCCTGCAATGCCTGGGTGCTGGCGTAGGTGGCCGGCACATCCCCAGGCTGCATGGGAAGCAGCTGCTTGATGGCCGTTTTGCCCAGCGCGCTTTCAATGCACCCGATGAAATCGAGCAGCTGCACGGGCTCGCTGTTGCCGATGTTGAACACGCGGTATGGTGCGGCGCCCGCGCGTTCCGGCGTGGCGGGCCGATCCAGTACGCGCAGCACACCCTCGGTGATGTCGTCGATGTAGGTGAAGTCGCGCCGCATGTCACCGTGGTTGAAAACCGAGATCGGCTCGCCGGCCAGGATGGCGCGGGTAAAGAGGTGGTACGCCATATCAGGCCGCCCCCAGGGGCCATAGACCGTGAAAAAGCGCAACCCGGTGGTGGGAAATCCGTAGAGGTGGCTATAAGTGTGGGCCATGAGCTCGTTGGCCTTCTTGGTGGCGGCATACAGGCTCACGGGGTGGTCGACGGGGTCCGTTTCAGCAAACGGCATTTTGGTGTTGCCGCCATAGACACTGGAGCTGGAGGCATACACCAGGTGCGCGACACCCTGGGCGCGGCAGCCTTCCAGGACATGGCCAAAGCCTGTCAGGTTGGAGTCCAGATAGGCATGGGGATGGGTAATGCTGTAGCGCACACCGGCCTGGGCCGCCAGATGGATGACGCTGTCAAAACGCTCGGCAGCAAACAGTTCGGCCATGCCCGTGCGGTCGGCCAGATCGAGTTGCACAAAACGAAAACCCTGCGCCCCTTCAAGCCGCCGTAGCCTAGCCCGCTTGAGCGCGGGGTCGTAATAGTCGTTGAGGTTGTCCAGACCCAGAACCCGGTCTCCGCGCTGCAACAGGCGCTCGGCCACGTGGCTGCCAATGAAGCCGGCGGCGCCGGTCAGAAGAATGTGTTGGGGCTTTCGCTCTGTTGTCATGAAAGATAGTTCCTGCGCGCTGGGCCAGCGCGGAAATCAGCGCCCATACAGGTCTTCGAACCGCACGATGTCGTCCTCGCCCAGGTAGGAGCCAGACTGGACTTCGATCATCTCCAGATCGACCTGGCCGGGATTTTCAAGGCGGTGCGTCACGCCCAGAGGGATATAGGTGGACTGGTTCTCGGACAGCAGGAACACTTCATCGCCCTTGGTCACGCGGGCAGTGCCGCGCACGACAACCCAGTGTTCGGCACGGTGGTGGTGCATCTGCAGCGACAACTTGCCGCCCGGCTTGACCATGATGCGCTTGACCTGAAAGCGCTCGCCCCCGTCAACGCCGTCGTACCAGCCCCAGGGGCGGTACACCTTGCGGTGCAGCAAGCCCTCGGTATGACCATCGCGCTTGAGGCGATCAACGATTTTCTTCACATCCTGGGTATGGCGCTGATCGGCCACAAGCACCGCGTCGGGCGTTTCCACCACCACCAACCCCTGCACCCCCACGCAAGCCAGCAGGCGACCGGAGGACAATGCCAGGGTGTTGCAGCTGTCCTGCATCAGCGTGCGCCCCTGCACCACATTGCCGTCGGCATCTTTGGGCAGGATTTGCCAAAGTGCGTCCCAGGCACCCACATCGGACCACCCCGCCGACAGCGGCACCACCACGCCCGCAGGCAGGCCTGCCACGACCTTCGGGCCGGCCAAACGCTCCATCACGGCATAGTCGATGGAATCGCTCGGGCAGGCGCCAAATGCCTCGGCATCCACACGCAGAAACGACAGGTCGGTGGCGCCGTTTTTCCACGCCGCTTCACAAGCCGCCAGGATGTCGGGACGGCACAGCGCCAGCGCTTTCAACCAGACCGAGGCCCGCAGCACAAACAACCCACTGTTCCACAGGTAGTCGCCCGCTTGCAGATAGCCTTCGGCCGTTGCGAGATCGGGCTTTTCGACAAAACGGCTGATTGCACGCGCGCCGACTTCATCCAGCGTGGCACCGCCCTGGATGTAGCCATAGCCCGTCTCGGGTCGATCGGGGGTGATTCCGAAAGTGACGATGGCGCCCTCCTGCGCCAGCCGGGCAGCATGGCGCACACCTTGCTGGAATACCGCGGGCTGGGTAACGACATGGTCGGCAGGCATGACCAGCAGCACCGGGTCGCCCCCGACGGACTGCGCCGCCAGCGCCGCGAGCGTCAGCGCAGGAGCGGTATTGCGGCCCACCGGCTCCAGCACGATGCGGCCTGGCTTGCCGATCAGGCGCAATTGCTCTGCCACCACGAAACGGTATTCCTCGTTGCAAACCACCAGCGGCGGTGCGCTGTCGGCATCGGCCAGGCCTTCCAGCCGACGCAGCGTTGCTTGCAGCAGCGAGTCCTCGCCCATGAGCGGGAGCAATTGTTTAGGGTATTTTTCCCGCGACAGCGGCCACAGGCGTGTGCCCGAACCACCCGACAACACCACCGGCTGGATCAACATGGTTTGCTTTTTCCCCGTTTGTCTGCGGACATGAACGCCACCCTCTGGATCAATCCGGCGCTGCCGGATGATCCGCGCTTCACACCGGAAGGCGTGTCTCTGGTCCATCTTATTGCATATGCCTCGTAAATCACGCTGCGAAATTGCCATGGCACCGGCGAGCCCAGCACACACATCCCGCTGTGCAGGCCCCGCCCTACAATCGCGCCCTCATTCACTGACGGGGCGGCATTCCGGAAAATGGGCCAGTTTTCTGTTCTCTTTGTCTGCATGGGCAACATCTGCCGCAGCCCCACGGCCCATGGCGTGTTTCGCCAGCGCGTGGCGCGCGCTGGGCTGGCCGATCAGGTGCGCATTGATTCCGCCGGCACCCACAGCGCCCACAGGGGCGAGCCGCCCGACGCACGCGCCCAAGCCCATGCCCGTCAGCGCGGCTATGCAATGGCAGATCTGCGATCGCGCCAGATCACTGATCGCGATTTCTACAGCTTCGATCTGGTATTGGCCATGGACGACGACAACCTGTCCGAACTGCAGCGCCGTTGCCCCCCCGAGCAGCAATACCGCTTACGGCGCATGACAGAGTTCTGTCTGCGCACCAGCAGCCCCGTGGTGCCAGACCCCTACTATGGCAATGCGCAGGGGTTCGAGCATGTGCTGGACCTGCTGGAGGATGCCTGTGACGGGCTATTGGCGCATGTGCAGCGGCAGCTGAACCCGGCTCCCTGATCACCGCAGCGACGGCCGACAGCGAAATCAGGCGAGCTGCGCGCGCATGGTATCGATCACACCCTTGTAATCCGGCTTGCCAAAAATGGCGCTGCCCGCCACAAACGTGTCAGCGCCCGCATCCGCCACGCAACGGATGTTGTCGGTCTTGATGCCGCCATCCACCTCCAGACGGATGTCCTTGCCCGACGCGTCGATGCGCTTGCGCACTGCCTCGACCTTGCGCAGCGCCGAGTCGATGAAGCTCTGGCCGCCAAAGCCGGGGTTGACGCTCATGATCAGGATAAGGTCGATGTCGTCGATCACCCAATCGAGCACATCCAGCGGCTCGGCGGGATTGAAAACCAGGCCCGGTTTCGCACCCTTGCTGCGGATGGCCTGGATGCTGCGGTGCACATGGCCCGACGCATCGGGGTGAAAGCTGATGTAGTCGGCACCCGCGTCGGCAAACGCTGCGGCCAAGGCATCCACGGGCTGGATCATCAGGTGCACGTCCACCGGCACCGCAACACCGGCGGCCGTCCTGGCATGCGGCTTGAGCGCCTGGCAGACCATAGGTCCGAAGGTGAGATTGGGCACGTAATGGTTGTCCATCACGTCAAAGTGAATCCAGTCGGCGCCCGCGGCAATGACGTTGCGCACTTCTTCGCCCAGGCGGGCGAAATCGGCAGAGAGGATCGAAGGGGCAATGCGAAAAGGTCGGCTCATGGCGCGATTGTCGCAGTTACCATGCGCCCATGCCCAAATACCAGTTTGATGTGCAAGTGGCGCCAGAGTACCTGCCGGAGCAGTCCTCCCCCAGCTCCGGTGTCTTTCGTTTTGCCTACACCATCACCATCACCAATGCGGGTGAAGCACCAGCGCAACTGATCTCGCGCCACTGGATCATCAGTGATGCCAGGGGCCACACCGAAGAGGTCAAGGGCTTGGGCGTGGTGGGCCAGCAGCCTTTGCTCAAGCCGGGACAATCGTTTCAGTACACCAGCGGATGCAGCCTGCGCGCCGCCAGCGGAACCATGCATGGCACGTTCCATTGCGTCGCTGATGACGGTGAGCCGTTCAGCTGCCCGATACCCTTGTTTGTGCTGGAGGCGACCAACCCCGGCGCTTCCAACCAGCCGTTGAGCACAAGGGTGCTGCATTGAAGCGGCCGGCCACCGACCTGGCCGGCCTGCTCGCGGCGCTGGACCCGCAGGCCGGCTTGGCGCAGCGCCATGTATGGCTGATTGATCTGCTCGACTGGGTGCGTGGCGCGCGCGATTCCGTGCCCGCCGCCACGGCGCGCGTCCAGCTGTTTCTGGAAGCGGTCGAGGCGCGCTCCGATGTGCAGCGCCAGCTGCAAGCCTGGTGGGCCTCCCTGGTGGAATCGGTGGACATCACCACACTGCTGGCCGATTTCGGTTTCGCCAAGGACACGGCACTGCTCAGCGAAGCGGCGGAGCGGATACGCAACAAGCTGCTGCCGCACAGTCCCGAAACCATCGACGCCTCGGAGCTATTCGTGCTGGCCCTGCCCAGTGCCTTCGATGCAAAGTGGCTGGGCGCGCTGGACGAAACCACCATGCATCGGCTGTCGGCACTGCTGATGCCCCAAAGCCCGCAGGGTGCGTCCCGCTGGCAGCATGCCCTGCTTGACGCCATCACCTACTGCGCGGGGCAGATCCTTTCGACCGGCTTTGCGCCCGGTTTGCGGCTGCGCATGAGCGAATCGGCCCGCGATGCGCAGCCCTTTCACGCACTCATCCGCGACGTGGAAAGCCTGCGGGTGGAAGTGCTGCACGCGCTGCGCACGCCCGACCGCCTGCACGAGGCAGCCCAACGCCTGCGCGAGCGCCTGGAAGCCTGCCGGGCCGCCGCGGCCACCGTGTACACCCATTTCGAAGACAACGGCATTTCCGTGGACCTGGTGTTCCGGCTGCGCCAGCTGCGTGCCCGCATCCTGCGGGTGCGGGAACTGCTCGACTGCCTGCTGTCCCCCCAGCCCGCCGCCACGGCGGCCCGCCTTCTGGCGCACCTGGTGGAGGTGGGCCAGGAGCGGCGCAGCCTGCGGGCGCTGCTGGCATCCAACTCGTCACTGCTGGCCGCCAAGGTGGCCGAGCGCAGCGCCGAAACGGGCGAACACTACATCACGCGCACCGCGGGCGAATACCGTTCCATGGTCAAAAAGGCCGCCGGCGGCGGTGCCGTGATGGCCTTCACCACGCTGGCCAAGTTTGGCCTGTATGCCCTGGCACTCTCGGCGTTCTGGGGTGGCTTCTGGGCAGGCGTGAACTACGCCGTAAGTTTTGTGCTGGTGCAGCTGCTGCATTTCACCGTGGCCACCAAGCAGCCGGCCATGACCGCCCCCGCCATGGCAGCCAAGCTCAAGGAGCTGGGTTCTGGCGAGGCCATCGAATCCTTCGTGGATGAAGTCACCCACCTGGTGCGCTCACAGGTCGCTGCCGTGCTGGGCAACGTGCTGGTGGTGTATCCCCTGGTTCTGGGTCTGGCGCTGCTGATCGCTTGGGCCAAGGGCTCGCCCGCCATCAGCGCGCGCGAGGCCGGCCATGTGCTGGAGTCGCTGCACCTTCTCGGGCCCTCGCTGCTGTTTGCCGCCTTCACGGGCGTGCTGCTGTTCGCCTCCAGCATCATCGCGGGCTGGACCGAAAACTGGTTTGTGCTGCACCGCCTCGACTCGGCGGTGCGCTACAACCCGCGCATCACCGCGCGGCTGGGCAAGGAGCGCGCGGCGCGCTGGGCGCGCTTCCTGCGCAATAACCTGTCGGGCTTTGCCGCCAACATCTCGCTGGGCTTCATGCTGGGCCTTGTGCCGGCGTTTGCAGGGTTTTTCGGGCTGGGCCTGGATGTGCGCCATGTCACACTGTCTTCGGGCCAGTTGGGTGCGGCCACTGCCGCATTGGGCTGGGACATTGTTCACCACAGTGGGTTCTGGTGGGCCGTGGCCACCATTCCCCTGATTGGCGCCCTCAATGTCGGCGTGAGCTTTTACCTGGCGTTTCGCCTGGCATTGCGTGCGCACAACGTCAGCGGTGTCGACCGTTCACGTATCTATGCCGCAATGCGAAGCCGCCTGTTCAAGGCGCCGCTGAGCTTTTTCGTGCCTGAACGCCAGGCCGCCTGATTCGGGCGCCCTGGCCGGCGGAAACACGGACGCTCCTGTCCTACAGGGGCAGCGCGTTTCCGCATGTAAATTCAGGCGACTGCCGGGAAGGACCGCGGCGCCACCACGCGCCCTGCCGGTTCTTCCCTCCCACCGGGCACTGCCCGTCTGATGGAGAGGACCCATGACATGAACGAAATCCTGAGCTTCTGGGCGCAGTGGCTGCGCCCTTCGGCCGGGTTGCCCACGGTGCAATGGTCGCTGCTGCTGGCGGTGGCCGCCATGGCGGGCTACCTGTGCCAACGCCACACGGGCCTGCCCAAGGTGGTGGGCTATTCGCTGGTGGGCACCGCAGCCGGCCTGGCCGGCTTCAGCGGGGCGGTGTGGCCGCTTCAGGGCATCGGGCTGTTTCTGCTCGAACTGGGCATCTCTATCGTGCTGTTCGAATGCGGCGGGCGCATTCCGCTGCGCTGGTTTCGTCACAACCCCATGGTGCTGGTGCAAAGCATTGCCGAATCGGCACTGACCTACTTTGCCGTCTATTGGGTGCTGGTGTGGCTTGACATGCCCGCGCATGTGGCGGGGCCGCTGGCCCTGGTGGCGCTGGCCGCTTCGCCCGCAGTGCTGACGCGCGTGGTGGCAGACACCCGCGCTGCCGGCCCCGTGACCGAGCGCGCCATTGTGCTGGCCACGCTCTCCACCCTGTATGCGCTGACCCTGGGCAGCGCCCGCGCAGAGCAGATCAACCGCCAGAGCATCACGCTGCTCGACACCATGTATCCCGTGGTGGTGGTGCTGGGTGTGTCGATCATCGTGGCGGCCGTGCTGTCGCTGGTGCTGCGCATGGCCTTGCGCTTCATGAGCCCCACCAGCGAAAACACCTCCATGCTGCTGCTGGCCCTGATTGCCGCGGCCACCGCGGTGGCCGCACACATGGGCGGCTCGGCGCCCCTCGCGGCGCTGCTGGGCGGCATGCTGCTCAAGCAGCTCAACCCGCGCCCGTGGGCCTGGCCGCGCCAGCTGGGCAACGCGTCGTCGCTGCTCACCATGCTGATGTTCGTGCTGGTGTCCACCGTGGCGGCGCAGGCCGACTGGAGCGGCCCGGTGGCCGGCGTGGTGCTGGCGCTGATCGCCGTGCGCCTGGTGGCCAAGGCGGTGGGCGTGGGCCTGGGCAACGTGGGCAGCGGCGCCAGCTGGCGCCAGGCCCTGTGGGTGGGCTGCGCCATGACGCCGATGTCGTCGATTGCACTGCTGATCGCATCGCAGTTCGTGGTGGCATCGCCCTCCACGGGCCACCTGATCGCCCGCGTGGCCTTGCCCGCCATCTTGCTCATGGAAGTGCTGGGCGCCGTGATTGCCACCGTGGCCATTTACCGCGCCGGCGAGAGTTCCAAACCCTGGGCCCCGCTGTCGCGCGGCGGCAATGGAGACCGCAGTGAGTCTTGAAGCCTTTACCCATTCCGAGCCGCTGACGCTGGGCGTCGAACTGGAGCTGCAGCTCGTCAACACCCACGACTACGATCTGGCGCCCTACGCCGAAGACATGCTGCGCCTGATGCACAAGGTGCCGTTGCCCGGCAGCGTGGTGCCGGAGATGACGAACAGCATGATCGAGATCTCCACCGGCATTTGCCATTCGGCCAGCGAGGTGCTGGGGCAGCTCAGCCCCATCCGCGATGCGCTGGTCAAAAGCGCCGACAAGCTCAACATTGCCGTCGTGGGCGGCGGCACGCACCCGTTTCAGCAATGGCATGAGCGCCGCATCTACGACAAGCCGCGCTTTCAGGAGCTGTCGCAGCTGTATGGCTACCTCTCCAAGCAGTTCACCATCTTCGGCCAGCATGTGCACATTGGCTGCCCCGATGCCGATGCCGCGCTCTTGATGCTGCACCGCATGTCGCGCTACATCCCGCACTTCATTGCGCTGTCGGCATCGAGCCCCTATGTGCAGGGGCAGGACACGGCGTTCGATTCGGCGCGGCTCAATTCCGTGTTCGCGTTTCCACTGTCGGGCCGCGCACCGTTTGCGCTGACCTGGGACGATTTCACGGCCTATTTCAACAAGATGGCGCGCACCGGCGTTGTCAAGAGCATGAAGGACTTTTACTGGGACATCCGCCCCAAGCCCGAGTTCGGCACCATCGAGATCCGCGTGTTCGACACGCCGCTGACCATCGAGCGCGCCGCCGCGCTGGCCGGCTTCGTGCAGTCGCTGGGTGCCTGGTTCCTGGCCGAGCAGCCCTTCATGCCGCAGGAAGACGACTACCTCGTCTACACCTACAACCGCTTCCAGGCCTGCCGCTTTGGCATGGATGCGGTGTATGTCGACCCGGCCACTGGCAGCCACATGCCCCTGCGCGACCATATCCGCATGACCATGGACCAGATCGCCGGGCACGCGGCCCAGCAAGGCGCATCCAACGCCCTGCACATGCTGTGCAACGAGGCCGAGGCCGGCCAGAATGACGCCCGCTGGCTGCGCGAGCGCCAGCGCGAAGAGCAGTTGCTGGCAGAGGTCAGCCGCCGGGCCGCGCTGCGATTCAGGGGGTAGGGAGAGGCCTTCGCATCTGGTGCATCGACCCTGGGAAGCTGAAGCGAGTGTCGAACAATTTGACAACGGCACCCGCACGCAGCGGCCAAAGCCCGTGCGCGCCCTCGGAAGCGCCATTTCCGGCACAAAAATTGCCTCTTGATTACCGGCAACCCAATACCACCGGAGACCGCCATGATTCGCTCCCTGTTCGCCCCCGCAATGCTCGCTTTTGCCGCCGCGGCCCCGCAGGCACAGGCGGGCGTCGTCATCAACTACAGCAACTTCACCGGCGCCTGCGGCGATGGCACCCTCACCTGCGTCGGCAATGCAGCAACCCCTAGCAGCGCTTTGCGACTGACCCCGGCAGTTGATGGGCAAGCCGGTGCTGGCTACAGCACCACGCCGATCACGCTGGGCACGGGTGCGACCTTCAGCACCAGCTTTCAGTTCCGCCTGAGCCAGGCTGGCGGCATCGACCCCGCCGACGGCATCACCTTCGTACTGGCCCAGGCCACCAACGGCCTCGGCGGCGCCGGGGGTGGAATTGGCTACTCAGGTGTGCCCAACAGCGTTGCCATCGAATTCGACACCTATGACAACGGCGAGGTGGGCGCCAGCAACCATATCGGCCTAGACAGAAACGGCTCGCTGAACAGCTCTCCCGTGAGCAGCCCCTACGGTGTGTCGTACTGCCACCTGTTTGACAACTCCTACCTGAGCGACGGCTGCATGAGCAACGGCAAGGTCTGGTCGGCCTTCATCAACTACGACGGCACGACACAAAAGCTCAACGTCAGCGTGCAGCAGCAAGGCCTGGCGCTGATCCAGATCATCAGCGACTATTCCATCGACGTCGGTAGCTTTTTGGGCACCAACTCGGCTTATGTCGGGTTTACGGCCGCAACCGGCGCAGGCCATCAGAACCACGACATCCTGAACTGGCAGCTCGCCACCGACACCTCCATCACCCCCGGCGGCAATAACGTGCCCGAACCCGCCAGCCTGGCGCTGCTGGCAGTTGCCGGGATTGCAGCCCTGGGCGCCAGGCGGCGCCGGTAAGCGAAGTTGCCGGGGCTGCGCGAAGATAAACGACTGGCCCCGATCCGCTGCCAGTCCGCGCTGCGCTGGCCTGGCGCAAATTGCCCCCCCCTGATTACCGCCCCCAAGAGGACGCCGCCGGTGCGGAGGAGCGCACTTGCGCGACGACACTGCGCCCGATGCACCGCACAATCCCCACCCATGGGTGAATTCGATTTGATCGCACGCTATTTCACGCGGCCCGTGCACCGCGCAGCCTTGGGCGTGGGCGACGACTGCGCGCTGCTGACACCCGCGCCGGGCATGCAGCTGGCTATCTCCAGCGACATGCTGGTGGAGGGCCGCCATTTTTTTGCGGACGTGGACCCCGGGCGCCTGGGGCACAAGGCGCTCGCAGTGAACCTGTCGGACCTGGCCGCCTGCGGCGCACGCCCGCTGGCCTTTACGCTGGCACTGGCGCTGCCCCGCGTCGATGAAGCCTGGCTCGAAGCCTTCTCGCGCGGGCTGCTGGCGCTGGCCGATGCCCATGGCTGTGAGCTGGTGGGCGGCGACACCACGCAAGGCCCGCTCAACATCTGCATCACGGTGTTCGGCGAAGTGCCCGCTGGCCACGCCCTGCTGCGCAGTGGCGCGCAACCCGGTGACGATATCTACGTGAGCGGCACGCTGGGCGATGCCCGCCTGGCGCTGGAGGCGCTGCAGGGGCACATCGCCCTGCCGCCCGAGGCGCTCACCACCGCCCGCCTGCGGCTGGAGCAGCCTAAGCCCCGTGTGGCACTGGGCCAGGCTCTGCGCGGCGTGGCTAGCAGTGCCCTGGATGTGAGCGACGGTCTGCTGGGCGATCTCGGCCACATCCTGCGCGCCTCGGGCACAGGGGCCTGCATAGACACGTCGATAACTATGAATTTAATAGCTACCAGCGCTTATTCCATAAACGCTAGATGCCAACTTGACACTGAAATGCTTCACCAGTGCACCCTGGCCGGGGGCGATGACTACGAACTGGCCTTCACCGCACCGGTGGTCCGGCGCGCTGCGGTGGCCGCAGCGGCACAGGCCAGTGGCACGCCTGTCACGCGCATCGGCCGCGTGGAGGCAGAGCCCGGCCTGCGGCTCGTGGACGCACAAGGCCAGCCGGTGGCGCTGCGCTACGCGTCGTTCGATCACTTTGCCGGCGGTTGAGGCACCGGCTGCGGCAGGATTCGGGACGCCGGGTCGAGCAGTTCGCACAGCAGGGCAACATGGCCCTGGCGGTAATGGTCGAGGTCCTGCGGGTTGGCGCCGCCCAGCACCACCTGCGAGAGCAGGGCATGCACCACCGGCGATAGCGCCAGCCAGGGCTCTTGCGTGATCACGCTGGGAACCACGCCCTCCTGCACGGCATGGGCACGCAGAATGTCGCCCAGCAGGATCAGATGCGGCTGCACCACGTTGCGCTTCCACAGCACGATGAGGTGCGGCACCCGCGCGCTTTCCGCCACCAGCAGGCGCAGCGTGGCCACCGCCCCCGGCCGGCCCAGCGAGTCATAGAGCTTGTCCACCACCCACTGCGCCATTGGCCGCACGCCGGCACCCAGCACCGGCATTTCCCCCAGGTCCGGCGGGGCGAGAGAACGGGTCAGCAGCGCTTCGAACACCTCTTCCTTGCCTGCGAAATGGGCGTAGAGGCCTCCTTTGGATAGCCCGCAGCGGCGTGCGATGTCGTCCATCCGTGCGGCGGCAAAGCCTCGTTCTGAGAATTCCACCAGCGCGGCGTCCAGAATCTGCACCACACGTACCTCCGGGGTAGTCGCTGTCGCGGGGTGCGACGGCCGGGGCAGCGGGCGAAGAGTGCAATGGCGGGGTCATCGTTTTGTCTCGGCGTTTGGCTATGCTACGCATTATTATCTACCGACTGGTCGGTAATAAGGCGCAGATTGATACACATCAAGCCAGAGGGTGCGATGCCTTCGTAAAGTACCCCCTGCACGGCCCGGCACATTCATCACCTGGGAGACCATTCATGCCAACCCCTGCGAACGCACCCCTGTCCATGGCCGAACGGCTTGACCCCACCGTCCACGCCGCCTTGGCCCGCAGCGTTGCGTCGCTGTCGCACGCATCCGCCCTGATGGCGGCCAGCGACTGGGCACTGCATCTGGCCGCCTCGCCGGGCCGTTGCATGGACCTGGCCCACCTGGCGCTGC
Organism: Acidovorax carolinensis; assembly: GCF_002157145.1. Classification (NCBI taxonomy): domain Bacteria; kingdom Pseudomonadati; phylum Pseudomonadota; class Betaproteobacteria; order Burkholderiales; family Comamonadaceae; genus Acidovorax; species Acidovorax carolinensis. Next base: position 3,828,938 of record NZ_CP021361.1, read on the forward strand.
GCCAGGGGCAGGAGATGGCAGCGTACGCCCTGGCGCGCATGGCGGCCGGCCCCGACAAGGAGGCCCGCCATGCCGTGGCCACCCCCACCCAGGACCGGCGCTTTGCCGACCCCGCCTGGCAGCAGTGGCCGTTCAACCTCATGCACCAGTCGTTTGTACTCACAGAGCAATGGTGGGCGGCCGCAACGCATGGCGTCTGGGGCGTGGACAAGCACCACGAAGACATGGTGGCCTTTGCTGCGCGGCAGTTTCTGGACATTTTCTCGCCCGGCAATCAGGTGGCCACCAACCCCGTGGTGCTCAGCCGCACGCTCACGCAAGGCGGCGCCAATCTGCTGCGTGGCTCGCTCCATCTGCTGGAAGACGCCAGGCGCAACGCCGCAGGCGCGCCACCGGCGGGTGTCGAGAATTTCGTGGTGGGCCGCGACGTGGCCATCACGCCGGGCAAGGTGGTGCTGAAAAACCGCGTGATGGAACTGATCCAGTACACGCCAACGACCACGGTCGTGCACCCCGAGCCAATCCTGATCGTGCCGGCGTGGATCATGAAGTACTACATCCTCGACCTGTCGCCCCACAACTCGCTCATCAAATACCTGGTGGACCAGGGCCACACGGTGTTCTGCATCTCCTGGATAAACCCGGACGCAGACGACCGCGATCTGGGCATGGACGACTACCTGGACCAGGGCTTTCACGCCGCACTGAATGCCGTCAACACCATCGTGCCCGGCCCCAAGGTGCACGCCGCAGGTTACTGCCTGGGCGGCACGCTGCTGGCCATTGCGGCCGCGGCCATGGCGCGCGACGGCGACGAGCGCCTGGCCTCGATGACGCTGTTCGCCGCACAGACCGACTTCACCGAACCGGGCGAACTGGCGCTGTTCATCGACGACAGCCAGATCAGCCTGCTGGAGGCCCAGATGGCCGATACGGGCTACCTCACCGGGGCCCAAATGGCCGGCGCGTTCCAGATGCTGCGCTCCTACGACCTGCTGTGGTCACGCCTGGTCAACGAATACCTGCTGGGCGAGCGGGCCACCATGAACGACCTGATGGCCTGGAACGCCGATACCACGCGCATGCCCGCCAGGATGCACTCGCAGTACCTGCGCCGGCTGTTCCTCAACGATGACCTCAGCGAAGGACGCTACCCCGTGGGCGGCAAGCCCGTGACGCTGGGCGACATCACGCTTCCCACCTTCATGGTCGGCACCGTGACCGACCATGTGGCCCCCTGGCGCTCGGTGTTCAAACTGCAGCAGTTGAGCCCCGCCGAGAACACCTTCGTGCTCACCAGCGGCGGCCACAACGCCGGCATCGTCAGCCCGCCCGGCAACCCGCGCCGACATTTTCAAATGCTGACCCGACCCGCGGGCGGCAACTACATGCCCCCGGACGCGTGGCTGGCCGCCGCATCCGAAACACCCGATTCATGGTGGCCAGCCTGGCTGGCATGGTTGCAGGCGCGCTCGGGCACGCCCGCCAAGCCCCCGCGCATGGGGGCGGCCGCCTACAAGCCGGTTGGCGATGCGCCGGGCACCTACGTGCTGCAGAAATAGCTATGGATCACAGCCCGAACCACGCAAGTCAACCCGCCGCACTGCGCGCAGTCACGCTGGCTGCCGCCATCTGGGCGCTCGCCGGCTGCGCCTCGATGGCGCCACCCCCAGAAACGCCGGCCCTGCCGGTGCCCGCGCATTACGCCATGTCCGCGCCAGACGAGGGCACCCCGGCCGCCACCACCAGCTGGCGCGACTATTTCACCGACCCGCGCCTGCAGACCCTGATTGCCCAGGCACTGGAGAACAACCGCGACCTGCGCGCCACTGCGCTGCGCGTGCAGGAGGCCCGGGCCGCCTATGGCATCCAGCGCGCCGATCTGCTGCCCGCCATCGGCGCCCAGGCCGGCATGGACCGCTCACGCGTGCCGGCCGACCTGAACCTCACCCGCCAGCCCCTGCTCGGCAGCCAGTACCAGGTGGGGCTGGGCCTGGCCAGCTGGGAAATCGACTTCTGGGGCCGGGTGCGCAGCCTGAGCAATGCGGCCCTGGAAAACTACCTGGCCACCGATGCGGCCCGCCACGCCGTCACGCTGGGCCTGATCGCCCAGGTTGCCCAAAGCGATCTGGCGCTGCGGGAGCTGGAGGAGCGCCTGGTGCTGGCGCACCAGGCCATCGCCAGCCGAAAGGAAAGCCTGCGCATCTTCCAGCGGCGCGTGGACGTCGGCTCCGCATCGCGGCTGAATCTGACCCAGGTGCAAACGCTGCTCACCCAGGCCCAGGCACTGGGTGCACAACTGATACAGGCGCGCGCGCAACAGGCCAACGCACTGGCGCTGCTGGTCGGCGCTACGGTGGAGCCAGCGCCCAACGCGCGCCTCGATGAAGTGCACCTGCCGCCGCTGCGCGCGGGCCTGCCCTCCGACCTGCTGGTGCAGCGCCCGGACATCATGGCGGCCGAGCACCAGCTCAGGGCGGCCCGGGCGCAGATCGGCGCAGCGCGTGCGGCGTTTTTCCCGCGCGTGGCCCTCACGGGCTCGCTGGGCACCGCCAGCGCCGAACTGGGTGGCCTGTTCGACAGCGGCAGCCAGGCCTGGACGTTTTCGCCCAGCATTTCGCTGCCCCTGTTCAACGGCGGGCGCCTGCGCAACAACCTCAACCTGACCGAGGTACGCCGCGACATTGCCGTGGCCAACTACGAAAAAACCGTGCAGGGCGCGTTCCGCGATGTGTCCGACGCGCTGGTGGCGCGCCAGTCTCTGGCGGGCCAGCTGGCGATTGCCCAGAATGCGCGGGCCGCCCAAAGCGAGCGCGCACGCCTGTCCCAGTTGCGCTACGACCATGGCGCCGCCGCGTTCCTGGAAGTGCTGGATGCCCAGCGCGACCTGCTGGTGGCCGAGCAACAGGTGGTGCAGATGCGCCGTGCCCTGCTGTCCAGCCAGGTGAGCCTGTATGCCGCGCTCGGTGGTGGCGCGCTGGCCGCGCCCGCCACCGACTTCACGCCAACACGTCCCGCCCCCTGAGCCAGACCCTTTCAAGCACCATGAACTCCACCCTCAAGAACCGGCTGATTTTCCTGGCCATTGCGGTCGCCGTGTTGGCCGCAGGCGCCTACACCTGGACCACGCTGCGCCCACAGGACCCCGGCGACAGCCTTGTCAGCGGCAATGGCCGCATCGAGGCCACCGAAATCGACGTGGCGGCCAAGCTGGGCGGCCGCGTGCAGAGCATTGTGGTGAAGGAGGGTGAGTTCGTCACCGCCGGCCAGACCCTGGCCCACATGCAGATCGACACGCTCGAAGCCTCACGCGATGAAGCCAGGGCACGCCAGCAACAGGCTGTGGCCGCCGTAGCCAGCGCCCAGGCCCAGGTGGCCGTACGCGAAAGCGACCGCCAGGCCGTGCTGGCACTGGTGGCGCAGCGCCAGAGCGAGCTCGATGCGGCGCAGCGGCGCCTGGCACGCTCGCAGACGCTGGTGCGCGAAGGCGCCTCGTCGGACCAGGAAGTGGATGACGACCGCGCCCGCGAACGCAGCCTGCAGGCGGCCGTGGTGGCGGCCAAGGCCCAGGCCGATGCCGCCCAGGCCGCCATCACCGCGGCACGCACCCAGGTGGCCAGCGCGCGCGCCGCAGTAACGGCTGCAGAAGCCTCGGTGGCGCGCATCAAGGCCGACATCGACGACAGCGCGCTGGTTGCCCCGCGCAGTGGCCGCGTGCAATACCGCATTGCCCAGCCCGGCGAGGTGATCGGCGGCGGCGGCAAGGTGCTCAATCTGGTGGACCTGTCCGATGTCTACATGACGTTTTTCCTGCCTGAAACCGTGGCCGGCAGGCTGGCGCTGGGCAGCGAGGTGCGCATCGTGCTCGATGCGGCGCCGCAGCTCGTGATTCCGGCCCGGGTGTCGTTCGTGGCCAGCACCGCGCAATTCACCCCCAAGACCGTGGAAACCGCCAGCGAGCGGCAAAAGCTGATGTTCCGCGTCAAGGCGCAGATTGCGCCCGAATTGCTGCAAAAGCATGTGCAGCTGGTCAAGACCGGTTTGCCCGGCATGGCCTGGCTCAAGCTCGACGCCAACGCGCCCTGGCCGGCCCATCTCGCCGTGAAGCTGCCGGAGTAAAGCGTGGCAGCAGCTTCCCCCTGCGTGGCCCAGCTGGCCGATGTAGGCCTGCGCTATGGCAAGACCGTGGCGCTGGCGGGCATCCACCTGGACCTGCCGGCCCAGCGCATGGTCGGGCTCATCGGGCCGGACGGCGTGGGCAAATCCAGCCTGCTGGCACTGTTGGCGGGCTCCCGGGCGCTGCAGCAGGGCAGCCTGCAGGTGCTGGGCGGCGACATGCGCAGCAAGCAGCACCGCAATGCGGTCTGCCCGCGCATTGCCTACATGCCGCAAGGGCTGGGGAAAAACCTGTACCCCACGCTGTCGGTGGAAGAAAACCTGCAGTTCTTCGCCCGCCTGTTTGGTCACAACGCAGCCGAGCGGCGCCGGCGCATCGATCACCTCACGCACAGCACCGGTCTGCAGCCCTTTCTGGCGCGCCCGGCAGGCAAGCTTTCGGGTGGCATGAAGCAAAAGCTGGGGCTTTGCTGCGCACTGATCCACGACCCCGACCTGCTGATCCTGGACGAACCCACCACCGGCGTGGATCCGCTGGCGCGTGCCCAGTTCTGGGATTTGATTGCCAGCATCCGCCTGGAGCGCCCGCAGATGAGCGTGGTGGTGGCCACCGCCTACATGGACGAAGCCCAGCGCTTTGACTGGCTGGTGGCCATGGACGATGGCCAGGTGCTGGCCACCGGCACACCCCACGAATTGCTGGAACGCACCGGCACCCGCAACCTCGAGGCCGCCTTCATCGGGCTGCTGCCCGAGGCAAAAAAACGCGGCCACCAGCCCGTGGAAATCACGCCGCTGGCGCTCGGCGACGACGCGCAGGTCGCCATCGAGGCGCGGGGCCTGACCATGCGCTTTGGCGACTTCGTGGCCGTAGACCACGTGGACTTTCGCATCCGACGCGGCGAGATTTTCGGTTTTCTCGGCTCGAACGGCTGCGGCAAATCCACCACCATGAAGATGCTGACCGGGCTCTTGCCAGCCAGCGAGGGCGAGGCCTGGCTGTTTGGCCAGAAGGTGGACCCCAAAGATATCGAAACCCGCCGCCGCGTGGGCTACATGTCGCAGGCGTTCTCGCTGTATGGCGAGCAGACCGTGCGGCAGAACCTGGTGCTGCACGCGCGCCTGTTCCATGTGCCCGAGGCCCAGGTGCAGGGGCGCGTGCAGGCCATGGTCGAGCGCTTTGGCCTGCAGGACGAAATTGACAGCCTGCCCGACGCCCTGCCTCTGGGGCTGCGCCAGCGCCTGTCTCTGGCGGTGGCCATGGTGCACCAGCCCGAACTGCTGATCCTGGACGAACCCACCTCGGGCGTGGACCCGGTGGCGCGCGACAATTTCTGGCGCCTGCTGATCGAGCTGTCGCGGCGCGACCAGGTGACCATCTTCATCTCCACCCATTTCATGAACGAGGCCGAGCGTTGCGACCGCATCTCGCTGATGCACGCCGGCAAGGTGCTGGTCAGTGCCAGGCCGACAGACATCGCCACCCAGCGCGGCGCCGGCTCGCTGGAGCAGGCCTTCATTGCCTACCTCGAGGACGCCTCGGGCACCCGGCGTGCCGTGCCCGCCGAAGGCACGCCAGTGCCTGCAGCGCCTGCGCCCACACCGCACAGCGAGCCCGCCTCCGCGCCAGCAGGTCGCCACCGAGGTTTCTTCAGCCTGGGCCGCGCCCTGAGCTACATGTGGCGTGAAACGCTGGAGCTACGGCGCGACCCGGTGCGCGCCACGCTGGCGCTGCTGGGCACCGCCCTGCTGATGTTCATCATTGGCTACGGCATCAGCATGGACGTCGAAGACCTCAGCTATGCCGTGCTGGACCAGGACCAGACCACGCTGAGCCAAAACTACACGCTCAACCTCGCAGGCTCGCGCTACTTCATCGAAAAGCCGCCCCTTCGCAGCCACGCAGAGCTGGACCAGCGCATGCGCAGTGGCGAGCTGGCCCTGGCCATCGAGATTCCGCCCGGCTTTGCGCGCGACCTGCAGCATGGCCGATCGGTGCAGGTGGCCGCCTGGGTCGATGGCGCCATGCCCATGCGCGCGGAAACCGTGCGCGGCTACGTCGGCGCCATGCACCAGATGTGGCTGGCCGACCAGGCCAAACACCGGCTGGGCGTGCGGCTGGCGGCGGCCAGCTCGGTTGAGACCCGCTTTCGCTACAACCCCGATGTGAAAAGCCTTCCCGCCATGGTGCCGGCCGTGATTCCGCTGCTGCTGATGCTGATACCCGCCATGCTCACGGCGCTGTCGGTGGTGCGCGAAAAGGAGCTGGGCTCGATCATCAACCTCTATGTCACGCCCGTCACGCGGGCCGAGTTCCTGCTGGGCAAGCAGTTGCCCTACATCGTGCTGGCCATGTTCAACTTCCTGCTCATGACTGCGATGGCCGTCATGGTGTTCGACGTGCCGCTCAAGGGCAGCTTTGCCACCCTGGCGCTGGCGGCGCTGGTGTTCGTGGTGTCGTCCACGGGCATTGGCCTGCTGGCCTCTACCTTTACGCGCAGCCAGATTTCGGCGATGTTTGTCACCATGATCGGCACCCTGATCCCGTCCATCCAGTATGCGGGGCTGATCAACCCGGTGTCCTCACTCGAAGGCGTGGGCGCCTTGGTTGGCCGCATTTTTCCGGCCACGCATTTCCTGACCATCAGCCGGGGCGTTTTCAGCAAGGCGCTGGACCTGGGAAGCCTGCTGCCTTCGTTCTGGCCCTTGCTGATCGCAGCGCCGGTGATCGTCGGCACAGCAATCGTGCTGCTGCGAAAGCAGGAGTCCTGAGCATGCGCGCCGCTTCCCTTGCCAACGTCTGGCGACTGGGCATCAAGGAACTGTGGAGCCTGGTGCGCGACCCCATGATGCTGGTGCTGATCGTCTACACCTTCACCGTGTCGATCTACGTGGCCGCCACGGCCATGCCCGAGAGCCTGCACAAGGCCGCCATCGCCATCGTGGACGAGGACGACTCGCCCCTTTCGGCGCGCATCGTGGGCAGCTTCTATCCGCCGCAATTCATCACCCCGCGCCTGATCACGCTGGCCGAGATGGATGCCGGCATGGACAACGGCGCCTACACCTTTGTGCTCGACATCCCGCCCAACTTCCAGCGCGAGGTGCTGGCCGGGCTGGCCCCCGCAGTGCAGCTCAACGTGGACGCCACGCGCATGAGCCAGGCGTTCACCGGCAGCGGCTTTATCCAGCAGATCGTGGCGGGCGAGGTCAACGAGTTCGTGCAACGCCATCGCGGCGAAGCGCGGCTGCCGGCCGATCTGAACGTGCGCATGCGCTTCAACCCGAACCTGGAGCAAGCCTGGTTCGGCTCGCTGATGGAGATCATCAACAACGTCACCATGCTGTCCATCATCCTGACGGGCGCGGCGCTGATACGCGAGCGCGAACACGGCACCATCGAGCATTTGCTGGTCATGCCCGTGACGCCCGGCGAGATCATGCTGGCCAAGGTGTGGTCCATGGGGCTGGTGGTGCTGATCGCAGCGCTGGTGGCGCTGGTGTTCGTGGTGCAGGGCGTCCTCAGGGTGCCGGTGCAGGGCTCGGTGCTGCTGTTCATGGTGCTGTCGGCGCTGCACCTGTTTGCCACCACCTCCATGGGCATCTTCCTGGCCACCGTGGCCCGCAGCATGCCGCAGTTCGGCATGCTGCTGGTGCTGACCCTGTTGCCGCTGCAAATGCTGTCGGGCGGCGTCACGCCGCGCGAGAGCATGCCTGAATTCGTGCAACAGGTGATGCTGGCCGCGCCCACCACGCACTTTGTGGCGGGCGCGCAGGCCATCCTGTACCGCGGTGCCGGCCTCGACATGGTCTGGCCACAAATGCTGGCCATACTGGCCATTGGCGGTGTGCTCTTCACCGTCTCGCTGGGCCGTTTTCGCAAAACCATCAGCCAGATGGCCTGACCATTGACAAGATCTTCCGGAGTCCCATGCCAGAAACCCTGCCCGCTCCCCTCCCAGCGCACAGTACCGGCGACGACCTGGGCACAGTACGCAACCGCACGTTCGACGAGATCGCGGTAGGCGACACCGCCTCGTTCGAGCGCACGCTCAGCACCGAAGACATCCAGCTGTTTGCCGTGCTCTCGGGCGACGTGAACCCGCAGCACCTGGATGCGGAATACGCCGCCTCCACGCGCTTTCAGGGCGTCATTGCCCACGGCATGCTCGGCGGCGCGCTGATCTCGGCGGTGCTGGGCACGCGCCTGCCCGGCCCCGGCACCATTTATCTGGGGCAGACGCTCAAGTTCCTCGCACCCGTGCGCGTGGGGGATACCCTGCGCGTGAGCGTGACCGTGACCGTACGCGACGAGGCCAAAAAACGCCTCAAGCTCGCCTGCAGCTGCACCAACCAGGACGGCGTGGCCGTGATCAGCGGCGAAGCCGATGTGATTGCCCCCACCGAGCGCATCGAGCGCGCCCGCACCACGCTGCCCGAGGTGCGCCTGACCGTCAACGGCGACGGCCTGCACCGCCTGCTGGACCATGTGCGCCCGATGGGCGCAACCCCCATGGGGTGGTGCACCCCTGCGATGCACTGAGCCTTTCGGGTGCACTGGATGCGCGCGCGGCCGGGCTCATCACCCCGGTGCTGATTGCCCCGCGCGCGCGGATTCTGGCGGTCGCGCAAGAGAACGGCCTCGACATCTCGGGCATCGACATCGAAGACGTGCCCCACAGCCATGCCGCCGCCGCGCGCGCGGTGGAGCTGGTGGCCCAGGGGCGTGTGGAGGCCCTCATGAAAGGCAGCCTGCACACCGACGAACTCATGGCCGCCGTGGTGGCCAGCGGCACCGGCCTGCGCACCAAGCGGCGCATCAGCCACTGCTACCTGATGCAGACCCCGGCCTACCCGCGCCCCTTCATCATCACCGACGCCGCCATCAACATCGCGCCCACGCTGGACGACAAGGCCGACATCGTGCGCAACGCCATCGACCTGGCCCATGCCATCGGCGTGGCCGAGCCGCGCGTGGCCATCCTGGCGGCGGTGGAAACCATCAACCCGCACATGCCGGCCACGCTGGACGCAGCCGCGCTGTGCAAGATGGCCGACCGCGGCCAGATCACCGGCGCCCTGCTCGACGGGCCGCTGGCCTTCGACAACGCTGTGTCGATGGCAGCCGCACACACCAAGGGCATCGTCTCCGAGGTCGCGGGCCGGGCCGACATTCTGGTGGTGCCCGACCTGGAGAGCGGCAACATGCTGGCCAAGCAGCTCGAATTCATGGGCAGCGCGGCCAGCGCCGGCATTGTGCTGGGCGCGCGCGTGCCCATCGTGCTCACCAGCCGTGCCGATTCGCGCGAGACCCGCATCGCCTCGTGCGCCGTGGCCGTGCTGCTGGCGCACCGCTACAAGGTGTTGCCGCCATGAGCGACCTGGTCCTGGTGCTCAACTGCGGCTCGTCGAGCATCAAGTTCGCGCTGTTTGACGCCAGCGTGCAGCCGCTGCCGCGCCAGCCCCTGTGGAACGGCAAGGTCGAGGGCATCACCGGCCCCGCCCCCACCTTTGGCGAAACCGGCACCGTGCCCGGCCCGGTGGCGCTGGACAGTGCCCAGCCCTACCATGCCGCTCTGGAGCACATCCGTGCGCGTGTGCTGGCCCGCCTGGGCAGCCACCGCATCGCCGCCGTGGCGCACCGCGTGGTGCACGGCGGCGCCAAATACTTCGACCCGGTGCGCGTGGACGCTGCCGTGCTGGCAGACCTCAAAACCTACATCCCGCTGGCGCCGTTGCATCAGCCGTTTGCGCTCGAAGCCATCGAGACGCTGCTGGCCACGGCGCCCAGCCTGCCCCAGGTGGCCTGCTTTGACACGGCCTTCCACCACACGCTGCCCGATGTCGAGAAAATGCTGCCCCTGCCCTACGACGCATGGGAGCGCGGCCTGCGCCGCTATGGCTTTCACGGCCTGTCGTACGAATTCATGTCGGTCGCGCTGGCCGAACGCTATGGCGATGCCGCGCGCGGCCGCACCATCGTCGCCCACCTGGGCAGCGGCGCCAGCCTGTGCGCCATGCAGGGGCTGCGCAGCGTGGCCACCACCATGGGCTTTTCGGCGCTTGACGGGCTGATGATGGGCACGCGCTGCGGCGCGCTCGACCCCGGCGCCGTGCTGTATCTGATGGAGATCGAAAAGCTCACGCTCGAACAGGTGGGCCATGTGCTCTACCACGAGTCGGGGCTGCTGGGCCTGTCGGGCGTGTCGTCCGACCCGCGCGTGCTGCTGCAGCAAGAGGCCGGCAACGAACGCGTGCAGGCCGCGCTGGCGCTGTATGTGCGGCGCATCGTGCGCGAGATCGGTGCCATGGCCGCCGTGCTGGGCGGGCTGGACATGCTGGTTTTTACCGCCGGCATTGGCGAGCACAATGCCGTTCTGCGCGAGCGCATCTGCCGCGATCTGGCCTTCCTGGGCGTGGCGCTGGATGCCGACGCCAACGCGCTGAACGCGCCCGTCATATCCCCCGCCGCCAGCCGCGTGCAGGTGGCGGTGGAGCCCACCAACGAAGAGTGGATTGCCGCCTGGCGCACCCTCTCGCTGGTCGGCTTGCCCAGCCACTGAAATCACCCTTTCACTTTCGCCAAGAGTTCCCCATGTACGAAAAAATCCTGGTTCCCTTCGACGGCAGCCCGACCTCTGAACAAGCCCTGAAAGAAGCCGCCGGCCTGGCGCTGAAATTGGGGGCGCAGGTGCGCCTGCTGCACATCATCGATCCGCTGACGCACGCGGTCGGCTTTGTGCGCCCCGAGGTCTATCGGAGCGACTTCCTCCCCGCCGCCATGAAAGGCGCCGAGACCATGCTGCGCACGGCCTGCGATCAGCTCACCGCGCAAGGCATCCAGGCCGAAATCCGCCTGCTGGAAAACCTGGACGCCCAGGTGGCAACGCTCGTGATCGATGAAGCCCGGCAATGGGGCGCCCGCCTGATCGTGCTGGGCACCCAGGGACGGCGGGGCCTGGCGCGCATGTTCCTGGGCAGCGACGCCGAGCAGATTGCGCGCACCGCCCCCGTGCCGGTGCTGCTGGTGCGCCTGCCTGCCGACGTACAGTCTGCCGCGTCCGCCTGAGCGCGCAGCAGCGGGGCCGGCGCGGGCAATCCGGGGTGATATGGGTGATGGGGGCAATGCGGGTAATGGGGGCAACGTGGCTGCTAGCATCCCCTCTCCTGATGCAACGCCCCGGAGTTCCTGCGTGATCCCTACCCCATCTGGCGCCCCCGCGACCCGGTCGATGTGACCGATGCCACGCCGCGTGCCCCGGCACGCCGCCGCCGGCGCGGCGCCCCACCGCCGCTTTCATGCTGCAGCACCCGGCGCACTGCATTGCGCTGGGCTTTGGCGCGGGCCTGAGCCCCAAGGCGCCGGGCACCGTGGGCACCCTGTGGGCCTGGCTGGCCTTTCTGGTGCTGCAGCACTGGCTGGGCACGCAGCAAATGGGCCTGCTGATCGGCGCGGGCACGCTGGTGGGCTGGTGGGCCTGCACCGTCACCGCGCGGCACATGGGTGTATCCGACCCTGGCAGCATCGTCTGGGACGAGGTCGTGGCCTTCTGGCTGGTGCTGTGGCTGGCCATGCCCATGGGGCTGTGGGGCCAGGCCGTAGCGTTTGCCCTGTTTCGCTACTTTGACGCCGCCAAACCCGGGCCCGTGGGCTGGGCCGATCAGCTGTTCAAGGGCTTTGGCTGGCGCGGCGGCTGGGGCATCTTGTTCGACGACTTTGTGGCGGCGTTCTGCACGCTGCTGGTGATCGCGGTGTGGAGGTTCTTCTGGTGAGCCCTCCACCACTATCAAAAAATGAGCTGCCAGCGCTTGATACACAAGCGCCAGAGGCCATTTTGATGGATATTTCAGGCCAGCTGCTGGCGCGCGGCTGGATGCTGGCCACCGCCGAAAGCTGCACCGGCGGCATGATCGCCGCCGCCTGCACCGACCTGGCGGGCTCCAGCCAGTGGTTCGAGCGCGGCTTTGTCACCTATTCCAACGCCGCCAAGACCGAGATGCTGGGCGTGCCCGCCCCGCTGATAGAGCAGCACGGCGCCGTCAGCGAGCCCGTGGCCCGCGCCATGGCCGAAGGCGCCGTGGCGCACGCGCACGCCCAGGTGGCGCTGGCCGTGACCGGCGTGGCCGGCCCCACGGGCGGCAGCGCCGACAAGCCCGTGGGCACGGTGTGGTTTGGCTGGCGCGCGAACGGGCGCACCACCAGCGAGCGCCAGCTGTTCGCCGGCAACCGCGCCCAGGTGCGCGCCGCAACGCTGCGGCACGGCCTGCAGCGGCTGGCGCAATTGCTGCGCGCCTGATGCGGCGGGCGCCCAAAGCGGGGCGCAGCCATGCACCCGGCTCGAGCCCCCAGCCTGTGCTCAGGACGGGGTGGCGCCCAGGCGGTCGATCAGCACCGCGCTGGCGGTGTTCAGCTCCACAACCTCCACGGTGCAACCGTGGTGGCGCAGGCGCTCCACCACCTTCTCCAGGGCGGCCACCGCAGTGATGTCCCAGAAATGCGCCTGGGCCACGTCGATGCGCACGGGCCTGTGCTCGGCGGAAAGAATGTCGAAGGCCTCGATAAAAGCATCGGCCGAGGCAAAAAACACCTGCCCCCGCACCCGCCAGGTGCGCAGGCCCGAGGCGGCGTCGTCCTCGCTGCGCACTTCGAGCATGTGTGAGACCTTGACCGCAAAGAACACGCCACTGAGCACAACGCCCACCAGCACACCGGCGGCCAGATTGTGGGTGGCGATCGTCACCGCCATGGTGGCCAGCGTGACAGCGCTGGACAGGCGAGGGTGACGCACCAGGGTGCGCAGGGATTTCCAGTCGAAGGTTTCGACCGACACCATCACCATGATCGCCACCAGGGCGATCACCGGCACCTGCGAGACCCAGGGCTTGAGCAGCACCATCAGCACCAGCAGGAACACGCCGGCAAACAGGGTGGACAGTCGACCGCGCCCGCCATATTTCACATTGCCGACCGCCTGGCCGATCATTCCGCAACCGGCAATACCGCCAAACAGGCTGGCCGCCACATTGGCCACGCCCAGGCCCGTGCATTCGCGATTTTTGTCGCTGGGGGTGTCGGTCATTTCATCGACCACCGCCGCCGTCAGAACCGACTCCAACAGGCCCACCATGGCAATCGCCATGGCTGGCAGGGCGATGATGCGCAGCGTTTCCCAGGCGATGGGCACCTCGGGCAGCGCGAACATGGGCAAGGAGTCGGGCAACTTGCCCAGGTCGCCCACAGTGGCCACCGGCAGGCCCAGGCTGGCCACCAGCACGGTGAGCACCAGCACGCAGACCAGCGGCGGCGGAATCACCGTGAAGGCCTTGCCCAGCCAGGGCAGACCATAAATCAGCGCCAGGCCCAGCGCCAGCAGGGCCCAGGTGGCCGGGTTGGCGCCGCTCAGGTGCGGCAGCTGGGCCGCAAAAATCAGCACCGCCAACGCGTTCACAAAACCGGTGCGTACCGAGCTGGAGACAAAGCGCACCAGCACCCCCAGACGCATTGCACCAAACAGGATTTGCACCAGCCCCGCGAGCAGGCCCGCCGCCAGCAGGTAGCCCAGCCCATGCGAAGCCATCAGCGGCGCAGCCACCAGCGCCACCGAGCCGGCTGCCGCAGACACCATGGCCGGCCGCCCACCAAAAAAGGCGATCACGATGCTGATGACGAACGAGGCAAACAACCCCACCGACGGGTCCACACCCGCGACAAAGGAGAACGCAATCACCTCGGGGATCAGCGCAAACGTGGCCACCGCCCCGGCGAGCAGTTCACGCGGAATGCTGGGCGCCCATTCGGCGCGCAGGCGTTGGAGTGACAAATCAGCCATGGCAAACATTCAGAACTTCAAACAAAAAACCGCTTGACCCCAATGGAATCAAGCGGCGGTTGCTATTGACTCAATAGCAAACAAACATCTCGGCTGGGAGGGCGCAAAGGGACTCGTGAGAGGGCTTTCTTGCTCAGAGGCTGAGAATGAATTGGCCGTGCCCGAGAGGTGCGCAAAAACGCACCCAATCGAGGCGCAAAACGCAGCCATAGCTCGGGCTATGGCGAGTATTTGCAACGATGAGTGGGGGTGTTTTGGCGTGCAAAGCGGGCATGGGGAATTTTTTTCTCAGCCTCTCAGGCCCCGTGGCACTTCTTGAATTTTTTGCCGCTGCCGCACCAGCAGGGTTCGTTGCGGCCGGGTTCGGGCAGCTTGCGCACGGTTTCGATGCGCGGGCCCAGGCTTTTCCACAGCTGGCGCAGGTCGTACACGGCCCAGATGGCTTCGCCAAAGGTTTCCACGCGGGCCTGGCTGGTGCTGGGCGGGCCGTCCTCGCTGAACATGCAGACCTCGGGCTTGCCGGTGTCGTCCTCGGTCAGGGCGACGATGCTGTCGAGCGCATCGTCGAGCCACTTGGCGGCTTCCTTGTCGCGCGGGGCGGCCCAGTCTTCGGGCCAGTTTTCCACGGCGAACATGAAGCCCAGCGCCCACACCTGGCCAAACGAGGGTATCTCCTGGCCGGCCATTTCGGCGCGCTGGTCTTCGGGCAGGCTGGCCACGGCGCCGCGCATGTCCATGGCCTCGGGCTGGAAGGTGCGGTCGTCGTCCAGCGTTTCGACCGGGGCGTCGAGCTGCGCCTCGACCTCGTTCCAGCGGCGCATCCACAGCTCGATGAACCGCGCCTGCTGGGCCGCATCGGCAAACGCCGGCAGCAAGGGCAGCGCCTCGCCTTCGGCCAGATCGATGGCCGAGCCATCGCCCAGCAGCATGGGCAGGTATTCCGACGGCGGGATGGGGCGGCGGCTGCAGATCAGCGCCGTCAAAAAGCCGTCGCAGAACTCCCACTGCGGAATTTCTTCGCCCCGCGTGCGCAGGTCATCGAGCAGCGTGTCGATCTCGTCCAGTTCATCGGGGCCCAGGGCCGGTGCGGCCGATGCGGCGGCGGCGTCAGAGGGTTCTTGGTGGGGGGTGTTCATAGCGGGGCTCCAGTCGGCGGGGCCACAGGGCCTGGATGCTGTCCATGGCCCCTGGCAAAGGCGGCCAGTGTAGCCGCCCGGGGGAGCGACAAGTCAAGTCATCTGCACGGCAGCACGCATGGCAGCCGTGCGCCCCAGCGAAACCTCGGCACACCCGCTTGCTTCAAAAACAATAGCTGTAGCCGCTTGCGCACCCAGCGCCAGCAGCCTTTTTTGCATGCAAAGAACCGCCTTGTCCTTGCTGAGCAGGATGGCGCGGTGGGCCACGGCCAGGTCGATGAAGTGCTGGTCGTCGGCGTCCTTGCAAACGGCCGACACGCGCGGCGCCACATCCACCCAGCGCACCTGGGCCTCGTAGGACTGCAGCAGCGCGCCGGCAGTCAGCCCATAAAACGCCAGCCGCGGCACGATTTGCGGATAGGCCAGCACGCGCGCGAGTTCGTCGCGCATGGCTGGCGTAGCCACCCAGCACAGCCGCTGGGCGTCGAGCAGCGTGCGCACAGGCGCCACGGCCGCGTCGGCAAACACCAGCAGGTCGAGCACGATGTTGGTATCGAGCACCAGCGCGCGCGCCTCGGCATCGGCTGCGCCACGTTCGGGCAGCGGCAATACGCAGCGCGGGGCTTAGCCGCCATGGGCCTTGGGTGTGGCGGGTGCAGCGCCGTCGCGCGGCGCACGCACCGAGCCCTTGACCATGTCGAAGCGGAACAGGCGGCATTCGATGGGGCCGTTCCACATCGGCACGCGGCGCGACTCTTTGAGGCGCATCTTGCCGGGCAGCTTGAGGTCGGGCGTGAGCATCCAGGCCTGCCAGCCGGCATAGTTCTTTTTCCAGTGCGCGGCCAGCTGGCTGAAGAATTCGCCGCCATCGTCGGTGTGCGCGGCTTCGCGGCCCACACTGGCGCCCAGGGCGCGCTCGGCCGCGCGCTCATTGGCGTTCTGCCCGGCGGTGCCAGCAGCGGCAATGCGCTCGCCATAGGGCGGGTTGAGCAGCATCACGCCGGGCTGCTCGCAGGGCGGCATGCGCTGCAGGGCATCGCCGCCGCGCAGCTGCACCGCATCGGCCACCCCGGCGCGCTCGGCATTGCGCTGCGCAAAATCGACCATGCGGTGGGCCACATCACTGCCAAATAGGGGCACAGCGCTTTTCTGGATTGCGCTTTCAGCTTCGATTTTGATAGCACTCCAGACATGCGTCTGGAACGGTAGCATCTTCTCGAACGCAAAGCGGCGCAACATGCCCGCCGGGATGCGGCAGGCGATCTGCGCGGCCTCGATGGCGATGGTGCCGCTGCCGCAGCAGGGGTCGTACAGCGGCACCGGGTGGTCGCCCAGCGGGTCCCAGCCGCTCGCAGCAATCATGGCGGCGGCCAGGGTTTCCTTCAGCGGCGCGTCGCCCTTGTCCTCGCGCCAGCCGCGCTTGAACAGCGGCTCGCCCGAGGTGTCGATGTAGATCGTGGCCTCGTCGGTGGTCAGGTGCAGGTGGATGCGCACGTCCGGCCACTGCGTGTTCACGTCGGGGCGCACGCCGGTCTTGGCGCGAAAGCGGTCGGCCACGGCGTCCTTGACCTTGAGGCCCGCGAAATTCAGGCTCTGCAGCGGGCTGTGCTGGGCCGTCACTTCGACCTTGAAGGTCTGGCGCGTGGTGAACCAGATCTCCCAGGCCACATCGCTGGCGGCGGCATACAGGTCGTTTTCAGAGCGATAGGGACGGTGCGCCAGCTGCACCAGCACGCGTTGCGCCAGGCGGCTGTGCAGGTTGAGCAGCAGCGCATCGCGCCACGACGCGCGCAGCAGCACGCCGCCCCGGCCGGTGAGCAGGTCTTGCCCCGTGAGGCCGGTGATGGCGTGCACCTCGTCGGCCAGATAGCTCTCGACGCCGGCGGCGCAGGGAAGAAAAAGTTGGAGTTGGTTCATAAGACTGGGCGAAAGGATACGCGCTCAGGCCTTGAGCAGCAGCAACTGGCGGATGGACTCGGGAATCGGCGCCACCTTGCGGTCTGCCTTGCCGATGAAGACGATGCCGATCTTGCCGCGCGCCACCTCGCGGCCCGATGTCTTCTCGGTCATGCGAAAGACGAGGTCGAAACCATAGCGGTTGAAGTCCGCTGGCGCCATCTCCACGCGCATCGTCTCGCCGTGGAAACCCTCGGACTTGTACTGCGCCACGATGTCGCCCACCACGATGGACAGGCCGCCCACGTCCGCCTCGGGGTAGCCCAGCGACTGGAAGAAGCGCACGCGCGCTTCGGACACCAACGTGAGCAGCTGTGCGTTGTCCAGGTGCCCGCCCTGGTTGACGTGGCTGATGTAGATCTGCATCTCGGTGGCAAAACCGAAATGCGGGGGAAGGTCGAAAACGATGCGGGCCATGGTGGGTACGGCGGGTAGATAAACGAAAGAATCGCACAGGGGGCGCCATGCGCCCCAAGCGGGGGTGTGCCTAGAGCGCCTTGCGCAGGTTGGCGGGCGCGATCTTGAGCGCCTCGCGGTACTTGGCCACCGTGCGGCGCGCGCACTCGATGCCCTGCTCCTTGAGCATCTCGGCGATCTGGCTGTCGGACAGCGGCTTGGCGGGGTTTTCAGCGGCGACGAACTGCTTGATCAGCGCACGCACCGCCGTGCTGGAGGCATTGCCGCCGGTCTCGGTGCCCAGGCCCGAGCCAAAGAAGTATTTGAGCTCATAGGTACCGATCGGCGTGGCCATGTACTTGGCGGTGGTCACGCGGCTGATGGTGGACTCGTGCAGGCCCAGCTCGTCGGCGATGTCGCGCAGCACCAGCGGGCGCATGGCCAGCTCGCCGTGGGTGAAAAAATTCTTCTGCCGCTCGACGATGGCGCGGGAGACGCGCAGGATGGTGTCAAAGCGCTGCTGGATGTTCTTGATGAACCAGCGCGCCTCCTGCAGGCGCTGCTGCATGCCCTGGTGGCCCTCGCCGCCCTTGTGACCGCGCAGAGCGCCGGCGTAGATGTCGTGCACGCGCAGGCGCGGCATCACGTCGGGATTGAGCTGAACGATGAAGTTGTGCTGGCCATCGCGGCCGTTGGCACGGCCCGCCTTGCGCACGATGACGTCGGGCACGATGATGTTGCGCTCGACATCGGCAAAGCGGCGGCCGGGGCGCGGCTCCAGGCGGGCAATCAGCGCCATGGCGGCGCGGGTGCGCTCCTCGCCATCGCCACACAGCTGCGTCAGGCGGCGGATGTCGCGGCGCGCCAGCATCTCCAGCGGCTGCTGGCAGATGCGCAGAGCGGTCTGCACGGTGTCGGGGTCGATCGCGCTGTTTTCATCGGCGGCCAGGGCGGTCAGCTGCAGCGTCAGGCATTCGGCCAGGTTGCGCGCGCCCACGCCCACGGGCTCCAGGCTTTGCAGCAGGCGTTGCGCCACGGTGAAACGGTGCACCAGCTCGTCGATCTGCTCCAGGTTGCCCTCGCCGGCCAGGCCCGTGGCCAGCTCTTCAAGTGGTTCTTCGAGGTAGCCATCGTCGTTCAGCGATTCGATCAGAAAACGCAGCGCGGCGCGGTCGATCTCGGACAGGCGCAGCGCCAGGGCCTGACGGTGCAGAAAGGACGTGAGCGACTCGTGCGAGCGCGCCAGCTCGGTGGCATCGGCCTCGTCGCCGTCGGAGTCGTTGCGGTTGCGGGCGGGTGCATCGCCACCCCACTCGGCATCGTTGGGCGCCATTTCCACGGTGCCGTCGCCGCTCCAGTCGGGCTCATCCGCGCTGGCGCTGGGGGTTTCAGCATCATTTTGGCCCTCAGCGCTTGTACTGCTTGCGCCAGCAGCTCCTGAATACATAGCGTCATCGGCGCTGTAGTCGTCGGCCTGCGCGGGGGTGTCGGCCGCCTCCAGGCCAAATTCCTCGCGCGGCGCTTCTTCGGCGGTGCGCTCCAGAAACGGGTTTTCATCGAGCATCTGCTCGACTTCCTGCGACAGCTCCAGCGTCGACAGCTGCAACAGCCGGATGGATTGCTGCAACTGCGGCGTGAGCGACAGGTGCTGCGAAACGCGCAGCGAAAGACCCGGTTTCATCACATCCTGAAATGTTCGCCCAGGTACACCCGACGCACCTCGGCGTTGTCAACGATTTCGGACGGAGTGCCCTGGGCCAGCACGCGACCATCGCTGATGATGAAGGCGTGGTCGCAGATGCCCAGCGTTTCGCGCACGTTGTGGTCGGTGATCAGCACGCCGATGCCGCGCGCCTTCAAAAAGCCGATGATGCGCTGGATCTCAATCACCGCGATCGGGTCGATGCCGGCAAAGGGCTCGTCGAGCAGGATGAAGCGCGGCTGGGTGGCCAGGGCACGGGCGATTTCGACCCGGCGGCGCTCACCGCCCGACAGGGCCAGGGCCGGTGATTCGCGCAGGTGGTCCACGCGCAACTCCTGCAGCAAGGCGGTGAGGCGCGCTTCAATCTCGGCCCGGGCAAGGGTTTGCCATCGTCGCCGCGCTGCAGCTCCAGCACGGCGCGCACGTTCTCCTCGACGTTCAGCTTGCGAAAGATCGACGCCTCTTGCGGCAGATAGGACAACCCCAGACGCGAACGCCGGTGGATCGGCATGTTCGCCACCGAGTGGCCATCGATGCGGATATCACCGCCATCGCAGCGCACCAGGCCAACGATCATGTAGAACGAGGTGGTCTTGCCCGCGCCATTGGGGCCAAGCAGCCCCACCACTTCGCCCTTTTGCACGACCAGGGACACGTCCTTGACGACCTTGCGGCTGCCATAGGATTTTTCGAGGTGCTCGACTTCCAGGCGGCTGCCCGCCTGGGTATCTGGGCCTTGACCTGTATTCACCGTCGCAGCACTCACTTGCTTGCACCGCCGAGCGAGTTGCTGGGACGCAGCACCGGACCGCTGGCCGCCGGCGCCGGGGCCGCAACGCCGGCAGGCTGCTCCTTGGCCGGAGACAGCACGGCGCGCACGCGTCCGCCCGGGGCGGGTGCATCGCCCGGCGCGCTTGCAGCCGACTTTTTCTGGCCATCGACCGTGAACACGTCGGTCAGGTTGTTGTAGACGATGACGGCGCCCGACACGTCATCGGTCACCACCGATTCACGATAGCGGCGCATCTCGGCGCGGGTGATGAAGCGCACGTTGTCGGCCTTGCCGTCGTACTCGATGATTTCGCTCTCGCCTTCGATGAACTCGTCGGGTGCGCCGGCCGGGGTGTCGCGCTTTTGCCGGAAGAACGCGCGCTTGCCTGGCTCGGCCGTCACCACGCCATATTGGTAGCCATCGGCATCCTGGCGCACATCGAGCCGCGCGCCCCGCAGCACGATGGAACCCTTGGTCATGACCACCCGGCCCGTGAACACACTGGTCTGCTTGAGCTCATCGTGGCGCAACGCATCGGCCTCGATGTTCATGGGCTTGTTGCGGTCGGCTTTTTCGGCAAGGCCCACGCCAGGGGCGCAGGCCAGGGCCGTCAGCAGCAGGATCGAGAGGAATCTATTTTTCATGAGGCACGAATCTTGCACGGATTGTAGCCATGCACGGGCGCTGCAGCCCATAAAAAAGCCCGCAGTCGCGGGCTTCTCGAACGGGTGGGCACTGCGGGGTCAGCCCTTGCGCGCCACGCCCGCCAGATACTCCACCACCTGCAGCACGGTCTGCATGCTGCCGGCCATGGTGCCATCGGTATAGAACCGGCCAGCAACGCCCATCGAGGGAACGCCCTCCACGCCATAGCCCTCTTGCAGCGCCGAGGCACGGCGTACCTGGCTGGCCACGGTGAAGGATGTGTAGACCTCCTTGAACTTGGCGGCGTCCACGCCCTGCTGGGCCACCCAGGCAAAGATGTCCTCGTCCTTGGCGAGCTTGAGCTTTTCGACATGGATGGCGCGGAACACCTTGGCGTGCAGCGTATCGAGTTTGCCCATGCCTTCGAGCGTGAAATACAGCTTTTGCTGCGGCACAAAGCTGGCATTGAACGCCACCGGAATGCGGCGGATGCTCAGGTCCTTGGGGGCCGCCTTGACCCAGGCATCCAGCGTGGGCTCAAAGGAATTGCAGTGCGGGCAGCTGTACCAGAAGAACTCGATCACATCCACCTTGCCGGCGGGCGCATCGGGCGTCAACGGCTTGGCGAGCTTGGTGTAGTCCTTGCCCTCCTTGAACTGGCGCGCCTGTGCCATGGCCGGCGTGGCCAGCGGCAGGGTCAGGGCGGAAGAGGCAACCACCGAAGCGGTGGACAGGGAAAACTCGCGGCGTTTCATGAAAGGGACACTCCTTGTTCTGGTCTGGGGGTGTGAGAACGCCCCCATGAAAAAGTTCAGACGATGGCGATGGACGCCGCCATCCTAGCGCTGGACACGCACCATCGCGGACTCGACGCCGGCGCTTTCCAGTTTTTCCTTCAGCTGCTCGGCATCGTCGCGCTTGGAAAAAGGGCCGACGCGCACACGGTACACGGTGCGGCCATTCTGTTCGCGCTCGCTCACGCGGGCCTCCCAGCCCAGCATGGCCAGCTTGGCGCGCTGGGCATCGGCCCCCGACTGGCTGGGGAACGCACCGGCCTGCACAAAATAATCAAACGGATCCACCGCCGCCGACCGGGCCTTGGCCAGATCGCCCAGCGGGTCCGCCGAGGGTGCCTGCTTGGTTTCGACCTTGGTGGCCGGCTTGGCGTCTGCCGTCGCAGGCTTGCTGGCGGGGGTACGCGCAGCGGTGACTTCGGCGGCCGGTGCCGCGCCATTGGGACTGGCCGAGGCGGCCGCGGCAGGGGCGGGCGGGCGCGCGGGGTTTTTGCCGTAGAGCGGCGAATTGGGGTCCCAGTTCTTGTTCTTCTGGGCTTCGGCGGCGTCCTGGTCCACGCCACGCAGGCCGCCCTTGTTCAGGAAGGGCACGGGCACCTTGGTCACATACACGGCCACGGCCAGGGCAGCGCCCAGGCCCACGATGACCCCGACAATGAAGCCGATGGTGGTGCCACCCGTCTGTTTTTTCTTCATGGTAGTAACTGCTTACATTCTGGCTGGGGCCGATACGCCCAGCACGGCCAGGCCATTGTGCAACACCCGTGCGGTGGCAGCGACCAGCGCCAGGCGCGCCTTCTTCACCACCTCGTCGTCCACCAGGATGCGCTCGGCATCGTAATAGCTGTGGTAACTGGCGGCCAGATCGCGCAGGTAAAAGGTCACATCGTGCGGCGCCTCACCGTCGGCGGCGGCGGTGAGCATCTCGGGGTATTTGGCCAGCTGCAGCATCAGCGCCTGGGCCTGCGGGCCTTCCAGGGCCGACAGATCCACATCCTTGAGCGAGGCGACATCGCCGCCACCGGCTTCTTGCCAGGCGCGCAACACCGAGCAGATGCGCGCATGCGCGTACTGCACGTAGTACACGGGGTTGTCGTTGTTCTGCGCCACGGCCAGGTCCACGTCGAAGGTGTACTCGGTGTCGGGCTTGCGGCTGAGCAGGAAGAAGCGCACCGCATCCTTGCTGGTCCACTCGATCAAATCGCGCAGCGTGACGTAGCTGCCCGCGCGCTTGCTGATCTTGACCTCTTCACCGCCCTTGACCACGCGCACCATGGTGTGCAGCACATAGTCGGGGTAGCCCTGCGGGATGCCAACGCCCGCCGCCTGCAGACCGGCGCGCACGCGGGCGATGGTGCCGTGGTGGTCGGTGCCCTGGATGTTGACGACCTTGGTGAAGCCGCGCTCCCACTTGGCGATGTGGTACGCCACGTCGGGCACGAAGTAGGTGTAGGTGCCGTCCTGCTTGCGCATGACGCGGTCCTTGTCGTCGCCGTAGTCGGTGCTCTTGAGCCACAGCGCGCCGTCCTGTTCGTAGGTCTTGCCGTTGGCGATGAGCTTGTTCACCGTGGCCTCGACGCGGCCACTGGTGTACAGGCTGGATTCGAGGTAGTACTCGTCGAACTGCAGATTGAACGCCTGCAGGTCCTTGTCCTGCTCGTTGCGCAGGTAGGCCACGGCAAACTGGCGGATGTTGTCGTAGTCCTCCACATCGCCATTGGCCGTGAACTCGCGATCGTCGGCCTTGACCGTGGCTTTGGCCTTGAAGGCTTCGGCAATGTCGGCGATGTAGTCGCCGTTGTAGAAGTTCTTGGCCAGCGGGTTCTCGCTGTCGGTGGGCCAGCAGTCGTCGCCAGGCTTGAAGCCCTTGGCGCGCAGCTGCGTGCTTTTGGTCAGCGTGTCGATCTGCACGCCCGCGTCGTTGTAATAGAACTCGCGGTGCACCTTCCAGCCTTGGGTGCTGAACAGGTTGCAGATGGCATCGCCCAGCGCCGCCTGGCGGCCGTGGCCTACGTGGAGCGGGCCGGTGGGGTTGGCCGAGACAAACTCGACCAGCACTTGCTGGCCGTTGCTGGCCTGAAAACCAAAGCGCTCGCCCGCAGCCAGCACCTCACGCACCACTTCCTGCTTGGCGGCGGGTTGGAGGCGGATGTTCAGAAAGCCCGGACCGGCGATTTCGATGGCGGACACCCAGCGCTGAAAAGCGGGCGTGGCTTCCAGTGCGGTCTTGATCTGTTCCCCCAGTGCGCGCGGGTTGAGCTTGAGGGGCTTGGCCAGCTGCATGGCCGCAGTGCAGGCAAAGTCGCCATGGGCGGCCACCTTGGGAGATTCAAATGCCGCCTTGGCGCCAGCGCCGGGAGACAGGACTTCCAGCTCGGCGGCAAGCGCAGCGAGCAATTCATTTTTGGCAGTGAGCATCGACGGATTTTACGGGGCTGCCAGCGCGGGGGCGCAGGACCTGCAACTGTGGCACGCTGGCCGTGCACCGACGGCCGATGGGCACAATAGCCCCACCGCACCCGTTCGAGAGGAGATTTGCGCATGCAGCCCCAGCCCATCCTGCTGTATCGACGCCGCTGGACCCTGCTTTTTCAGGTGCCCTTCACGCTGATGATGGTCCTGTGCCTGGCCTACTCCCTGTATCGGGCCTATGTGTCGAACGATCGGTTGTTCACAGCACTGTTCTTGTGTGCCGCCTTCGTGACGTTTTGCATCGCGTGGACGCTGGGCGGCGCGGCCCTGCAGGCGTATCTGCAGCGCAACCCTGCAGTGGTCATCGACGCCAACGGCATCACCGACCTGCGTCCGGACGACCCACACACCGTACCCTGGGAGGCCATGGAACGTGTGCACCTGGACAACCATGAAAACGTGATCCTGGTCAAGCTACACACTAGCCACAAGGACTCCGCGCTGCGCGTGATCGCCAAGGCGCTCAAGCGCTGGCAGCAGCGGGGGGATGTGGTGTTTTCACTGGGTGGCCTGGCGTATGACACCCGGCAGATTCAGAAGGCGCTCAAGGTGTTCCATACCGCCGCCGTGTCACCCATCCAGTCGCTCCGATAGACGCATCCCGTGCGCGGAAATCTGCACGGGAGATGTTCATGACTTGTCCGCGTTGTGGCGCTCAGCGTTCTATGGTGCAATGCCGACGGGACCACCCATAACGCACTCACACCAGGAGATTCCATGAAAAAACTTCTTTCCCTGACTGCACTCGGCCTGGCCTTGGCAATGGGCTTCAGCGCCCACGCCGCCGAGGAGGCCAAGGCGCCCACCAAGCAGCAATCCAAAATGGCCACCTGCAACAAGGACGCCACCGGCATGAAGGGCGATGAGCGCAAGGCCTTCATGAAGACCTGCTTGAGCAACAAGCCCGCCACGCAGCAAGACAAGATGAAGGCGTGCAACACCGAGGCCACGGGCAAGAAGGGCGATGAGCGCAAGGCCTTCATGAGCGAGTGCCTCAAGAAGTGAGCCAACGGGCTCTCTGCACATAAAAAAACCCGCCGGCGCTGCCAGGCGGGTTTTTTTATGCTGACTCGCGGGGTTTTTCTGCATGCGCCGCCAGGAGCTTTTGCCAAGCCACCCCAAAGCCGCGCCCTGCAGGCCTACCAGCCGCGCGCCCAGAACACGGCAATCACCGCCACCACGGGCAGCACATGCGACTGCACCATGACCAGCCGGCGCACCCGCCCCACCTCGCGGGGTTCGGGCAGCGCGCCGGTGGTGCGCAGTTGGCTGCGCCAACGCCGAAACGACAGCGTGGGCCAGATGGACAGGAGCGCCATGACCACAAACAGCGTGACCTTCAGATGGAACAGGGGCTGCGAGACATACCAGGACATGCCCTTGATGCCCCACACCACGCGCGCCAGGCCCGTGAGCAGCAGCACCAGGGCCGTCACGTTGTAGATCACATCCAGCCGCACCAGCCGCTCGACCACGGCGGCGTTCATCCATTCAGTGCGGCACAGCGCCGCCTGGCTCGACATGAAGACCACCAGGGTCAGGATGGCCACCAGGTGAAGGCTGGCCAGGACGGCTTCGAGAGTCATTGCAGATCCTTGTAAACCCCGGCACAACGGCGCGCCGCGCAACGACCGATTGGGTTACGCCGCCGTCCAGAAGCCGGGCTGGCTGTAATTGTGCTTGAGGAAATCGATCCACAGGCGCACCCGCAGCGGCATGTGCTTGCGCTGGGGAAAAACCACGTAAATGCCGTTGGGCGGCGCGGCAAACTCCTCCAGCACTTCCACCAGGCGGCCGGCTGCGATTTCCGCCTCCACCTCCCAGGTGCTGCGCCATGCCATGCCGTAGCCCGCCAGGCACCAGTCGTGCAGCACCTGGCCGTCCGAGCAATCGAGGGGCCCGCCGGGCTTGAGGTGCACCACCTCGCTGCCACCGCCCGCGGCAGGCATGCGAAACGCCCAGCCGCGCGTCTGCGAGGCTTCGCTCGACAGCGTGAGGCAATCGTGCTGGACCAACTCACTGGGGTGGCGCGGCGTGCCGTGGCGCTGCAGATAAGCGGGCGTGGCCACGCACAGGCGGCGATTGTCGGCAATGCGCACGCTCACCAGCGACGAATCGGCCAGGTCGCCCACGCGCACGGCGCAGTCAAAGCCCTCGCCCGCCAGGTCCACCACGCGGTCGCTGAGGTTGAGCGAAATGGTCACATCCGGATGGGCCAGGCGAAAACGCGGCACCAGCGGCGCCACATGGCGGCGGCCAAAGCCCGCGGGGGCCGTGATGCGCAAATGCCCCGTGGCCTTGACGCCGCCTTCGGACACGCTGGCCTCGGCGTTGGCCACGTCCGACAGCAGGCGCTGGCAGTCTTCCAGAAACGCGCTGCCCTCATGTGTGAGGCTGATGCGCCGCGTGGTGCGCACCAGCAGCTTCACGCCCAGGTGTTCTTCCAGCGCATCCAGCCGCCGCCCCATGATGGCGGGCGCCACGCCTTCGGCCTTGGCAGCGGCGGTGAGGCTGCCGCGCGTGGCCACCGAGACAAAGGATTCGAAAGCCTTGAGTTTGTCCATGGGCGCTGATTATGGAGACAAATGGCTTTCAGACCACAGGGCGACGGCTATCCAAAATTTCGCAGCAAATCGGCTTGTAGCGCTTTATTGACGAGCGCATATAGCTATTATATTTATAGCGATAACCACTACCACTTGTGCAAAAAAGTCACTGGTTTCGAGATATTCAAAGGCTTTATGCCACCAAACAATTGCAATACAGTCTGTCCATGGTTCGCGCCAGCGGACCCAATGGCTGTACTTCCCCTTTATTTCTCTATCTTAGGCATCGCACCATGACCGCACGCACCTCTGTCCACGGCCTGCAAGTGGCCACCTCCCTGTTCCGCTTCGTGGAAGACAAGGTCTTGCCCGGCACCGGCGTGCAGAGCAGCGCCTTCTGGAAAGGCTTCGACGCCATCGTGGGCGACCTGGCCCCGCGCAACATCGCCCTGCTGGCCGAGCGCGACCGCCTGCAAACCGAGCTGGACACCTGGCACAAGGCCCACCCTGGCCCCATCACCGACATGGCGGCCTACCGCCAATTTCTGGAGACCATCGGTTACCTGGTGCCCCAGCCCGCCGATGTAAAGGCCACCACCACCAACGTGGACGACGAACTGGCCACGCAGGCCGGCCCCCAGCTGGTGGTGCCCATCCTGAACGCCCGCTACGCGCTGAATGCCGCCAACGCCCGCTGGGGCAGCCTGTACGACGCGCTGTACGGCACCGACGCCATTCCCGAAACCGATGGCGCTGAAAAAGGCAAGGGCTACAACCCCGTGCGCGGCGCCAAGGTGATCACGTTCGCGCGCCAGGTGCTGGACGACACGGCGCCACTGGCCAGCGGATCGCACAAGGACTCGACCGGCTACCGCGTCGAAGGCGGCCAGCTGGTGGTGGCGCTCGCCAATGGCAGCGCCACGGGCCTGAAGGACGCGTCGCAGTTCAAGGGCTATCAAGGCAATGCTGCCGCGCCCTCGTCGGTGCTGCTGCAGCACAACGGCCTGCACCTCGACATCCAGATCGACCGCGCCACGCCTATCGGCAAAACCGATGCAGCCGGCGTGAGCGACCTGGTGCTGGAAGCGGCCCTGTCCACCATCCTCGACCTCGAAGACTCGGTGGCCGCCGTGGACGCCGAAGACAAGGTGCTCGGCTACAGCAACTGGCTGGGCATCCTGCAGGCCACGCTGACCGAATCGTTTGACAAGGGCGGCAAGACCGTGACGCGCGGCCTGAACCCCGACCGCGTGTACACCGCCGCCAGTGGCCAGGGCGAAGTGCGCCTGCATGGCCGCTCGCTCATGTTCCTGCGCAATGTGGGCCATCTGATGACCAACCCGGCCATCCTGTGGACGGACGCACAGGGCACCGTGCGCGAGATCCCCGAGGGCATCATGGATGCGGTGGTGACCACCGCCATCGCACTGCACGACCTCCAGGGGCATGGCAAGGACGGCATCCGCAACTCGCGCAAGGGCAGCGTCTACATCGTCAAGCCCAAGATGCACGGTCCCGCCGAAGTCGCCTTTGCGGCCGAGCTGTTTGGCCGTGTCGAGCAACTGTTGGGCCTGCCGGGCAGCACCGTCAAGCTGGGCATCATGGACGAGGAGCGGCGCACCAGCATCAACCTCAAGGCCTGCATCGCCGCCGCATCGAGCCGCGTGGCCTTCATCAACACCGGCTTCCTCGACCGCACCGGCGACGAAATGCACACCGCCATGCAGGCCGGCCCGATGATCCGCAAGGGTGACATGAAAAGCAGCGCCTGGATCCAGGCCTATGAAAAGAACAACGTGCTGGTGGGCCTGAGCTGTGGCCTGCGCGGCAAGGCGCAGATCGGCAAGGGCATGTGGGCCATGCCCGACCTGATGGCCGACATGCTCAAGCAGAAGATCGCCCACCCCAAGGCGGGCGCCAACACCGCCTGGGTGCCTAGCCCCACGGGCGCCACGCTGCACGCGCTGCACTACCACCAGGTGCTGGTCAGCGACATCCAGATCGAGATGGAAAAAATCGATGCCAACGCCGAACGCGACAACCTGCTGACCGGCCTGCTCTCCGTGCCCGTCAGCGCCAACCCAAACTGGTCGGATGCCGAAAAGCAGCAAGAGCTGGACAACAACGCCCAGGGCATCCTGGGCTATGTGGTGCGCTGGGTGGACCAGGGCGTGGGCTGCTCCAAGGTGCCCGACATCCACAACGTGGGCCTGATGGAAGACCGTGCCACGTTGCGCATCAGCAGCCAGCACATGGCCAACTGGCTGCTGCATGGCGTGGTGACCGAGGCGCAGGTAAAGGAAACCTTCCGCCGCATGGCGGCCGTGGTCGATCAGCAAAATGCCGGTGACCCGCTGTACAGGCCCATGGCAGGAAACTTTGATACCTCCTACGCTTACCGCGCCGCGGTGGAACTGGTGACCAAGGGCACCGAACAGCCCAGCGGCTACACCGAGCCGCTGCTGCACGCGTGGCGCCTGAAGCTCAAGGCGGCCGCGTAAGGACGCGCAGAGACTGCAACTGCACTGGCACCCTTTTGCTGCATAGTTAATAGCAACTAGCGTTTAGCACATAAGCGCTACGCCGCATTTTCACAACAATGGATAGGCACCCTTCGCGGTGCCTTTCTTTTGGGCCACTCACCCTTACACTGACCGTCACCCCACCGGGCGACCGCCCTGACTACCTGCATATGCCTCAGCCTGCCCTCGATACCAGCGTCTGCCCTTTGTGCGGGCAAGGCAACCAGTGCGCCGTGGCTGCCGGGCAAGCGGCCGATACCTGCTGGTGCATGTCGGCACAGCTTTCGGCCGCAGCGCTGGCGGCTGTTCCCGATGCCCTGCGCGGGCGCGCGTGCATCTGCCCGACTTGCGGGGCCGCGGCGACGCAGAGCACCGACCCGCAGCCACCGGCGCGCCGATATGATCAGGCATTGCATTGCGAGGAGCTACTGAACATGCCGACGTACCACATTGAAATGATGGAAGGCCGCACCATCGAGCAAAAGAAGCAGCTGGTTGCCGAAATCACCCGCGTGTCGGTCGAGATCCTGGGCGGCTCACCCGAATCCGTGGACATCCTCATCACCGACGTAAAGCGCGAAAACTGGGCCACCGGCGGCAAGCTCTGGACCGAACGTTCCTGACCACTGCGCCCATGACACAGCCGTCCGGCTCGATCGCCGCGCTGCGCGAGCGCTACGGCGACCGCTACCGCTGGCTGCTGCTGCTTTCCGTGATGGTGGGGACCATGGCGTCCATCATGTCGTCCACCATCGTCAACGTGGCGATTCCCGACATGAGCCATTACTTCGCGCTGGGCCAGGAGCGCGCCCAGTGGGTGACGTCCGGCTTCATGGTGGCCACCACCGTGTCGATGCTGACAACGCCGTGGCTCCTATCGCGCTATGGTTACCGGGCCACCTACGTCGGTGCCATGGTGCTACTGCTGGCGGGCGGTATCGGGGGTGGGGTGGCCGGGCATTTCAGTCTGGTTCTTGTCGCGCGTGTCGCCGAGGGGCTGGCGGCCGGGGTGGTGCAGCCCATTCCCGCCGTGATCATCTTGTATGCCTTCAAACCCCATGAGCAGGGCCGTGCCAGCGGCATTTTTGGCATGGGCGTGGTGCTGGCTCCTGCCATCGGGCCCAGCGTGGGGGGACTGCTGGTGGACTGGTTTGGCTGGCGCTCCATTTTCTTCATGGTCGTGCCGCTGTGCCTTACGTCCATCGCGTTGGCCTATAAATTCGTGCCCGTCACCGCCCCCGGAGGCGTGCCAGCAAATCGCCGTGGCGAGCCGCTGGACTGGCGCGGCCTGACGCTGGGCACATTGGGCACGCTGTGCCTTCTCAATGGCCTAGTGGCGCTGCACAGCGGTCCATACGCCGAGGCTGCCCTCCTGCTGGGCGGCGCCGCGCTGTCGCTGGTGCTTTTTCTTTGGTGGCAACGACGCTTTACGCAACGCGGGCAAAAGCCCTTGATGGATCTTCGGGTGTTTGAATACCGGCAGTTCGCCATGGGCAGCGTGGTTGCGTTCATCTATGGCACCGCGCTATTCGGCTCCACCTATCTGCTGCCCGTTTTCATGCAACTGGGGTTGCAGCTATCGCCGTCGCATGTGGGCACCATCATTCTGCCCTCCGGCATCGTGCTGGCGATCAGCATTCCTTTGGTTGGCCGTTTGGCCGACCGGGTCGCCACCCACTGGCTGGTCAGTACGGGCCTGGCGTTGCTGGGCCTCTCCTTTGCGCTGATGATGCTGGTGGGGCTGCAATCGGCCCTTTGGACGCTGGTGCTGTTTGCCGTGCTCGGCCGGATCGGACTGGGCTTCATCCTGCCATCGCTCAACCTGGGCGCCATGCGGCCGCTGGACAAGGCGCTCATCTCGCAAGGATCCAGCATCATCGGTTTTGTGCGCATGCTGGGGGGCGCGGCAGGCGTGAGTCTGTGCGGCATCGTGCTGGAGTGGCGCCTGGGCGTTCATGGTGACTCGCTGGCGGCCACCACCACCAGCCCTGCACGCATCGCAGCGTTTGGCGAGACCTTTCTGATGCTTGCAGGGCTTTGCCTGCTTGCCCTGATTGCGGCATGGCAGTTGCGCGGTGCACCAGCGCAGGCATCCGCTGAGCAGCTACCCTGACTATCCATGTCACTACACCACCGGATATTCCCATGTGCCAGCTGCTTGGAATGAACAGCAACACGCCCACGGACATTACCTTCAGCTTTCGGGGGTTTGCCCAACGTGGCGGCAATACGGCGGACCACGCGGATGGTTGGGGCATCGCCTTCTTTGAAGACCGGGGCCTGCGCCACTTCGTGGACCATCAGCGCGCCGCGGATTCGCCCATTGCAGAACTCATTCGGCACTATCCCATCAAGAGCCTCAACGTCATCGCCCACATCCGCAAGGCCACCCAGGGCCCGGTCAGCCTGCAGAACTGCCACCCTTTCGTGCGCGAACTGTGGGGGCGCTACTGGGTTTTTGCGCACAACGGTGATTTAAAGAAATTTCGGCCCCGGTTGCATACGCATTTTCATCCCGTGGGCAACACCGACAGCGAACATGCCTTTTGCTGGCTGCTGCAGGAACTTGCCAAGTCACATGCCGGGATGCCCCGCATCGAAGAACTCACCCGCACGTTGCGCGAACTGACACCACGGATTGCAGCGCACGGCACGTTCAACTTTCTCCTGTCCAACGGAGAAGCACTGTGGGCACACGCCTCCACCCACCTTTATCACCTGCAACGACAGCATCCTTTTGCAGTCGCACAACTCTCGGATGAAGATCTGAGCATCGATTTCGCCCCCCTGACAACGCCGTCTGACAGGATTCAGTTGCTAGCAACGGAGCCGCTGACCGTGAACGAGGAATGGAAGGCTTTCGGCTCGGGAGAGCTGAAGGTGTTTGTGGGTGGGAGCGAGGCCGACAACGAATAGCGTTCGCGGCGAGTTCGGCGGATAGCTGAATGAAACGCTTCCATGCCACCTCTAGCGCAGTTTTCCGCACGAATGCAGAAGGATGGGACTGTGCAGACCTTGTGGGGGGCAGGCGGTTGCAATTGTGCTTCCCCAAAAGCAGAAACGCCCCACTCAGAGGTTGAGTGGGGCGTTGCTGGGCTGTAAGAGCCTGACGATGACCTACTTTCACACGGGAACCCGCACTATCATCGGCGCAAAGTCGTTTCACTGTCCTGTTCGGGATGGGAAGGAGTGGTACCAACTTGCTATGGTCATCAGGCATAACTTGTTGTCGTGCTGCTCGTGGGAGCAACACAACGAATTCATAGAGTTTGGAATCAGATTTTTGTGTCTTTTGACTGCGTCAACTTGGCATAACAATCTTTGAGCTATTCACACTTGCGTGTGTTGGCTATCAAAGTTATAGGGTCAAGCCGCACGAGCAATTAGTACTGGTTAGCTTAACGCATTACTGCGCTTCCACACCCAGCCTATCAACGTCCTGGTCTTGAACGACTCTTTAGGGGGCTCAAGGCCCCGGCAGATCTCATCTTGAAACGAGTTTCCCGCTTAGATGCTTTCAGCGGTTATCTCTTCCACACTTAGCTACTCGGCAATGCCACTGGCGTGACAACCGATACACCAGAGGTGTGTCCACTCCGGTCCTCTCGTACTAGGAGCAGGCTTCCTCAAATCTGCAGCGCCCACGGAAGATAGGGACCAAACTGTCTCACGACGTTTTAAACCCAGCTCACGTACCTCTTTAAATGGCGAACAGCCATACCCTTGGGACCGGCTACAGCCCCAGGATGAGATGAGCCGACATCGAGGTGCCAAACACCGCCGTCGATATGAACTCTTGGGCGGTATCAGCCTGTTATCCCCAGAGTACCTTTTATCCGTTGAGCGATGGCCCTTCCATACAGAACCACCGGATCACTATGTCCTGCTTTCGCATCTGCTCGACTTGTCAGTCTCGCAGTTAAGCACGCTTATGCCATTGCACTATCGTCACGATGTCCGACCGTAACTAGCGTACCTTCGAACTCCTCCGTTACGCTTTGGGAGGAGACCGCCCCAGTCAAACTGCCTACCATGCACTGTCCCCGATCCAGATAATGGACCTAGGTTAGAACCTCAAACACACCAGGGTGGTATTTCAACGTTGGCTCCATGAGAACTAGCGTCCTCACTTCAAAGCCTCCCACCTATCCTACACAGATCTGTTCAAAGTCCAATACAAAGCTACAGTAAAGGTTCATGGGGTCTTTCCGTCTTTCCGCGGGGAGATTGCATCATCACAAACATTTCAACTTCGCTGAGTCTCAGGAGGAGACAGTGTGGCCATCGTTACGCCATTCGTGCAGGTCGGAACTTACCCGACAAGGAATTTCGCTACCTTAGGACCGTTATAGTTACGGCCGCCGTTTACTGGGACTTCAATCAAGAGCTTGCACCCCATCATTTAATCTTCCAGCACCGGGCAGGCGTCACACCCTATACGTCCACTTTCGTGTTTGCAGAGTGCTGTGTTTTTATTAAACAGTCGCAGCCACCGATTTTTTGCAACCCCGTTGGGCTCGCCTTGTACAGGTTCACCTACTTGGGGCATACCTTCTCCCGAAGTTACGGTATCAATTTGCCGAGTTCCTTCTCCTGAGTTCTCTCAAGCGCCTTAGAATACTCATCTCGCGCACCAGTGTCGGTTTGCGGTACGGTCGTGTGTAGCTGAAGCTTAG